>NZ_MPZR01000003.1:0-452577 GCF_002020075.1 Thioclava sp. F36-7 | reverse complement strand
CTGATCGTGCAGATGGTGGTCTGGATGCGCGGCCATGGCCGCACGCTGAAACGCGACCTCGAGGCCGGGCTGAAAGCCGCCGCGATACGCCAAAGCTGGTGGGCGGTCTTCGTGCTCGCGATGGCGGCGGTGGCACGCGAGGGCTCGGAAACGGTGGTCTTCCTCTATGGCTCGCTCGCGGCGGCGAAGCAGAGCGAGATGGCAGGGGTTCTGGCCTCGATCGCCGTGGGCGTGGCTGCCGCAGGGGCAAGCTATGCGGCGCTGCGGGCCGGGGCGCGTTTCATGCCGTGGCGTGGCTTCTTCCGTGTGTCCGAGGTGATGCTGCTGCTTCTGGGCGCGGCGCTTTTCACCACCGGTGTAGATGATCTCGTCTCGGCAGGCATCCTGCCCTTCGGCGCGCCGCTCTGGGATATGAGCGCGGTGCTCGATGACGGCGACCGTCTTGGCGGGCTGATCTCTGCGCTGACCGGCTATCGCGCCGCGCCGGACGCCGCGACGCTGGGCGGCTGGATCGTCTACTGGGCCACGGTCGCAGGCATCCTGCGCTGGCAGAGCCGCAGCCTGCAGGCCCGTCTGGCCTGAGGCCCATCCTTACAATTCAAATTTTTTTGCCCCGGCCGGGATTATTCCCGCGCCGGGGTCGTCTTCTTCCCTACAGGACCCAATTCCGAGAGGAGAGGAAGATGAAACGATTTCTGCTGACCACTGCCGTTTTGCTGGCCGCGAGCATTGCGCAAGCCGATCCCGCCAGTGTCACCGACACCGCCAAGGGGCCAACGCTGGTCGATTCCGCGGGCATGACGCTCTACACTTTCGCGAAGGACAGCGAGGGCATGTCCGCTTGCAACGGTCCTTGCGCGACCAACTGGCCGCCGCTGATGGCCACCGCCGAAGATCAGGCGATGGGCGACTGGAGCGTAATCACCCGCGACGACGGCACGAAGCAATGGGCGTATAAGGGCCAACCGCTGTATACTTGGAAGAACGACATGAAGCCGGGCGACGTGACCGGCGATGGCGTCGCCAACGGCGCCTGGAAGGTCGCCCAGCCCTGACGCAATCTCCGGGCGGCGTCCCATCGAGGCCGCCCGGTCAAGCAAGGCCCGCCCATGTGACCCTTCGCACCCGCCATCTGATCGAGGCGCAGATCCCCGCGCTGCGCCGCTTCGCCTTCGCGCTGACCCGCGAGCGCGATGCGGCGGATGATCTGGTGCAGGACTGTCTCGCCCGGGCGCTGACGCGCTGGCACCTGCTGCGCTCGGAGGACAAGCTGCGGGCCTGGTTGTTTCGCATTTTGCGCAACCTCTACCACGACGCGCACCGACACCGCGCGCGGCAACCCGAGACGCGAGCCGTCGATCCCGACGATCTCGCCGGGACGACGGTCGATGCCGAGACGGTCGTGTTTCTCGGCGATGTGCTGGGGGCTCTGGCACGCCTGCCGATCGAGCAGCAGGAAGTATTGCTTTTGGTCGGTGTCGAGGATTTCAGCTATGAGGCAGTCGCCCGGATCCTCGGTCTGCCCAAGGGCACGGTGATGTCACGTCTTGCCCGAGGCCGAGAGGCGCTGCGCGAGATGACCGGCCATGACCGCCCCGACCGCCCGCGCCGTCCCCATCTGCGGAGGCTCAAATGACAGATCCCCATGCGGAAACCAACATGCTGAACGAGGCGGAGCTGCACGCCTATCTCGATGACCGGCTCCCGCCCGAGGCCCGCGCCCGGGTGCAGACGAAGCTCGCGGCGGACCCCGCGCTGGCGCAGCGGCTCTCCGCGATGCGCGCCGATCGCGACGCCCTGCGCGCAGCCCTCGCGCCGATCCACGCTGCGCCTATCCCGGCGCGGCTACGCATCGCCCCGCCGACCCGGCCTGTCTGGACACGGATGGCGGCCGCTTTGGCGCTCTTCGCTGCAGGGCTTGGCGCCGGTTGGGGGCTGGCGCGTCAGGATGGGAGCGCCCCACCGACCGCCCCACTGAGAGAGCTCGCCCGCGAGGCACAGGTCGCCCATGCGGTCTATACGGTGGAGGTCGTCCATCCGGTCGAAGTCGCCGCACGGGAGCGCGATCACCTGATGGCCTGGCTGACGAAGCGGCTCGACCGCAAACTCGTCGCCCCGGACCTCTCGGCGCAAGGCTACAGCCTCGTGGGCGGGCGCCTACTGCCCGCCGATCGAGGCCCCGCGGCGCAGCTTATGTATGAAACCCAAGCGGGGGCGCGGCTGACGCTCTATGTCACGGCGCTTTCTACCGGAGAGACCGCGTTTCGCCTGACCGAAGGGGCGGATGGAGTGGCGAGTCTGATCTGGGTTGATCGGGGCTACGGCTTCGCCCTGTCCGCACCTTTGAGCGGCACCGCGCTCTGGCCAATGGCCGAGGCCGCCTACCGGCAACTCGCTTTCACCCAATGATTTTTCTACGCTGTGGCGTCCTTCGGAGCGCGCCGTTGATCTGGCTCAATGTCCGGCACTCATCAAAGGTGTATCGACGCCAAAACAAACGCGTGGAGGCGACTATGACCAAACTTTCTCTTTTCACTGCATGTCTCGCACCCCTTGCCCCGGCAGTCGCTTTCGCCGATGCGCCGGGCGGCTATGCAGAGGGCTATTACGGTCATCCGATGATGTGGGGCGAAGGCTACGGCTTCTTCGGTGTCGGCATGATGGTTGTGTTCTGGGGCGTGCTCATCGTCCTCGCCGTGCTTGCCGTGCGCTGGTTGATGGAGCGCGGACCGGGACGGAGCCAGAGCACCGCCCTCGACATTCTCAAGGAACGCCTTGCGAAGGGAGAAATCGATCCCGAGGAATATCAGGCCCGCCGAAAAGCGCTCGAAGAATGATCGGGCTGCGCTCGGAGATCAGACTCGGGGAACATTCGAGAGCCGTCGGGCGCGATCTCCCGAGCGCCAAGCTGGCCCCTTCCGATGACCGCTTGGGTGAGGGCCGCGACCCGAAGACCGAGATGGGTCGCTTGGACCGCGAGGCCATTTCAAGCTATTCATGAGCCCATGCTCGCTATCCTCGCAGACAGAACCTATCGCCACCTCTTCGCCGCGCAGATCGTAGCGCTTCTCGGCACCGGGCTCGCCACGGTGGCGCTCGGGCTGCTGGCCTACGATCTGGCCGGGGACAATGCGGGGATGGTGCTGGGCACGGTCTTCACGATCAAGATGGTCGCCTATGTCGGCATCGCGCCGGTGGCAGGCGCCTTCGCCGACAGGGTGAACCGACGGGCGCTGCTCGTTGCGCTCGACCTCGTCCGGGCCTGCGCAGCACTGGCGCTGCCTTTCGTAACCGAGGTCTGGCAAGTCTATGTGCTGATCTTCGTGCTGCAATCGGCCTCCGCCGCCTTCACCCCGACATTTCAGGCGACGCTGCCGGATGTGCTGCCGGAAGAAGAGCGCTACACTCGAGCGCTTTCCCTGTCCCGACTGGCCTATGACCTTGAGAATATCGTCAGTCCCACGCTCGCGGCGCTGCTGCTCGCGGTGATGAGCTATAACAGCCTGTTTCTCGGCACGGTCGCGGGGTTTGCGGGCTCGGCCATGCTGGTGGTGTCGGTGATCCTGCCGAGCCCGCAGGCGGCAACCCGGCGCGGCATCTACGACCGAACCACACGCGGTATCCGGATTTACCTCGCGACCCCCCGGCTGCGCGGGCTTCTGGCGGTGAACCTTGCCGCGGCGGCTGCAGGCGCGATGGTGCTGGTGAATTCGGTCGTGCTGGTGCGCGGCGGGCTCAACCTCTCGGACAGCGATCTGGCCTGGACGATGTTCGCCTTTGGGGCGGGGTCGATGCTGGCGGCGCTCGGCCTGCCGCGCCTGCTCGAGAGCGTCCCGGATCGCCCGGTGATGCTGTCCGGTGCAGCCGTGATGATCGGCACGCTCCTCGGCCTTGCCGTAGCGATCTCGGCCATCGGGCTCAGCTGGCCTCTGCTGCTCGCGGCATGGCTGGCGACGGGCCTGGGCTATTCGGCAGTGCTGACACCGTCGGGTCGCTTGCTGCGACGGTCCTCGCATTCGGAGGATCGACCGGCCCTCTTCGCCGCGCAATTTGCCCTGAGCCATGCCTGCTGGCTGATGACCTATCCACTCTCCGGCTGGCTGATGACTGAGTTCGGCGCGGTCACTGCGCTTCTCGGGCTCGCAGGGGTGGCGACGTTCGGCCTGATCGTGGCGCTGCGAGTCTGGCCCTCCGGCGATCCGGTCACGCTGGAGCACCGCCACGACAATCTCTCGCCCGACCATCCGCATCTTCAGGGCCAACGCACGCATCGCCATCCGCTGGTGATCGACGACCTTCACCCGCATTGGGGCACCCGGTTCTGAGGCTCAGGCGGTCGCGAGCGGCAGTCGCACGAGACCGCACCGACGACCAGACAGAGTCGTCGCGGCAGATCGAAAATTACGGGATAACATTCTCACCATGCAGCAATCGGTCTTCTGCCGCAGGAATTATTAACGGCCACTTTGGGCCGAGACAGCACCTGAAGGGAAGGACGGAAAGCAGACATTCGCTGCGCGTCTCTCGAAAGTCCGCTCACGAGAAAAACGAGACTTTCCCACCATCATAAGACCTGCAACTAAGAGGTTCGAAATTCGTCAACTGTTGGCCGCGATCCATGTCTCGTCCATCGGCCAAGCTCTGGAGAGCCGGGGCACGCCGACATGGCCGTAAAGCAGCGACAACTGCCAGCCTGCCTCGGACGGCGAGCGCTTTTTCTGATGCGTGAGATAAAGGGCCGCGGCCAATCCTGTGCGATCTGCACCGGCTTTGCAGTGGACCAGCAAGGGTTTCGGCGCGGCGGCCATGGCCGCTTCTAACGCGGCGATGCGCGCGGGGCTCAGGACCTCGTGATCGGACATTTTGAAATCGATCAGCGTCAGCCCCAGCCGCTGCGCCGCGGCCTTCTCTTCGTCATACCACGCCTGTCCCGGATGAGCTCCGCGCAGGTTGAGAACCGATCGGATGCCGTCCTTTTCCTTGTAGGATTTCAGCCGCTCGGCCGTTGGCTGGTTCGACCGATAGAACTCGCCAGCCACCACGGTGTGGAAATTTCCAGTCACTTGAAGATACCCGAAATAGAGCACCAGCGCCGCGAGCGTGCCGAGCAATACGGTGCCCACGATCTGCGCGATTTTACGGAGTTTCATTGCCTCTGCCTCCCTCTGCGACCCCGCGGAGCGGGGCCGCGATCCGATCGTGTCGGGATCAATCCGCCTGCTCGGCGCCACCGGCGTCTTTCTTGACGCCCTGCGTCACCGCGGCAGAGTCCGGAAGCTGCAGGCTCACCTCGACCTGTTTCGCGGATTGCGCGGTGGTGTAGATCGAGTTCGGGTTCGCGCGCAGATGCCCCGGCTTGCCGCTGTCATCGACATGGATGCGGGCCGAGCCATTGGCGGGAACCGTCACGTCGGGGTGCAGGATATAGGCCTCCTTCGCGCCGCTATCGGCATCGGTGATCGTGTAGAAAAGGGTGAAGCCGCTCAGCGGTTTGGCGCTGTCATTGACCAGCTGAATCTCGAGGTGATCGGGCGCGTCCGTATGGGTCGCGGGGTCGACATTGTTCTCGACCAGCAGTTCTCCGATATGGAACAGCGCGGCGGTACCCCCGGGCTGGATCGGGCTTTGCGCCACCACCGGGTTCTTGTCGGCCAGATCGTTCTGCCCGTCGCCATCGGTGTCGGGGTTCTGCGGATCGGTGTGCAGCAGTGGCTCTGCCATGTCGGGCACGCCATCCTTGTCGGTATCGGTCTGCGCGGCTTGGGCGCCGCCAGCGGCGAGCATCAGCAGCACGGTCAGGGTAGAGAGAGTCTTGTTCATCGTCAGGTCTCCTTGGTCAGACGGTCGGCACGGATCGGACGCAGCAGGACGAGCCCGCCGAGGCCGAGGGTGAAGAGAACGAGGAACCAGGCATCGCCCTTCTTGTCGGCCCAGATCGGCCCGAGCGCTTTGCCGGTGTAGATGTCCTTGATTCCGAGCACCGCGAAGGTGAAGCGCTCGTAATGCTTGGTCACGGACGAGACCTCGATCCCGTTGCGGATGGTCTCGTAGGTGGCGAAGCCCTGCTTGATCTTGGTCTGCTCGGCCTTCGGGATCGAAAGCTGCGCGAAGACACCGCCCGCGACCTGATTGTCGGGGTCCATCGTGTCGCCGATCTGCGGCGCGACGAGGACCACCAGCAGCCACAGAGCGAAGGCGTAGAGCAGCCCGCTCGCGGGGCTTTTCAGCCAGAGGCTGAGGCCGAAGCCCACCGCGAAGATCGCGCTGAGATAGAGCGTCGAAGCCCCCCAGGTGATCGCGAGCCGCAACAGGTCATTCGCCCCGATGCCAATGCCTGAACCGAGCGCGAGCACTACGGCGCAAAGCGCGAAGACGAAGGCCAGCGCGGTCGCCATCAACCCGGCCCCGCCTAGCAGCTTCGCGGCGAGGAACTGCCAGTTCGAAAGGGGGCGCGTCAGGATCAGCGCCAGCGTCTGGCGCCCGCGCTCTTCGACGGCGGCGCGGTAGCCCGCGATCAGCGCAATCACTGCGCCCATGATCTCGATCTGCTCGATCGTGCCGCGCATCAGCTTGAGCGGGTAGAATTCGGGGGCCGCGATCGAACCGAGGCTTTTGCCGAGCGCCAGCAGCTGCTGTTTCGCGGCCATGTAGGTGGCGACATCGGTGCGCATCGCGACCGTGCCGGTGATCAGCGAGATCAGCGCAGCGGCGACGAGCGCCAGGGTCGCGGCCAGCAGGAAACGGTCGCGCAGCGCGATCCGTGCATCCTTGAGCGCAATGGTGGGAATAGCGGAGAGATCAGGCATCGGGGCCTCCCTTCGTCATGTCGAGCTTGAGGCATCCGCGCAGCGCATAGAGGCCGGAGCCCGCAGCGAAGAGCATCATCACGACCAGCGGGGGCACGGGGCCGCGCGGCGGCAGGCCGTCGGGCAGATAGCCCATCAGCTCCGCGCCGAGATACTTGTAGGCTTCGGCCAGAGAGAACGGCCCGAGCAGCATCGCGGAGAGGTCGAAGATCGTGGATTGCGGGGCGGGTGCGAGCGCCGAGATCGGGTTGATCGCAGCGGTGGGCAGGATGTTCCCGGTCAGCGCGGGCCAGACGAAGGTCAGCACCAGCCAGACCACCGTCGGAACCATCAGCCCCACGGTTTCGCTGCGCGCCCGCGCCGAGGCGCCGATCGCGATCAGCCCGAAGGTCATCATGTAGAGCCAACCCAATGTGAAGAACGCAGCGAGCCGCGCCCAGTCCCCGGCGGCGAGATGCACCGAAGGTAGGATGGCGAGGGTCGCAGCCCCCACCACACCCGCAAGCGCCGCGAGACCGCCGACGGCCAGCGCCAGCGCCGAGACCTTGCCCCGCGCGTAATCGAGCCGCTCCAGCGGGCGCGCGCCGATCAGCGGCAGCACCCCGGCCCGACGGTCGGTCTCGACCATCCGGTAGCCGATCACGATGGCCGAGAAGGCGCCGATCAGGCTGATATAGATCGTGAGATTGCGCAGCAGCGCCAGCGGCGAGCCTTGCGTGACCGGGTTCGACGGCACCAGCTTGCCATTGGCTTCGAACCAATGCGTGGCGCTCGCGTAGATCGCGTCGACCGTCGAGGTCGCGGACCAGCCCAGATAGGCCGAGACCAGCACCAGCGCGGCGAACAAAGCGGCCACCAGCGCGATCGTCCGCTCGCGCGCAAGCGCGGCGAGCGCGTGGCGGCGTAGGATCGTGGAAGGTGTCACGCCGCGACCTCGCGATCCGGCACCACCGAGAGGTAAAGCTCCTCGAGGGCCTCTTCCGAGCCGTAGCGCGCGTTCACCGTCTCGATCGTGTCGTGGAAGACCAACTGGCCATGCGACAGCACGCCGATGGAGGAACAGGACCGCGCCACTTCGCTCAGCAGGTGGGTATTCATGAAGATCGTCATGCCCTGCCCGTTCAACCGCTCAAGCACCTCGCGCAACTGGCGTACCCCCATCGGATCGAGCCCCGAGGTCGGTTCATCGAGGAACAGGACCTGCGGGCGGTGGACGATGGCCTGCGCGAGCCCGACCCGCTGGCGCATCCCCTTCGAGAAGGTCGCGATCCGGCGGTCGGCAAGGTCTGTGATGCCGAGGAACTCCATCACCTCCTCGACGCGGTCGCGGGCGTCCTCGATCCGCGAGAGGGCCGCGAAGAAGCGCAGGTTCTCGCGCGTGGTGAGCGTATCGTAGAGGCGGACGTTTTCGGGCAGGTAGCCGATGGCACGGCGCAGCGCGATCCGGTTATGCGCGAGGTCGCAGCCGGCGACGCTCGCCGTGCCGCCGCTGGGCTCCATAAGTGTCGTCAGAAGCCGGATCGTCGTCGTCTTGCCCGCACCGTTATGGCCGAGAAATCCGAAGATCTCGCCGCGGCCAATGTCGAGGTCGAGCGGCTGGAGCGCGGTGAACTCGCCGCAGCGCAGGGTAAGCCCCCGCGTGCTGACGGCCGGTGTGTCTGTTTGCATCTCTGGGCACCTCCTTTTGATGTTGAGAGGAGCTTGCCCGCCGCGATCCGGATCGAATTCGCCCGTTTCTTACAAATCCGTGAGAAGCCGGGTTTCTGACTTGGCCAGAACGAAAAACCCTCCGCCCCGGACGGTCGGGACGGAGGGCCACGCGGCGTACGATCTGGAAAGGGAGTCAGACGCGCCTGCGTTTCACAGTCATCGCGGCAACGGTGATCGCGATGACGGCAAGGAAGCCGAGGCTGGTGGGAATGGTGCCGAAGCCCAGCCCGCCATACTCGGTGGGTTGCGAGAGAAGATCGCCGAAGGACGCGCCCAGCGGGCGGGTGAAGATATAGCACAGCCAGAACGCCCAGAGCCCGTCGAGCTTGAGCGCGGCATATCCCGAAGCGAGCGACGCGATGATCAGCCCGAAAAGAATGCCGGTCGCGAGATAGCCGATGCCGAACTGCTCCGAGATCAGATCGCCGACCGCTGTACCGAGCGCGAAGGTGAACAGGATCGCGAGCCAGTAGAACCCTTCGCGCCGGGCCGTGTAGACCTCATGGATCGAGAGCGTGCGCTCGGAGGCGAACCACGCCGCAAAGGTCGCGCCCAGCAGGATCGTGAACCCGATCGTCGAGTCGATCAGCGGAATCCCGAGATTGTCGGTCATGTTGTCGGTGATCAGCGTCCCCACGATCGAGATCAGCACCACCGCCGACCAGTAGACCGCGGGCACATAACGGCGCTGCGCGAATTGCCAGCGGATCACGAGGGCGAGGATCGCGGTCATCAGGATAGTCGTCGCGGTCAGGCCGAGGCCCAGATTGACAGCCAGAAAGTCGGCTGCCGTCTCGCCCATCGTCACCGCCATCAGTTTGATGAGCCAGAAGCCCGGCGTGACCTCGGGAACGCGGCTGACTGGATTGGTCAACTCTTCGTCGGGGTAGATGAAAGTCTGTTGGTAACTCATGATGCGCCTCAGTTGTTCAGCATTGCCAGCGCCTGCGCCGAGAAGGCATCGGCGCGGGTGTCGTCATCCGCGTTGCAGCGCTCTAGCGCTTTCGCCTGAAGATCGGAGACCGCTTGCGGCGCGGTTTTGCCGCCGAGCGTATCTCGCACTTGCCCGATCATCGCCTCGCAGGGCAGCGCGTGGCCGGTCTTGTCGGTCACCGCGATGCCCGCGACTTTCTGCACGGCCCCGACTTCCGAGGGCACCGGATCGGCAAGCGCCGTCTGCAGCCCGTCAAGGCTCTGCATCACGCTCTTCGCGTTCGGCGACTTCGTCCGCAGGGCGGCGAAAGCCTTGTCCGCCGCCCCGTCGATCACGCCCCAGGCCGAAGGATCGGCCTTGCGCAGCTTGGCCGCGTTCTTGTCCCAAAGGGTCTCCAGATCGGTGATGCGTTTCTCTGCGGCGGTGAACTCGCCTTTCTTGGCAAGCGTCTGTGTATCGCTCACGATCGTCTCGTAAGGGCTCATATCGCCGAGGCTCGCAGCTTGCGGCGCGGAAGCGCCCGGCGCTCCCGTACTCATGGCCATTTCGACCATTGAAAATGACGCGACCGGCACCGCGATCAGCGCGGCGGAGAGAAGCAGGTTTCGCATAAGGTCCTCATTGCTTGCGATGCATCCACATCGATGCCGCCAGCAATCCCCTGCAGAAGGACGAAGCGTTTTGCTCCCGTCTTACGAATTTGTAAGAAATCGCACAGACCTTGCGGAGCCGCCCGTGACAATCCCGGTCCGTTATCGAAGGATGGTGCGATGAAGATCCTGATTGCCGAAGACGATGCCGAAACCGGAGACTACCTTCGCAAGGGGCTGACCGGCGAAGGTCATGCCGTCGACCTGCTCCGCGACGGGCGCGAAGCGCTGACGCAAGCGACCGCGCAGAGCTACGATCTGTTCATATTCGACCGGATGATGCCGGGGCTCGACGGGTTGGCCCTGCTCAAGGCGCTGCGCGCGGCGCAGATCGCCACGCCCGCCATTCTGCTGACCGCGATGGGCAGCGTCGAGGATCGCGTCGCCGGGCTGCGTGCGGGGGCCGACGACTACATGGTCAAGCCCTTCGCCTTCGTGGAACTGCTCGCGCGGATCGACACGATCGCGCGCCGCCCCGCCCTCAAGGCCGAGGTGACCGAACTGGTTCAGGGCGATCTGCGTCTCGACCTTCTCGCCCGCGAGGCATGGCGCGACGGCCAGTGCATCGAATTGCAGCCGCGTGAATTCATGCTCCTGAAGCACTTCATGGAACGTCCCGGCCGGGTGCAGACCAAGACGATCCTGCTGGAGGCGATCTGGGACATCCATTTCGACCCGAAAAGCAGCGTCGTCGAGACCCATATCAGCCGTCTGCGCGGCAAGATCGACAAGCCTTACGCCACCCCCTACCTGACCACGCTGCACGGGATCGGCTACGTGTTCGAGGCCTCGTGATGCGTGCGTTCACTTGGTCGATGCGCTTCGCCATCGCGATCTCCACGGTCTTCGCATTCGCGGCACTCGTCGCGGGCGGCGTGTCATACGTTCTGCAATCCAAGGAAATGAGCCTCCGCCTCGAGGGCGAGGTCCGCGCCGATACTGAGGCGCTCGCCCTCTCCGCCCGAGGCGCCGACATGCAGGACCTGAGCGAGCAGATCACAGCGCGGATGACGACGAGCCGCGACGGCGCGAATATCGTGACCTTCGTGCCAGCCGATGGCTCTGACGCACTTGGCAATGTCCGCGTCGCCGCCTCGTTCGAAGGCACGCGACACCTCGAACCGGGGTCCGGCCTGACGCTGCTCGACCCACCCGGTGCGAATGTGCCCGAGGGCTATGTCACCTACGGGATGCAGCTTCCGTCAGGCTGGCTGATGACGGGGCGCGACGATGCGTGGCTGCGCGAACAGGGCGAAATCCTCGCCACGAGCTTCGGCTGGGGCCTCGGGCTCGCGCTTCTGCTGTCGATCAGTTTTGCGGTCTTCATCGCGCGGCGAAACGAGGCTCGCATCGACCGGATGGAGCAGGTCCTTCACGCGGTTGGCGAAGGCCGCCACGGATTGCGCATCCGCGACGAAGGCGATGACGACGTGGCGCGTCTGGCGCAAAGCGTGGATGAGGCACTCGACCAGTTGGAGGCAGGGATCGCGTCGATCCGTCAGGTCTCGACCGATGTCGCCCATGACCTGCGCGCGCCGCTCGCCCGACTGCGGCTGCGGCTCGAACCGGTGGCATTGGATGCGTCCCTGCCGTTGGCGCAGCGCGGCGAGATCGGGAAAGCCCTGAGCGATCTCGATCAGGTCTCGGAAACCTTCGATGCGATCCTGCGCCTCTCCCGGATGCAAGCCGGAATGGTCGAGATCACGCGCGCGCCCGTCAATCTCACGCAGCTCTGTCAAGATGTCGCGGAGATGCTCGGCGCGGGGGCGGAGGATGCAGGGCAGGAACTGGCACTTGATCTGCCCGAGGACATTTCTATCGAGGGCGACCGCGAGCTTCTGTTTCAGGCGCTCGTGAACCTCGTGGACAATGCGCTTCGCTACAGCCCCTCCCCGGCACGGGTCTCGATAGGCGTGCACGAGGCAAGCCAGAATGTCGTGCTGAGCGTGACAGATAACGGCCCCGGCATCCCGGACCGCGATCTGGCGCGGGTGCGCGAACGTTTCGTCCGCCTGGACCAGAGCCGTAATACCCAAGGCAGCGGTTTGGGCCTGAGCCTCGTCGACGCCATCGCGCAGATACACGGGGGCGAGCTGCGCCTGCAAAACCTCGAACGCGGTCTGCGGGTGGAGATGCGCTTTCCAACGTTGTGATGGGGGAAATGTGCCGCGCTAATGACGTTCTACCAGCGAAGGGACAAACGCAGGTGACATGCACGCATTCACACGCTTCTCGATGAGCCCGCCCGACCCATGTCTCTCGCGGCTGGGACACGGTTTCGCGAGCTTTCTTTCCCGCCTTCATCGCCGCCACACCTTCAGATTGCCCCACGACCGCAAGGCTGTGTCTTTGCCGGAAACCTCAGGGGAAGCACTGGGCCAGATGCGGGAGGAATGAGACATGATTTCAGGACTGATGGGAGCCATCGCGGGCTTTATAACCCATGCGATCAGTTCCATGGGCTATGCCGGGATCGCTGCGCTGATGGCGGTTGAATCCGCCTGTATCCCGCTCCCATCGGAAGTGATCATGCCCTTCTCGGGCTATCTCGCCTCGAAAGGTCAGTTCTCGCTGCTTTTGGTCGCCACCGTTGGCGCAATCGGCTGCAATATCGGGTCGACCCTCGCCTATTTCGTTGGTGCTTACGGCGGTCGCCGCGCCGTCGAACGTTGGGGGCGATACATTTTGCTCAGCCAATCGGATCTGGACCGGGCCGATCGCTGGTTCTCCCGTTATGGCAGCGCCGCGGTCTTCGTCTCGAGGCTCTTGCCGCTGGTGCGGACCTTCATCTCCCTCCCGGCCGGAATCGCTCGGATGCCGTTCTGGAAATTCCAGATTTACACGTTCATCGGATCTTGGCCCTGGTGCCTCGTCCTCGCCTATGTCGGCCTCAAGCTCGGCCAAGCGTGGGACAAAAGCCCAGCCCTGCGCAACACGATGCACGCCCTCAATGGCGTGGTGCTCGTTGCGATCCTGATCGGGGTCGGCTTCTACGTCCGGCGCTTTTTCAAAAGTCGTGAGGCGTAACTGTTCGGTGCAGCCGCGTAGTCCAGCGAACTGGTGCGATGCCCGCAGGGCCGACCGAGGGTGTCGCGGCCACGGCTATCGTAGCCGTCTGACCTGTTCTCCAGCGCCAATCATGCCGAACCCCATGGGCGGCATTTGACCCGGATCGTCCATTGAATTGTAGCCCTCGTCCCAGAGCGACACCTTCACGCAGGACCTACATCAGTCCAAACTGCAAGGCGATGGCAACGGCCTCCGCGATGGTCCGTGCCCCGAGTTTGCGGCGAAGATTGGCGCTATGCAGATCGACTGTCGGAATGGCGATGTCGAGATCATTGGCGAGTTGGTCCCGCCTGCGGCCCCGGATAATTCCCTGAAGAACGTCCCGCTCGCGTGGCGTGAGCCGCATCTTCTCACGTGGGGCCGCGACCAGATTTCGTATTCCATCCTCTTCGTCACTCGTCGCGATAACCCAGACCTTCCGGCCCCCGTCAGTTCGCGGCAGGAGGTTCAGCCTCAGTTTCGGTATAATTCGCCCGTCAGTCGCGCGCATTTGAGGTAGGTCGAGCGCGCCTGCCTGGCTCTTCACCGCATCTGTCGACCGTCCGATGGCTTGGCGCAAAACCCCGTGCATCGGCCCGCGTGACCGTAATTTCCGTTCGAAGTCGAGCACCAGCAGCGGATGAAGATCGAGCAGCAGCTCGGCTTTCCCGTTCATCCGCACGAGCCGCCCTTCGTGGTCGAGCTCGAAGATCGGGGCGTCATCAAGCAGGCTACGGTCGGGCGCGGTGACCTGCTGGATACTGGCGCGATGCAGCTCCCGGCGGATCTTGTGCAGGCGTCCCAGATCCTGGACATGCAAACCGAGAGTCTCCACCTCGGGATCGGTGAAATCGCCCCCGCGCTTGCCTTTGTGGAAGGCCGTAGCGACCAGACCGTCGCGGGTGCTCTGCATCATCGCGAGACACCAGTAGCGATCGACACCGTTCTTCACGATGAAATCGTTATACATTTCGCTGCGCTCGAACTCCTGTGCGCTCACGTGGTTCGACAAACGAAACAGGCCTCTGCCGCACTTCTCCGGCGTACCGTGGGCCAACCAGGGATCGTGACCTTCGAAAGAATTGTAATCGAGATTGGCATCCGCCTGCGTTCCGGCGGTAACTTCCCGATAATCGCCGGGATGGAGCCAGATGAAGACAGCGGACGGGATGCCGATCACCTGCGCGAGCATGTTTGGCAGCGCGGTGAAAAGCTCGTCATCGAGCGCGGCATCGTAAATTTCGTGATGCGATATGAAACGTGGCATCGTGTCAGGTCAGCCGGTGCGGTCGGGTCAAATCTAAAATTGCGTGCGTTTCTCGGAAAACGACGCGCCGCGGATCGAAACTCGGCATGGGACCCCCAAAACTCTTCAAATCAAAGCCAACCGGACCGCCGAGCAATGCGCCGAAAAAAACACTGAAGCTAAAATGCTCACCGATTAACATTCGACATAGATGCCGAATTTCGCTCAAAAATCAAGCTTTAGGGACAAAGCGCAATCAACCGAGTTCGTCGTGTAGAGCGCGACATTCGACCGGGTGCGCCGCGCGCTGCAGGTGATCCGGGGCGTTTGACCGAGGATTTTCGCTCGTTTCAATTCGAGGCTCAGCCCGAGGCTCGCGGTCCGGTCCCGACGGTGCACCCCGACGATCGGAAAGGCGGCGTCGTAGCGGCGCTCTCCGTAGCTGAGCGACAGCCCCCCACGTACTCCGTCGAAAAGCGGTCGATCGAAGCCCACGCGCAGCTCGACGCCGGAATAGCGGTGGTAATCCTTTCGCGGCAAGGCGCGTTCCAGCCGCAGGCCATAGCTCAGAGCGCTACGTTGCCCCAATCTCGTTCGGCGCGCGAGGTCCACGAAATATCTCGGGCCCGTCAGGTAGGGCTTCTCACTGTAGCTGGCATACTCGCCGTCCAGCCGGAAAATCGTGCGCCCGCCCCCTGCGGACCGCCACACTTTCGCGAACCGCACTCCCCGCGTGAGGTTGTCCGACGTGATATCCTGCGACCCGCCTCCATAGCGCCGGTCGCGCAAAAACGCCTCGACCGACCAAGGCGCGCCCCCGCCGAGATACTCGTAGCGCAGGGCGAGCCCGGGCTCCGAATAGCGCAAAATCGCGGTGTGATACCACGCCCCCGCATAGGAGGCGCGCAACCGGATGCGATGGCCCGGGCGCGGCTGAACGAACCAGTCGAGGTTCGCGCCATAACCGAGCCCGACCCCGGAAGTCTCGTTGCCGCCATCATTTATCAGAAACGTGCCGAAATCGGTCACCAAATACCGTTCGGAGGCGACGTGATCGACATTGCTGCTCGGCAGGATCGAGGCCGTGGCGGAAAAGCGAAACGGATGCGCCCGATCCAACGCCTGCCATGCCGCGAGAAGCGCCGCTTCGTGCTTTGGATCCTTGGCGAGCGCGTAACGCAGGAACGCTTCGTTGCGGCGAACGGAGCCAAGCTTGGTGAAGCTCTGCTCCAACCCGGTCTGCGCCGGGGCAAATTCCGGATGGCGCGCCGCGATTTCTCCGAAAATCAGAAGCGCCCGCCCCGGTTTGCCCTGCGCGAGCTGCGCATTCGCCACGCCGAGCCAATCCGAAACCGTCTGTTCCGCAAAGCTGCGCGACGGTGAGAGCAGACAGACGACAAACGCGAAGGCGAGCCAGATCAGGAGGAAGGAAGAACGGTATCGCATCGCGCTTGTCGTTTGCCTCTCGGCGAGACGGAAAGAGACCGGGCGCAGAACGCCCGGCCTGTGCAGGAAAAGCCCCGCCTCAGTTCTCGGTGGCGTAATAATTGCCGTCGACGTTCTGGACGTCAGAGCCGTCGGTCATCGTCCCGGAGATATCGCCCACCGCAGTCAGCGTGCCCGCGTCGTCATAGAAACTGCCGGTCATATCCAGAGCGAAGTCGGCGCCCGCAGAGGAGCCATCCGACATCGTACCCGTCGCGGTGGCGGTCATGTCCGAGGTCGAAACCGTGCCCGCAACGTCGAGCGAGCCTGTCACATCTGCTTCCTTGGTCAAGACGTCGCCGCTATAGATGCCGAAATTGGACCCTTTGCCGGTCAGCGTCCCCGCGTCGAAATCGACATCCATCGCCAGTTCCCCCATCACGGTCGTGGTCGGGTCGTCGGGATTGACGTTGCTCACGCCCATATAGCCCGACATCGACGCCTGCCCCGTCGGCACGGTCGTCGTCAGGTCGCCCGTACCGATCCTGTCCGCGTAGTCGGAATAGGTTGCTTCGACGTTTTGCGCCTCTGCCGAGGTCAGCGCCGCGGAAGACCCGTTGCTGCTGTTGCACGCGGCCAGCGCAAGACAGGCGGCTGACGCCGCGAGCGCGAATTTGAATGTCATGAGAATACCCCGATTTATTGGTGTTTTGTCACGGCCCAAACACACGAACCGATCACGCGCATTTCACGTCACAGTCCCCCGCGCGCGCAATCTATGAGAAACTATAGGCTTCAGCGCGATCTCGGCTTGGCCGCCGCGAAATCGTTCCGCGTAATGCAGCAAGCTGCGCCAATGCTTCAGGAGCAGACAAACGCGAAAGAGCCTTTTGACAGCCTCAATCTCCACAATAGTCATGCAGTGATCCAACTGTTAATGGGGCCGAAGCATCATCCAAAGTCGACGAGAACATCCGGAAGCCGAACCGAGATAGAAATTCGAAGCTGACCTTCGCCGCTCAGGCCATAGATGTCCGCTATGGGCCGAGATTTTCCCTCTCGCCAAAGGGGGAGCATGGATATTAGGTGCACCCGGCGCGAATGGCCGGTTCCATGCTCAGACAGTTTGGGCAGTCCGCCGCATGACGTGCCTTCCCTGATCACCATGCAAGCGGGCGGAACAGGTGCAAACTCGGAGAGCAATCTTCTTCGTCTGTTTCTCATAAAATGCTAGAATTCGCCGTGTCCCCAAGGATTTCGGCGGCGGCGAGGAAAATTTGGACTGCAGGGAGCGAGGCTCGGCGATGGAAGCGACAACGGAACGACATCACATCGTCGGCGGCGGCATCGCGGGCCTCGCCACGGCGGTCTTTCTGCTACGCGACGCGGGGGTGGATGGCGCGGCGATCAATGTCTACGAACAACTCGGCACGGCGGGCGGTTCGCTGGACGGCTCGGGCGATGGCGAGGACGGGTATCTCGTCCGCGGCGGCCGGATGTTCGAGGAGCATTTCGCCTGCACGTTCGATCTGCTCGGCTCGATCCCCTCGGCCGACGATCCCGCCACCTCGGCAGCACAGGATATCTTCGCCTTCAACCGCATGGTGCCCGGCTCGGCCAATTGCCGCATCGTGCGCAAGGGCAAACCGGCAGAGGACCGCTTTGACCTCACGCTCACGGCGCAGGACATCGTCGATATCAACCGCCTGATCCTGCATCGCGAAAGCACGCTCGGGGCCCAGACGATCAAGGACTGGTTCCAGCCCACGTTTCTGGACAGCAACTTCTGGCTGATGTGGTCGACGATGTTCTCCTTCCAACCATGGCATTCCGTGGTCGAGATGCGGCGCTACCTGCGACGCTTCATCCATCTCTTTCCCGGTTTCACCCGGATCGCCGGCATTCTGCGCACGCGCTATAATCAGTATGATTCCCTTATCGCACCAATCGTGAGCTGGCTGCGCGACCGAGGCGTGCAAATCGTCACCGGCACGCAGGTCGTCGACGTGCGGATCGAGGGCACGCGGCAGGACCGCCGCGTCAGCGCGCTGGCCTTTGCCAGCGGCGAGGAGGTACCGGTCGCCGAGACCGACAAGGTCTATCTCACGCTCGGGTCGATGACCGATGCCTCGGTGACGGGGGCGAACGATCGCGCGCCCAGCCGCGATGACCGCGAGGGCGGCGCCTGGACGCTGTGGCGAAAGCTGGCGGCGGAACATGAGGGCTTCGGCCGTCCCGAGGCGTTCTGCGGCGCGACCGACAAGACCGCCTGGCATTCCTTCACGGTCACGCTCGATGGGCCCGATTTCTTCGAGTTCATGGAGGATTTCACCGGCAACCGCACAGGCACGGGCGGGCTCGTGACCTTCGCGGATTCGGGCTGGACGCTCTCGATCGTGCTCTTCCACCAACCCCATTTCCGCGGCCAGAAACACGGCACCTATGTCTTCTGGGGATATGGCCTGCGCGGAGATCGTCCCGGCGACTTCACCGCAAAACCGATGTGGGAGGCGACCGGCGACGAGATCCTGACCGAACTGTTCGGCCATATGGGCCTGACGCCCGAACAGCAGGCCTGGTTCAAGACCGCCCGCGTGATCCCCTGCCGGATGCCCTTCATCACCAGCCAGTTCATGCCGCGTCAGCCCGGGGATCGCCCCTACACCCGGCCCAGCGGCGCCAGCAACTTCGCGATCATCGGGCAATTCTGCGAACTCCCGCGCGATTGCGTCTTCACGGTGGAATATTCCGTCCGCTCGGCCCGGGCCGCGGTGGCGAGCCTGACGGGACGGATCACACCTCCCCCGCCGGTCGCACGCACGGACCTCGACCCGAAAGTGCTCTTCAACGCCGCGCGGGTGCTGGTGGGCATGTAGCCCTTCAGAACGTGCGGCCTGTGGCCGATGCCGGCTCGGTCTGCCACAGCCTTCGACGACGCGCGGACCGGGACGGCGACGCGGCTCAGGAGGCGAGCTTTTTCTCGGCTGCGAAGGGGCTGAGGCCCAGCCATTTCTGCATCGAGGCCACCACGTCTCGGGACCCGATGAGGTCGAGCTTGCGGGCGGCCTTCGATACGGTCGTGAGGCCCATCCAGATCTCTGTCATCGTGCGCAGATCCGTCGTGACAAAGAGGTCGACATCGAACCCCGGGTCGACCTGACACAGATCGACATCCCCGCTCGCCTCCACGATCAGCCACCATGAGGATTTTGACGCCGCGAGCTCGGGGAAGTGGAAATTCAGGATAGTCCGGCCCGGAGGAAGCGGTGAAGGATCGAGATTGCGGCGCATGTCCCACATCAGCAGCGACACATCGAGCCGCTCCAGAGACGGCTCGGATTCCACCCATTTCTGCCCCCAGATCCCGAAGGCCTCGACGAGCGGCAGCAGGTCCTTTCCCGCATCGGTGAGAAGGTAGTCGACGGCTTGAGTGCCCTCGACCGGGTGTCTCTCGACGATCCCGGCTGCCTCCAGCTCCCGCAGGCGCTGCGCAAGCAGTGTGCGCGACATGCGCGGGACACCTCGCCTGATATCGTTGAAGCGGGTCGATCCGGCCACGAGTTCGCGCACGAGGACCATCGTCCACCGGGTGCAGAGGATTTCAGCGGCCATCGCGACCGGACAGAACTGGAAATAGCTGGCGTTGGACATCGGAGATCTCCTCCATGGCTTTTCCCAGCATAGCGCAAATTGCGCTTCTTGTATCCAACTATGTGCCCACACCCTGTGCCCGAGCGGGCCGGTCCAGTTTCGCCACTGGTTTGAGACCCGCGGCGCGCTCATCCTTTCAGAACCGCAAACAATCGAACGCGGCAGACGCGCGAGGGGTGGATCGCGTCGCTGTGCGCCATGATCTCACAGGGAGAAAGACATGTCGGATATCATTGAAATGAACGGGCTGGACGGCACGCGCAAGAAGATCACCGGCGCGGACCGGGAGGCCCTTGGAGCCGCTCTGCGCGGCAAGGCCCTGATCGAGGGAGATGAGGGCTATGACACCGCGCGGTCGATCTGGAACGGGATGATCGATCGCAAACCGGGGCTCGTCGTGCATGCGATGGGAGCCAGCGACATTCAGGCCGCGGTCGCCTTTGCCAAGGATAAAGGGCTTCGGATGGCCGTTCGGTCCGGCGGCCACCAGATTGCCGGTCTCGCAGTCGAGGACGGCTCGCTGATGCTGGACCTGTCGGGCATGCGCTCGGTTCACGTCGATCCTGAGGCCGGAACCGTCCGGGCCGAGCCGGGCGCGACACTGGGCGATGTCGATCGCGAGTCGCAGGTGCATGGGCTTGCCGTGCCTGTCGGCGTGAACTCGACAACCGGGATCGCGGGGCTGACACTTGGCGGCGGCTTCGGCTGGATCACCCGGAAATACGGGATGACCATCGACAACCTCTTGTCGGCCGATGTGGTGCTGGCCGATGGGCGCTGCGTCAAAGCGTCGAAGACGGAGCATCCGGACCTTTTCTGGGCGCTGTGCGGCGGGGGCGGGAATTTCGGGGTGGTGTCCTCCTTCGAATTCCAGGGTCACGCCATCGGCACCGAGGTTCTGTCCGGCCTCGTCATCCATCCCTTCGCGGAGGCGGCCACTCTGCTGCCGAAGTTTCAGGAGATATGCGACAAGGCGCCGGACGAGCTGACGGTCTGGTCGGTCCTGCGCAAGGCGCCGCCCCTGCCCTTCCTGCCGGAAGACTGGCACGGGCGCGAGGTGCTGATCTTCGCGGCCTGTTACGTCGGCGACATGGCCAAGGGCGAAGAGGCGATGCGGGAGCTGCGCGCCCTCGGCACGCCCATTGTCGATGTGATCGGCCCGCATCCCTTCACCGGCTGGCAGGCGGCCTTCGATCCGCTGCTGACGCCCGGCGCGCGCAATTACTGGAAGAGCCGGGACTTCCTGAAGCTCGGCCCCGGCACGATGGAGGCGATTCTCGGCGCGGTCGAGGAGCTTCCCGATCCGCAATGCGAGATCTTCATCGCCCATGTCGGCGGCGCGATGGCCCGCGTCCCCTCCGACGCGACCGCCTATCCGCAGCGCGACAGCCACTTCACCATGAACGTTCACACCCGCTGGGACGACGCGTCGAAGGACAAGGCCTGCATCGCATGGGCGCGCGATCTGTTCAACGCAACGGCAGCGGACGCGGCGCCCAGTGTCTACGTGAACTTCCTGCCAGCGGATGACGCGGATCGCCTTGCCGAGGCCTATGGCGGCAACCTCAACCGGCTGCAGGAGATCAAGGCGCGCTACGACCCCACGAACCTCTTCCGGGTCAACCACAACATCCAGCCGCAGCGTGTGCAGCAGGCCGCGCAATGAGCCCTCATCCCGGGCGCAAGCCAGCGCCCGGGGTCCAAGCTGCAAACAGTTCGGATAGCGAACAAGGAGCAAGAACGATGGAACAGACCCTCTACGACCGGCTGGGCGGAAAGCCCGGGATCAAGGCGCTCGTCGACGATGTCCTCGAGGCGCATATGGTAAACCCCGCAATCAGCGCCCGTTTCCTGCCATACCGCGAAAGACCGGACGACCTGAAAGACGCCAAGGCCCAACTCTGCGCTTTCTTCGGCGCAGGCAGTGGCGGCCCCGAGCAATATACCGGGCGCGACATGGTGGCGGCGCATCGCGGCATGAATATCAGCACCGGCGAATACATGGCGGCAATCGACGACATCATGTCGGTCCTCGCCGCGCATGAGATCGACGAGATGACCCGCAAGGACGTGCTGATGATCGGCTACTCTCTCAAGGGCGACATTACGAACCAATGAACGTGTCGGACGGGGTGGCTGTGTCGTCAATATTCGGACGCAGCTATGGAAACCTCGCTGCCTTTTACGCTCCGGTTGGTCGGCACTGACACTCGGCGTGCCAAGCTCAGGCGACCAATACCTCGAAGCATTGGAATTTCGACTCCAATTCGACTGGCACCTTCTGGCTGGTCGGAGCTAATCTCGAGATGAGCTAAGAACACTTGGTGAACGCAGCTAAACCAACCCTTTTGTCAAGCCGAGCGATTTTTCGGCTCGATAGCGTGATCGGACTACCGAAAATACCTTGCCGCGCCGAAATCGAGCACCTATCCGCAGGGCATTCAACTGTGGCAAAAACCACGGAACTACGCAGACAATCATTAACGATTTCAAACCATTAAGACTGAAGCCAAGACAACGCTGCCCCCTGCCACCGGGGCCAAATATCTCGCAAGAGACTGATTTCGAAGAGAAAAGCCCAGAGTTCGCTCCGGGCTTTCTTTTTTCTGGCTTCCCGAAGGCACAAACGCGGCACGCTCCAAGGCACATTTGCGGCACGGACCGACGGAGCCGCGCCGGGGGCTTACTGCGCGTCGCGCGCCGCCTGCACCGCTTGCATCCGCTCGGGCCATGTCGATCGGATGAAGCCGAGGATATCGAGGATCTGCGCGTCATCGAGCGTTCCGCCGAAACCCGGCATCCCGCTTGGGAAATCGGCAACCCCGCGCGCGGCCAGCGCCTCTGCCCCACCCTGCTTGACGTAATCGAACAGCAGCGCGGTCTCGTGGTGCCATGTGTGGCCGGTTTCGTCATGCGGCGGGGCGGGAAGGACGCCATCGGGTCCCGCCTCGCGCCAGTCCGGCTGACCTTCGAGATTGGCACCGTGGCAGCTCGCGCAGCTCTGCGCATAAAGAGCTTTGCCCGCCGTGATGTCGCGCCCGTCGAGCAGGCTGGCGCCGTGCGCGCCCCCTGCCCCGAGCGCGATCACGGCAACCAGACCTACGGCTTCAATTCGCATCGCCGCTTACTCCCGATACTCGTCATGGCACTCCTTGCAGGTCACCCCGAGCTTGACGAGAGCAAGTCCAAGCGCTTGCCGGGACTCGATCGGCTCCGAGAGCGAACCGGCCGCTTCCTCCAGCGCATGCGCCTGACCGCGGAAGTCATGGAATTCATCCCAGATCGACGGATGGGCCTCGGATTTCGGGTCCTGCGCCTCGGGCTCGAAAAGCACCGGAATCTGTCCCGCTTCCGCCTCGATCCGGGTGATCGCGCGCCGGACCTTTTCGGCTTCGAAGTCTCTCTCCCCCTTCGCCATCGTGCTGAGAAGCTTCATCTCAGTCCCGAGCCGCTTCATGCCTTCCATCCGCGCGAGAACCTGCGGGTCCTCCACCCCGCCATGGGCAGACGCCATCGGCGCCCAGCCGAGCAGGAACAGGGTCGTCATCAGGGGTTGTTTCATAGTCACTCCTTTCAACGTCATCTCAGGTCACCTCGATCCAGGACGACATGCCCGCCGCCGCATGGGCGAGCATGTGACAGTGCAAAAGCCATTTGCCCGGATTGTCGGCAGTGAACGCGACCTCGTGACTGCGTCCGGCAAAGGTCAGCACCGTGTCGCGCATCGGGCCGAGGCGTCCATCCTCGAGCACCTCGCGGAAATGCATCCCGTGCAGGTGCATCGCATGCGGGAAGGCGGTGTCGTTGACGAAACGCAGCCGCACCGGCTCGCCCTGTGACAGCCGCGCAAACGGCGCATCCCCCGGCCCGGCCTTGCCGGCGAGCGTCCAGAAATTGCCGCTCTGCATCAGCCCCTGCATCTGGCTGCGTGACATCCGGCCCATCGCGCCGCCTTCGATCTTCATCTCCAGCGGGCGGGCCTGCGTCAGATCGGTCGGGGCCATGTTCGGATTGGGCGGCAGTGGCGCAGGCGCGTCGCGCCGCGTGCGGCTTGCCTCACCCGAAATCTCGAACGCGACCTGGCTGTGCCATTGGTCATCATTGCCCAACCGTTCGATCGCGGCCTGAGCCCCGTCGCCGGTGACATCGACGATCAGATCGACGCGCTGCGCGGGCGCGAGGACCAGTTCCTCGGGAATGGCCTCTGGCGCGGGCAGCGGCATCCCGTCCAGCGCCACCTGCCAGCCCGAGAGCCCGGTCAGCCGCAGCACGAAGATCCGCGCATTGGCGGCGTTGATCAGGCGTAGCCGCAAGCGCTCGTGGCGTTTCGCCGTCAGGGTCAGGGCGTAATGCCCGTTGGTCCCGACCAGATTACCGAAACGCCCACCGTGGCTGAGGTCCATCGGATGGGTGAAATCCGGCTCCAGCTGCGCGGTGTCGGGATTGAGCAGCCAATCGTCGAGCAGCAGCACCTCGTCGCGATCGACATCCGGCACGTCGGGCTCCTCGATGATCAGCGCACCCGAAAGCCCGCGCGCGACCTGCTCCATCGAGTTCGTATGCGCGTGATACCAATAGGTGCCCGCATCGGGTGCGACGAAATCGTAGTCGAAGCTTTCTCCGGGCGGCACGGCGTCCTGCGTCAGCCCCGCCACGCCATCCATCGCATTGTCGATGCGGATGCCGTGCCAATGCACCGAGCTTGGCACGTCGAGCTTGTTGACGAAGCGCCGTTGCAGGCGCGCGCCCTGCGGCACCCGCAGCTGCGGCCCCGGCAGCGTGCCGTCATAGGACCAGACCTCGGTCTGCGGATAGCCCTCGGGGGCAATCTGGGCCATGGCGCGCTGCGCGGTCAACGGCGTCGGGGCGGTTGCCGCGTTTCCGATGCGCGCCGTCAGCGCCGTGGCCCCCATTCCGGCAAGGACCGCGCGGCGGGTCAGTTGGAAATTCTGCATCTCACTCGATCCCGTTCGCGCGCTGCAATTCGCGCACATAAGTGACGATATTGGCGACATCGCCACGGGTCAGGCCCTCCTGCGGGGGCATGTTGCCGAACTTCCAGTGATGCGCGCGCACGCCCGCCTGAACGGCGGCCTGGAAGGCCATGTCGCCGTGATGGGACGGCTCGTAGATTTTGTGCACGAGGGGCGGGCCGAAGCCCATTTTTCCGGTGGCATTCGCGCCGTGACAGGCCGCACAGGTCGCGTCAAAAGCGCGTTTGCCCATCTGGGCCTGTTCGGAGAGCGTGTTCGGCAAGGAGACAGCGACGAGCGGATCGCCTTTGGCAGGCGTGGCCGCCTCTGCCTCACTCGCGGTGTCGGGCTGCATCACGAGCCAACCGCCCGCCG
Source organism: Thioclava sp. F36-7 (assembly GCF_002020075.1). Classification (NCBI taxonomy): domain Bacteria; kingdom Pseudomonadati; phylum Pseudomonadota; class Alphaproteobacteria; order Rhodobacterales; family Paracoccaceae; genus Thioclava; species Thioclava sp. F36-7. Next base: position 427,759 of record NZ_MPZR01000003.1, on the reverse strand, counting down.
CGAGGGCCGCGACGACGGCGGCAGAGAGAATATAGCGTTTCATAGAGTATCCTGTTCGATCATGCGTCCGGGATTGGGACGCGACAGACGAGCCCCCTCAGGGGCCGGTGACGGTGTGATCGATCAGATACGCGGTGGCGGAAGGTCGAGCTGGGGCTCATGCGCCAAGGGCGCGGGCGTCTCCGCAGGCAGGAGCGTCACGGACAGGTCGGCCCGGCTCAGAGAGAATTCCGGCGCGAAGTCCAGCGTAGCCGAGACCATCATCTGCGCGTGGGGGCAGGTCTTGTCCTGCATCGGCCCCGCATCGTGATGGCTGTCGGGACAGGCCGAACAGTCGCTCACGGCGACCGTCTCCATCGCATCCATCGCACGCACATGGGTCATCGCAGCGGCAGGTGCGCCCAACTGCGAAAGACCGATCAAACAGACCAGCCCGATGACGACGATATGCAGCGCTTTGCGCATGGCTCTCCCGGTTCTCCCTGCCCTCTATCTGGTGGGCTCTGGCGCGGCTGTCAATTCCCGCGCTGCCCCATCAGGTCATCGAGGATCGCACAATCGGGGGCATCATCGCCATGACATTGCGCGATCAGCCGCTGGAGCTGCGCCTCCAATGCACTGAGAGAGGCGATCTTCTCGCGCACCGCTTGGAGGTTTTGCTGCGCGAGCGCGCGCACATCGCGACTGGCCCGCCCCTCATCGGCGCTCAAGCTGAGCAAACGGCGACATTCCTCGAGCGAGAACCCCAGATGCCGCGCCTGCGCCAGAAGCCGCAGCTGCTCCACGCAAGCCTCCGAGAAATCGCGATAGCCATTCGCGCGCCTGTCCGGCGTGACGAGGCCGATCTCCTCGTAATAGCGGATCGTCTTGACCGGCAGCCCGGTCTGCGTCGCGGCGGTTCCGATATTCATCTGCATAGGCCTCCTGCGTTTGGTATATAAACCTTCCAGTCACTGGAAGCAAAAGTCACGCTCACGTGAGGGCCGCTGGAACATAGGGACGCGGGACCGGGTTTAGGAAAAAGATCGGTTATACTCTTGACCCTCCAGCAGCTGGAAGCCCTATCTGATCGGGCGAAGTTGCCGAAAGGATGAACGGATGACATCGCAACACGCCCACAACGAGACCCACGACACGCAGGAAACGACGGACGCGATCACCCGCGATCCGGTCTGCGGAATGACGGTCGACCCGAATGCCGACAAGCCCAGTGCCGAGCATGACGGCCATCTCTACCACTTCTGTTCGCAAGGCTGTCACGACAAGTTCGTGGCCAAGCCGAATGACTACATCAAGGCGACCGACCCGGTCTGCGGGATGTCGGTCGAGCGCGCGACGGCGAAATACATGGCCAAGCTCGACGGCGAGCGGTTCTATTTCTGCTCCGAGGGCTGTCAGCACAAGTTCGAGGCCCGGCCCGAGGATTATCTGGGCGTTCGTCCCGCTGCCAAGGCAATGCCCGAAGGCACGCAATATACCTGCCCGATGCATCCCGAGATCGTCGAGGACAAGCCCGGCGATTGCCCGAAATGCGGCATGGCGCTGGAGCCGATGAGCCCCAGTGCCGATAGCGGCCCGAACCCCGAGCTCGTGGATTTCCGGCGCAGGCTGTGGATCATGGGGCCTCTGGCGGCTGCGGTCTTCGTGCTGGAGATGGGCGCGCATATCGGGCTGCCCTTCGCGGAGTGGATCGGGCCGAAAGCCTTCCTCTGGCTGCAATTCGCGCTGGCGACGCCGGTGCTGTGGTTCGCGCGGCCCTTCTTCGTGCGCGGTTGGAAATCGGTGGTGAATGTTTCGCCCAACATGTGGACGCTGATCGCTTTGGGCACGCTCGCGGCCTATCTTTTCTCACTCGCGGGGCTTCTGGTGCCGGGTATCTTTCCCGCCGAGATGCTCAATGAGCACGGCCTGCCGCCGGTCTATTTCGAAGCCTCGGCGGTGATCCTCGTGCTGGTGCTGATCGGCCAGATCATGGAGCTGTCCGCGCGCGAGAAAACCGGCGACGCGATCCGCGCGCTGATGGACCTCGCGCCGAAAACCGCGCGCCGCGTGGGGGAAAACGGCGAGGAAGACGTGCCGCTCGATCAAGTGCAGACGGGCGACAAGCTCCGCGTGCGCCCGGGCGAGACCGTGCCGGTGGATGGTGTGGTCGCGGAAGGCTCCTCCGCCATCGACGAGAGCATGATCACCGGCGAGCCGGTCCCGGTCGAGAAAACACAGGGCGATGCGGTCACCGGCGGCACGCTGAACAAGCAAGGCAGCTTCGTGATGGAAGCGCAGGCGGTGGGCGCGGAAACCACGCTCTCGCGCATCGTCGAGATGGTCGGCAAGGCGCAACGCTCGCGCGCACCGATCCAGGGGCTGGCCGACCGTGTGGCGCTCTACTTCGTGCCCGCCGTGGTGGCCTGTTCGATCCTCGCCTTCATCGCATGGCTCGTCTTCGGCCCCTCGCCCGCACTGGGCTATGCGACCGTGGCCGCCGTCTCCGTCCTGATCATCGCGTGTCCCTGCGCGCTGGGTCTCGCCACGCCGATGTCGGTGATGGTCGGCACCGGGCGCGGGGCCAGCGCAGGCGTGCTGATCCGCGACGCCGAGGCGCTGGAACGCTTCGCCAAGGTCGACACGCTGATCGTCGACAAGACCGGCACGCTGACCGAGGGCAAGCCCGCGCTGACCGATGTGATCGCGGACGGGGCCTCCGAAGAAGAGGTCAAATCCCTCGCCGCCGCGCTGGAACGGGGTTCAGAACACCCGCTGGCCGAGGCCATCGTGCAAGGGGCCGAGGATGCGCCCACACTCGACGCCGAAGGCTTCGAGGCGGTCACCGGCAAGGGCGTCACAGGCCGCGTCGATGGTGCGCAGATCGCGCTCGGTAACGCCGCCCTGATGGAGCAGATCGGCGCGGATACCTCCACTCAGTCCGAGACGGTCGAGCGTCTGCAATCGGACGGCAAGACCGCGATGTACCTCGCCCGCGACGGCAAGGTGATCGGCGTGATCGCGGTGGCCGACCGGATCAAGGAGACCACGGCGGACGCCATTCGCGCGCTCCACGAGGAAGGCCTGCGGATCGTCATGGCCACCGGCGACAGCGAGGGCACCGCAAGGGCCGTCGCGCGCGAGCTGGGCATCGACGAGGTTCATGCCGGGGTCTCGCCCGAGGACAAGGCCGCGCTGGTCGAGAAACTGCGCAAGGATGGCGCCTCCATCGCGATGGCCGGTGACGGGGTGAACGACGCACCTGCACTCGCCGCTGCCGATGTCGGCATCGCCATGGGTACCGGCGCGGATGTCGCGGTCGAAAGCGCAGGTCTGACGCTCGTCAAGGGCGACCTGACCGGCATCGTCCGCGCGCGCCGTCTGGCCGAGGGCGTGATGCGCAACATCCGCCAGAACCTGTTCTTCGCTTTCGCCTACAACACCGCGGGCGTGCCGATCGCGGCGGGTGTGCTCTACCCCGTCTTCGGCGTGCTGCTCTCGCCGGTGATCGCGGCGCTCGCGATGAGCTTCTCGTCGGTCTCGGTGATCGGGAACGCCTTGCGCTTGCGGAGGCTGAAGCTGTGACATCCCCGATGAAAGATGGCAGGGTAACGCAAAACTCCGGAGGACCCATGACACGTTTTCTTAGCATTCTCGCCCTCGTGGCGTTGCCCGCCGTCAGCTACGCGCACGGAGATGGCAGCGCGGATGGGAGCGCGCATGACATGATGTCGGGCGATCACATGATGATGGACGACGCGGACATGGGCGACCATGAGCATATGGGCGACGACGAAGACATGCCCGCACATGACGACCACATGATGTCCGACGACGCCCATGCCGACGGCCAGATGCCAATGACCTCGACCGCGCAGATGCCCGGCATGCAATCCGAGGACACGGGCGCGATCACCGAGCCGGGTCAGTCCGCCTTCGCGGCCATTCAGGAGATCGTCGCCTATCTGCTCGCCGATCCCCACACGGATTGGAACCGCGTCAATATCGAGGGCCTGCGCCAGCATCTGATCGACATGAACAACGTCACCCTGCGCGCCAAGGTCAAAGAGGACGACATCGAAGGTGGCGCCCGCTTCGAGGCGACCTCGGACGACCCCGAGGTCACCGCGTCCATCCGTGCGATGGTGCCTGCCCACGTCGCGACGATGAACGGGGTCGAGGGCTGGAAGATGAGCGCCGAGGAAATCCCCGGCGGCAGCGTCCTCACCGTGACCGGCGCGGATCCGCAGAAGATCCGCGCGCTCGGCTTCATCGGCATCCTGACGGTCGGCGCGCACCATCAGCCGCACCATCTGGCGATGGCGAAGGGCGAGATGATGATGGGGCATTGAGGTCCCGATGTGCCTCGAAGAACTTCATTCGCGAAGGGGCGAAATGCAGGGGCTCGCCGGTGAAACTCGGCGGCTCCGACCTTCCGTTTGCGCTTTGGGTTGTGACAGCTTCGGCGTCAGAAATCGGCGAGCAGCGTCGCTTTTCCGGCTTTCCCCACGTCCCGAGATTGCAGCTCCGCCATGCCGCCAAGGCGCGCGACACGCTTGTCGTGACGGATCAGGATGATCGCCGGGTTGCCGATCGCTTCCGCCCGGATCGTCGCGGCGAGCGCGCCAAGCTGGCAGGTCGCGATCCTCTGACGGTCGGTCGAAATGTCCGAGACGATCTCGACCTCGGAGACAGCCGGGACACCCGCCGCGATAAGGTTCGCCTCGATCACGGGCGCCTGCCGCACGCCCATATAAAGCGCGAGCGTCGTGCCCGGGCGTGTGGATGCCCCCCAATCGGGCGTGTCGTCGCCCGCGCGACACATGCCGGTAGCGAAGACCACGCGGTCGGTGGCGCCGCGTTCCGTCAGCGACCGGCCAAGCGCGGCCCCTGCCGCGGAAGCCGCGGTGACCCCGGGCACGATTTCGACCGGGATACCGTTCGCGCGCGCGGCGGCGAGTTCTTCGGTGGCCCGTCCGAAGAGGCCCGGATCGCCGCTTTTCAGCCGCACGACCCGCTTACCCTGCAGCGCTGCCGCCACGATCACCGCGTCGATCCGCTCCTGCGGCCAGGCGCATGCGCCGACGGCTTTTCCGACATAGACAAGCTCGGCATCCCTGCGCGCCAGCTCTAGAACCTCCGGATCGACGAGGCGATCGTAGAAGACGATATCGGCTTGGCTCAGACGCTGAGCCGCCCGAAGCGTCAGCAGATCCCGTGCACCCGGGCCCGCGCCGACAAGTGCGATCGCGCCCGGTTTCGCGCGACCGGGTGCGGATCGGGTCGGGGTCACGGCCTTCGGCGAGACGCCTGCCAAAGCGAGCCGCCAGTCGTGGAAAACCTCGCTCATGAAAGCCAGAATCCCCGGCTTGCGGGCGCGAAGCGCGGCGTCGCTCGGGGCAAACGGGGATGCGGCAGAGAGCTTCATGATCATCTTCCTTTCAAGCGGCGCGCGCGCTGTGTCGGCGTGCCCAGAGATCGGCGGCGCGCGCGCGGGGCTGTGCGATTCCGGCGGTGTCGAGCGCCAGCTCTGCCGTGCCGAGAACGATTTCGGTAGCGAAGGGATCGTCGATCTCGCCCGACCAGAGGCGCCCCAGATCGGCGGGATCGGGGGCCGCATCGGCAAGACGGCGGGTCGCGCCGCAGCTGGCCGCACCCTGCCCGGTCCATGCCTCCCCCGACCGCAGGCCGAAGAGCGCGATGTCCTTGCCCGGATGGCGCTCGAACTCGCCGCCACCGCCCTTGATCACCGTCATCGCTTGCAAACCCAGCAGCGCGCAGGCATCGGATTGCAGCTCGCGATACGGCGGATGGAAGACACCTTGCACCGAGGCCCTTGCGCCGCCCGGGTTGAGCACGCGCAGCACGGTATTGACCGCCGAGCGCAGCCCCAGCACCTCGCGCAGCCGCAGCAGATCGAGCGCGCGCGGAGCGAAACTCTCCAGCGGCAGATAGGCTATCTTGTCACGCGCCAGCAGCGCGGCGGCGTTTGCCATATCCGTCGCAACGGCAATCCCTGCGCCTGCGAGCGCGTCGCGGACGGAAGCCACGGGCGATTGATGCGAGTTCCAGCCGTGGAGCAGAACCGGCTCTCCCGCCATTGCCACCAGCCGCGCGGACAGCAAAAACCACGGCAAGCCCCGCGAACGCCCCGCCGCATAGCTCGGCCAGTCGAGCGCGGGCGCGGGGCCGGTCCAATCCGGCAAAGTCTCACGGATCGCTTCGGCGAAACCGGCGATCTCGGCGGCACTTTCGCCGCGATAGCGCATCAGCATCAGAAGCGCGCCGACGGCTTCGGGGGCCGCCTCGCCGCGCAGGATCTGGCCCATCGCGTCACGGGCCTCGTCGCGGTTCAGCGACCGCGCCCGGCCCGGACCTCGGCCCATTGCGTGGATATAGGGGGCGAGGCTCATTCGGCGGCCTCGCGGGGTTGGGCGCTCGCCAGCAGCGCCGCGAGTTCCGGTCGGCAGGAGCCGCAATTGGTGCCCGCCTGCAGGGCTGCACCGATCGCCTCGACCGAGGCCAGTCCCTGATCGGCAATCGCGGCGAGGATCGTGTTCACGCCGACATCGAAACAGGCGCAGACGATCGCACCCGGATCGGGCTGATCGGCACCGGCGCGCCCGGCCAGAAGGCTCGGTTGATCGGTCGCGCCCAGCAGCGCCGCGACATGGCCGCGCGACACCGCGACCGGCTCGGGGGCCGCAAAGAGAACCGCCGAGACGCGGCCTTCGACCATCAGCGCGATCCGCGCGAGCCCCCGGCCCGCATCGATCATCGTGACCGCTTCGGCCTCGGGCAATGCGAAGAGGTCGCGCGCGAAGGCCTCCCAATCGGCAGGTGCCTCGCGCCCGGCCAGCTCGATCCGCCAGCCGCTCTTGCTGCGCGCCTTCGCCCAGTAACCGGTGCGCGGGGTCACGTCCTGCACGCTCGCCGCAAAGCCGAACCACGCAGCCTGATAAGGCGAGATCTGGACCGCGCAGCCCTTGCTTTCGGGCTGGCCCGAGACGGGATCGACATGGGCGGCGACCAGCGCATCGACGCGTCCATCGGAGGCGGTCTCGCCCGTCCAGTGCATCGGTGCGAAGACCGAACCGGGTTGCATCCGGATGCTTTCCAGAACGCGCAGAACTGCGCGACCCTGAGCATTTTTCACTTCCGCCAGTCCGGCCGGACGCAGCCTCAGTTTGGCCGCGTCCGAGGGGTGAATTTCCAGATAAGGCTCGGCCATATGCAGGCTCAGGCGCGGCGATTTCGCGGTGCGCGTCATCGTGTGCCAGTGATCGCGCACGCGGCCCGTATTGAAACGGAAAGGCGTCTGCGGGCTCAGCGCGGTTTTCGGCGCGCGGGGCGTGATCGGCAGCATCCGGCCCTTGCGGTCGGGCGTGAAGAACCCGCCATCCCCGAAGAACCGGCCGCCTTTCTTTGCAGAACCTTGGGGCCAGACAAACGGCGCGAGCGCCTCATAGTCCGCATTCGCGATCGACTTGTAGTCGGAGATATCGAAATCGAGCCCAAACCCTCCTGCGACCTCGGACAGCGTCGCATATTCCCGGAAGATCGCCGCCGGGCCGTCATAGGCGAAATGCTCGGCCCAGCCCATTTTCGCGGCCACGTCGCAGATGATCTTCCAGTCGTGGCGCGCCTGACCGGGCGCGGGCAGAATGGGACGCTGACGCGAGATGCAACGCTCGGAATTGGTGACGGTGCCGTCCTTCTCGCCCCATCCGGTCGCGGGCAGGATCACATCGGCCAGCTGCGCGGTGTCGGTGTCGGCGGTGATATCTGAGACCACGACGAAATCGCAGCCCGCGATGGCGGCGCGCACACGGTCGGCCTCGGGCATCGAGACGGCGGGATTGGTGCAGATGATCCAGAGCGCCTTGATCCGGCCCTCCTCAACCGCGCGGAACATGTCGACGGCCTTGAGGCCCGGACCCGGCGCCATGGTCGGGCTTGCCCAGAAACCCTGCACCGCGTCGCGATGGTCCGCGTTCTCGATATCGAGGTGACAGGCGAGCATATTCGCCAAGCCTCCCACCTCGCGCCCGCCCATCGCATTGGGCTGACCCGTGACCGAGAACGGCCCCGCGCCGGGCTTGCCGATGCGGCCCGTGGCGAGGTGGCAGTTGATGATCGCGTTGACCTTGTCGGTGCCGGAGGTGGATTGGTTCACGCCCTGAGAATAGATCGTGACGACCTTCTCGGAGCCAATCCAGAGCCGTGTGAACTCGGCCAGATCGGCGGCGCTGAGCCCTGTCGCGGCCGGATCGGAAGCCTGCGCCGCCACCAGCGCATCCTCAAACCCGCTGACATGGGCCGCGACATAGGCGCGGTCGACTGCGCCCTGCGCCGCGATCTCGGCCAGCAGAGCGTTGAACAGCGCCGCATCCGCGCCCGGCGCCACGGCCAGATGCAGATCGGCGATGTCGCAGGTCGCGGTGCGGCGCGGATCGACGACCACGACGCGCATTTCGGGCCGTGCTTTTTTCGCCGCCGCGATCCGCTGGAAAAGCACCGGATGGCACCAAGCGAGGTTCGAACCCACGAGCACGATGACGTCGGCCTGATCGAAATCCTCGTATTGGCCGGGCACGGTATCGGTGCCGAAGGCGCGCTTGTGCCCCGCCACCGACGAGGCCATGCACAGCCGCGAGTTCGTGTCGATATTGCCCGAGCCGATGAAGCCCTTCATCAGCTTGTTGGCGACATAGTAATCCTCGGTCAGAAGCTGACCCGAGACGTAGAACGCCACGCTATCGGGACCGTGTTCGGCGATGCTCGCGCGGAACTTCTCGGCCACCAGATCGAGCGTTGCGTCCCAATCCGTCTCCAGTCCGTTCACGATCGGGGCCAGAAGGCGCCCCTCCAGATCGACCGTCTCCCCCAGTGCCGAGCCTTTCGAGCACAGCTTGCCCGCATTGGCGGGATGGGCCTTGTCGCCCCGGATCTCCATCCCGCCCGCGCCGTCGGGCGTCGCCAGAACGCCACAGCCGACGCCGCAATAGGGGCATGTGGTGCAAATTGTCGGAGCAGCGCGGGTCATCGTTCCACTCCGGTTCAGGCGGCGCTTTGCGCGGCGAGCTTGCTTGCGTCGATCAGCAAACGTCCCGCTTCGACGCGCAGATCATAGGTCGGCACCTGCCCCTCGTCGGCCCCCTGCGCCTCGCCCGTCTCGAGGCTGAACACCCAGTTATGCAGCGGGCAGGTCACCTTGTGGCCATGCACGATCCCCTCCGAGAGCGGCCCGCCCTTGTGCGGGCAGCGATCCGAGAGGGCGAAAACGGCATCATCGGCGGTGCGGAATACCGCGACGCAGCCCATTTTGGTCTTGATGACGCGCGCGCCCTGCACCGGGATATCGTCGAGCGCGCCGATATCGATCCAGCTCATTCCGCGGCCTCCTTCGTGAGATCGGCGAGCGGGCTCCAGGCGCGCTCATAGTGAGGGGTCGCGCGTTCGGCCCAGGGGTCTTTCTGGTAGACGGTTTGCGAGATATCGAAGCGCTCGATCAGCGCCGCGCGATTGTCGAGATCGTCCACGACCTGTTCGATGATCCAGCCGAGCCCGCCGGTCTTGGCGATCCATTTATAGGGCCGGTCGAGGTAATTCGCGCTCTCACGATAGAGCTGCAGGAAAGCCACCGAGATATCGATCACCTCCTGTTCGGTCGCGACCTTGGCCAGCGGCTCGGTCTCTTTCAGTTCCATCCCGGCCGCGCCGCCGACGCTGATCTCGAAGCCCGAGTCCACACAGACCACGCCCAGATCCTTGCAGGTGGCCTCGGCGCAATTGCGCGGGCAGCCCGTCACCGCCATCTTGAACTTGTGCGGCGTCCACGAGCCCCAGAGGCGCTTTTCCAGCTTGATCCCGAGCCCGGTCGAATCCTGCGTCCCGAACCGGCACCAGTCGGTGCCCACGCAAGTCTTCACCGTGCGCAGACCTTTCGTGTAGGCATGCCCCGAGACCATCCCGGCCGCGTTCAGATCGGCCCAGATATGCGGCAGATCCTCTTTCTTGATACCGAGCAAGTCGATGCGCTGGCCGCCCGTGACCTTTACCGTCGCGTCGTATTTCTTCGCGGCTTCGGCAATCGCGAGCAGTTCCTCGGGGGTGGTCATCCCGCCCCACATGCGCGGCATCACGCTATAGGTGCCGTCCTTCTGGATATTGGCGTGGTTACGCTCGTTCACGAAGCGGCTTTGCGGGTCGTCTTGATACTCCAGCGGCCAATCGGCCAGCAGGTAGTAGTTCAGCGCCGGGCGGCAGACATGGCAGCCGTTGGACGTCTTCCAGCCCAGTTCCTGCATCACCGCGGGTTGCGATTTCAGCTCTTTCGCCTTGATCAGGCGGCGCACGTCCTCATGCGGGTGATCGGTGCAGGCGCAGATCGGTTTCGCCGTGGGCAGGACGAACTCGTCGCCCAGCGTGACCGCCAGAACCTGCTCGACCAGCCCGGTGCAGGTGCCGCAGGAGGCGCTGGCTTTGGTGGTGGCCTTGATCGCGTCGAGCGAAGTCGCGCCCGCCTCGATCGCGGCCACGATTTGACCCTTGCACACGCCGTTGCAGCCGCAGATTTCTGCGTCAGCCGGTAAGGCTGCAACGGCCGCCATAGGGTCCACCGAGGCGCCCCCCTGGAAAGCCGGACCGAAGATCAGCGTCTCGCGCATCTCCGACACGTCGGTGCCGTCCTTGATCAGCCCGTAGAACCAGTTGCCATCGGCGACGTCGCCATACATCACCGCGCCGATCACGCGGTCGCCCTCCAGCACGAGGCGCTTGTAGACGCCGCGCGCGGGATCGCGGAAGACGATATCCTCGCGGCCCTCGCCTTCGGCGAAATCGCCCGCTGAGAACAGGTCGCATCCGGTGACCTTCAGCTTGGTCGAGACCTCGCGGGGGATGTATTCGCTGGCCTCCCCGGTCAGGGTCTGCGCAGCGACCTTCGCCTGATCGTAGAGCGGCGCGACAAGACCGAAGATCTGCCCGTCGAACTCCACGCATTCGCCAAGCGACAGGATATCGGGGTCGGAGGTCAACATCTGCGCGTCGACCTGAATGCCGCGCCCGGTCTCGAGGCCTGCCTCCTTGGCCAGCGCGACCGAGGGACGGATGCCCACGGCCATGACCAGCAGGTCGCAGGGCAGCTCGGTGCCGTCATCCAGCTTCAGCGCCCGCAGCTTGCCATCTTCACCCAAAATCTCCTTGGAATTCGCCGAGCAGCAGACTTCGATCCCGCGATCGGTGAGCGCACGGCGCAGGAGGTAACCCGCCGCCTCGTCGAGCTGACGCTCCATCAGGTGGCCCATGATATGCACCACGGTCACGTCCATGCCGCGCAGACGCAGACCCGCCGCGGCCTCGAGCCCCAACAGACCGCCGCCGATCACCACGGCGCGCGCGCCGGGGCGCGCCGCCTCGATCATCCGGTTGGTGTCATCCAGATCACGATAGGCGATCACGCCGTCCAGATCATGGCCCGGCAGCGGGATGATGAACGGGTTCGAGCCGGTGGCGATGACCAGCTTGTCGTAAGCGACCTCACCCTGCTCGCCGATGACGACCTTGCGGTCGCGGTCGATCCCCACGACCTTTTCGCCGAAGCGGCAGGTCACGCCGTGGGCGTCATACCAAGCCTCGCCATGGGTAACGATTTCCGCGTAGCTCTTCTCGCCCGACAGCACCGGGCTCAGCATGATGCGGTTGTAATTGCCCCGCGGCTCCGCGTTGAAAAGGGTGACATCCCATGCGCCGGGCGCGGCTTCGAACAGATGCTCGAGCATCCGACCCGAAGCCATGCCAGCACCGATAACGACCAGTTTCTGCATCTTGGTCACTCCTCAAAGATACCAGGCGACGATATGCGCGATCTCGCCATCGCGATGGATCGGCAGCGCGACCATCGAGCTGTAGCCGGCAGCGATCTGCGCCCCACCGATCACCAGCGGCAAGCCGGTGCCCAGCACCTTGCCGATCGGGCCCTGCCAGTCCTGCGCCCGCTTGGGGTTGTCCTCGTTCCAAAGCGCGCCTTCTCGCTCGCACAGGCCATCCACCAGAACCGCGCCGCCGTCGCGACCGACACGCGCCTCGCGCGCGTCCCAGATCTCGAAACGGCGTGCGATCGGCGTCCCGCGTGCCGACAGCAGCGTCGCCACATAGCTCTGATCGCCCGGCACCGGGATCGGCAGGCCAAGCCCGGTGGTCAGCCCGGCCGCGCCCGCGCTTTCCGAGCGAATGAAACGATAGCCCGAGCCCAGATCGCGCATCAGCATCGGGGTCTGCGCGGCCCAGACACCGCCCGGCAGGCCCTGCCCTTTCGGGAAATGCGTGTGCTTCGAGACCCATTCGAAATGCTTGGCCGCGCCATAATATCCGTCATCGAGCATCAGGAGCCCGTCCCGCTCGGCCCAGACCTCGATCGCGCCGGTGGTCATTTCGTCATCGCCGCACAGCACGACAAGAACCGCCTTGAGCGTGTCGCCATCGAAAACCGGCAGCGCGACGGCCGAGGTCAAGCCAGCCTCTTTCGCGGCCTCGATGCGCTGGAAATAGGACCCGTCGAACCCTTTCAGGACGACCGGGCGCCCTTCGGCCCATGCTTTGCCCGGCAGGCCCTCGCCATGAGCGAAACTGGTGCGGACCGAGGCTTCCTCGAACGCCGTGTGCGCGCCGTAATCGCCCGCGGCATGGACCAGACGGTCGCCCTCGGGTACCCAGACTTCGCTGACGCCGATGAAGGCGCGTGCGGGGGTTGCAGTTGCAGCGTCCATCACGCGGCCTCCGATTTCTTGGGCGTGTGGCCCTGTTCATATTCTTCGAGGAAGTTCAGAACCTGCTCGCGGTAGAGGTAGTAGTCCGGGTGTTCGAGCAGCGCCTTGCGGGTGCGCGGACGCGGCAGATCGACCTCCATCACCTTGCCGATCGTGGCGCGCGGGCCGTTCGTCATCATCACCACGCGGTCGGCGAGCAGGATCGCCTCGTCCACGTCATGGGTGACGCAGACGGCGGTGACCTTGGTGCGGCTCCACACCTCCATCAGCACTTCCTGCAGCTCCCAGCGGGTCAGGCTGTCGAGCATCCCGAAGGGCTCGTCGAGCAAGAGCAGTTTCGGCGAAAGCGCGAAGGCGCGCGCGATACCGACGCGCTGGCGCATGCCGTTCGACATGTCCGAGGCGGGCTTGTCCATCGCATCGCCCAGACCGACGCGCTCGAGGTAATAGTCGATCACGTCCTGACGCTCGGCGCGCGACGCCTTGGGATAGACCTTGTCCACGCCCACGGCGACGTTTTCGCGCGCCGACAGCCACGGGAACAGCGAGGGCGCCTGGAAGACCACGGCGCGCTCGGGATCGGCGCCCTTCACCTCAAACCCGTCGAGCTTGATGCCGCCTTTCGACACATCGTTGAGCCCCGCGGTCATCGTCAGCACGGTCGATTTCCCGCAGCCCGAATGGCCGATCAGAGAGACGAATTCGCCCTTCTTCAGGGTGAGGTTGAAATCCTCCACCACGGTCAGCGGCCCTTTCGGGGTCGGGTAGATCTTATGGAGCTGCGAATACTCCAGATACTTGTCCTCGAGCGCCGAGCGCGCGGCGTCGGACACGGCCTTGGGCAGCGCGTGCAGCGGCGTGACATCAGGCAGCTTGCGCGAGCCTTCGGCCTTGGCCTGCATGCCCACATCCATCAGGTAGTTCGTGACGGCGGCGCGCAGACGCTTGAACCCCTCGTCATGGTTCATCGCACCGCGGTCGCGCGGACGCGGGATGGTGACCTTGAACTCTTCGCCCAGCGTGCCGTCAGGGTTCAGCGCGATGATCCGGTCGGCCAGAACGATCGCCTCGTCGACGTCATTGGTGATCAACACGCAGGTCTTCTTGTCCTGCTCCCAGATATGCTCGATCTCGTCAGCAAGGTTGCCCCGCGTGAGCGCATCGAGCGCCGAGAGCGGCTCGTCGAGCAGCAGCACCTCGGGGTTCATCGCGAGCGCGCGGGCCACGTTGACCCGCTGGCGCATGCCCCCCGACAGCTCCGCCGGGCGGCGGCTCGCGGCGTGGCTGAGGCCCACCATCTTCACGTAGTGATCGACTTTCGCCTGACGCTCTTTCTTCGACAGGCCCGGGAAGATCGTCTCAACCGCGAGAGCCACGTTCTGATCCACCGTCAGCCACGGCATCAGCGAGTAGTTCTGGAAGATCACGCCGCGCTCCGGACCGGGGCCGGTGACCGGCGCGCCCTTGAACAGGACCTCGCCCTTGGAGGGCATCTCAAGCCCCGCCATCAGGTTGATCAGGGTGGTCTTGCCGGTGCCGGAGAAGCCCAAGAGCACGAGGAACTCGCCCTCTTTCACGCTCAGGTCGATGCCGTTGAGCACGTCGCTGCGCGCGGAGCCTTCGCCAAAGCTTTTCGAGACGGATTTGAATTCAAGAATGCTCATGAGGGTCACCGGTTATTCGAGAAGGTGAACATCGACTGGATCGCGAACATGAGGCGATCGAGGATGAAGCCGATGATGCCGATGGTGAACACGGCCACCATGATCCGCGCGAGGCTTTCCGAGGAGCCGTTCTGGAATTCGTCCCAGACGAATTTGCCCAAGCCCGGGTTCTGCGCGAGCATTTCCGCCGCGATCAGCACCATCCAGCCCACGCCGAGCGACAGGCGCAGACCGGTGAAGATCAGCGGCAGCGCCGAGGGCAGCACCAGCTTGGTGATCTTGGTCCAGGTGCCCATCTTCAGCACTTTCGAGACGTTCACGAGGTCCTTGTCGATCGACGCCACGCCAAGGGCCGTGTTGATGATCGTGGGCCAGAGCGAGCACAGCGTCACCGTGATCGCCGAGATCAGGAAGGACTTGGAGAACATCCCGTCATTGGTCACGTAGACAGCCGAGACGATCATCGTCACGATCGGCAGCCACGCGAGCGGCGAGACCGGCTTGAAGATCTGGATCAGCGGGTTCATCGCGGCATTCGCGGTTTTCGACAGGCCCGCCATGATGCCCAGCGGCACCGCGACGATCGTGCCGAGCGCGAAGCCGAAGAACACCGTCTTGATCGAGGTCCAGATCTGATCGAAATAGGTCGGCGCCCCGGTATAGTCGCGGTATTTCACCCGGTCGGCCTTGCCTGCCGCCACCAGCTTGTCGTTGCGGACGTCCTGACGCTCGTAGAAGGCGGCGGCCTTGTCGCGCTCGCGCAGGTGGTCGGCATAGAGAACCTCCGCCTGCTCCCAGACCTGCGCCGGGCCGGGGATGACGCCGAGCGAGGTTTGCACTTTCGGGGCCAGAACCGCCCAGACGGCGAGGAAGGCGATGATTGCCACCACCGGCACGCCCAGAAGCTGCCAGATCTCTTTCATCTGGGCCTTGGGATTGTCACCGGCCGCGGCGCGCAGAACCGGGGTGACCCAGCTCAGGCCGAGCACCTTGAACCAGCTATCGGCCTTGTTGATGCGGGTGAAGAGACGTTCGCGGCGGGCCTCGCGGGCCTGCTGTGCAGTCAGGGCGTCAGGATCGATGGCGGTCATGGCATGGCGTCCTTGGGGGAATGTAGAGAGGAAAGGACGGGCGGGAGCTCGGCCCCGCCCGCAAGTCAGGGGAGTTACCCTTCGACCTTGTTGCCGACGACTTTCTGGCCCGATTTCAGACCGATCGGCAGGCTGTCGATATAGGCGTTGGGGGTGCGGCCGTCATACTCGACACCGTCGATGATGTCGGAGGTGGGCTCACGATACCCATCGGTATCCCAAGGGAAATCAGCCTTGTCCGCGATACCTTCATCGACCAGCATCTGAGCGGCCTGAAGGTAGATCTCCGGCTTGTAGACGGACTTGGCGACCTCGTCATACCAGTCGTCGCTCTGGCTCTCGGGGATCTGGCCCCAGCGGCGCATCTGGCTGAGATACCAGACCGCATCCGAGTAGTAGGGATAGGTCGCGTAGTAGCGGAAGAAGACGTTGAAGTCGGGAACGTCGCGCTTGTCGCCCTTCTCATACTCGAACGTGCCGGTCATCGAGTTCGCGATCACCTCGGCATCCGCACCCACATATTCCGAGCGGGCCAGGATCTCGACCGCTTCGGGGCGGTTGGCGTTGTCGTTCTCATCGAGCCACATCGCCGCGCGGATCAGCGCCTTGGTCAGCGCGAGCGTGGTGTTCGGGTTCTCCTCGGCGAATTCGGCGGTGATGCCGAAGACCTTCTCGGGGTTGTTCTTCCAGATCTCGTAATCGGTGATCACCGGAACGCCGATGCCCTTGAACACGGCCTGCTGGTTCCACGGCTCGCCCACGCAATAGCCGTAGATCGTACCGGCCTCGAGGGTCGCGGGCATCTGCGGCGGGGGCGTCACGGACAGCAGCACATCGGCGCCGATCTGGCCCGACACGTCATCGGGCGAATAGTAGCCCGGCTCCAGACCGCCCGCCGCCAGCCAGTAGCGCAGCTCGTAATTGTGGGTCGAGACCGGGAACACCATGCCCATGTTGAAGGGTTTGCCCTCGGCGCGGTAGCTCTCGACGACCGGCTTGAGCGCCGAGGCCGAGATCGGATGCACGGGCTTGCCCGCGTCATCGACGGGGATGTTCTTCTTCATCTCTGCCCAGACCTCGTTCGACACGGTGATGCCGTTGCCGTTGAGATCCATCGAGAAAGGCGTGATGACATGCGCTTTGGTGCCGAAGCCGATGGTCGCGGCCAGCGGCTGACCGGCCAGCATATGCGCCCCGTCCAGTTCGCCGTCGATCACGCGGTCCAAAAGAACCTTCCAGTTCGCCTGCGGCTCGAGCGTGACGAAGAGGCCCTCATCCTCGAAATAGCCCTTCTCATAGGCCACCGCGAGCGGCGCCATATCGGTGAGCTTGATGAAGCCGAATTTCAGCTCGTCCTTCTCGACATCGAGCATTTCCGCCAGCGCGGGGCTGACAAGGCAGGTGGTGGTGGCAATCGCTGCCAGAAGCTTTTTCATCGTTACGGTCCCTGTTGCATCGTCATGTGCGTCGAAAACGAAAAAGCCGCCCGACCCGAGCGCACCACTTCCAAGGGAGGAGGAAGATCTGCGATCAGGGTCGAACGGCTTTGTTCGGAGCCTCACAGCGATGCGAGGCGGAATATGTTGGAAATCGAAACGCCCTTGCTTCGATAGGACCAGAAAACGAGTTTTGCACCCGCAGCGTCAACAATTGGGTTTCATGCTGCGCCTGCGAAGAGCTGATTTTCTGCAGCGCGCTTAGAAAATGCTCACGAAACCGTCATGAATTCGCGAAAGGATCAAAAATCCAGCCGTCGAAGAACGCATCGCTCGGCAGAATCACCTGCCCCTGAATGGCCGGGATGGCGCCCGGAGCGGTCAGCGCGCCTTCGATCTTGTCGCGCGCCTCAGGCAGATCCGCCCCCAGATCGGCGAGATTGCGGGTGTAGAGATCGGTCCGGCAGATCGCACGCGCCGAGGCCATCGCCTCCTCGCGCGACAGCCCCAGTCTTGTCGCGAGCCTTGCCGCCACGAGCGCACCCTGCGAGGCCCAGGGGTAGCCCGCCGCGCCGGTCTGGAAGCTCATGTAGCCCGGCACGCTGCGCATCTCGCCCCGCGGCGAGATCACGAGATTGCCGGTCAACGTCCGTTCTATCAGCTCCGGCGGCAGGTCGAGATAGTCGCGCCGAGCAAGCAGCTCAGCCGCCGTCAGAAGGTTGCGCTCATGTCCAAGCCATCGCCCGGCCTGCCACACCGCCCGCATCAACCGCCGCGTCAGCCCCGGTTCGGCCTCGGCCCAGTCATGGCGCACGGCCAGAACCTTCTCCGGCGCGTTGGCGCGGATCGCCGTGCCGGGCAGCAGCATTTCCCCGACCCGGTTCTCCACCGCGATGGACCCCCAAGGCGCGCCCACGCAGAAGACGTCGATCTCGTCCGCCGCCAAGGCCTCCGCCATCAGGGGCGGCGGGACGGTGTGAACGTCGAGATCCTGCGGCGCGCTCAACCCGATCGCACCCAGCCAGTGATAGAGCAGCTCCGCATGCATCGAGAACGGGAACGGCACGCCGATGCGCAAACGTCCCGACGCGCCTGCGATCAGAGCCTCGCCCGCCGCGCGCGCATCCGCGAAATCGAACCCGTAGCCCTGCGACCGCATCCGATCGGCCAGCGCACGCGACACGCCGATCGAATTGCCGTTATGCGACAGGATCTGCAGAATATCGATGCGCGTGTTGAACCCGCCCAGACCCAATGCGGCGGCAATCGGCATCGGAAACAGCATATGCGCCGCCTCGAGCCGCCCCAGCATCAGTTGATCTCGCAAGGTCGACCAGCTCGGCGCGGCATTGAGCGTCAGCGCGAGCCCCTCTTCCTCGGCAAAACCGATCTCGCGCGCGATGATCAGCGGCGCCGCATCGACGAGCGGAATATATCCGACCGAAAGAGGCACGACACTCATGACAGAAGCCCCGCCGCGGTGACCAGCGCATGGGCGACATCCGCGACCCGCCTGCCCTGATCCATCGCCGTCCTGCGCAGCAGCGCATAGGCCGCGTCCTCGTCGATCCCGCGCGCCTTCATCAACAGACCCTTTGCGCGGTCGATCACCTTACGCTCTTCCAGCGCGCGCCGGGTTGTCTCCAGCTCGGTGCGCATCCGCTGCACCATGTTGAAGCGCGCAATCGCGGCATCCATGATCGGCTTGATCCGATCCGCGCGCAGCCCGTCGACCACATAGGCGGAGACGCCCGCATCGATCGCGGCCTTCGTCGCCCCGTCATCCGAGCGATCGACGAACATCGCCACCGGACGCTCCAGCGGCCCCGAGGCCAGCGTCAGCTCTTCGAGCATGTCCCGCGAGGGGCTCGCCATATCAACGAGCACGATATCAGGATTGATTTCGGAAATCCGCCGCGCGAGACCGGTCGTCTCGGGGATCACGGTGATCTCAAAGGAGCCCGCTTCGCGCAGACTGTCCTCGATGAGCCCCGCGCGCTCCGGGTCTGTTTCAATCACAATGATGGAGAGAGCTTCGGGCATCGATCACATTCGTTTTCCGTTGCGACCGGCATAGAGCCAGCCGACGAACATACGAAGTGCGGACGCAGATCGGACAAGCACTAATTCATGGGTGACGGATTGGCGGTCAGCTTTTGGGCTTCATGCCTGAATTTTGTGCGGTCCGTGGCGAATGCCGGCCACTCCAATAACGTGAGTCCCCGCGCGGCCCGATGGCCCTCAAAATTGGGCCGTCGCGATCAGGACGCTCCTAGGCGACCTCCCACAAAGGGCTCCGGCGGACGCCCTTTCGAAAAAGCGAAGCGGCAGGAGTTTCCCCCTGCCGCTCCACGTCCCGGCACGTCGTGTGGCGAGCATCGGCCGGCTCGCGTAGAACCTCACATCGCTCAGCCTTCATGCCGGGAATTCCGGTCCTGATCTTCGCGAAGACCTATTTCTGGGCGCTGCGCGACGCTGTGCTTTCCCCGTTCGCAGCTCTCTCTTCGGACAGAGTCCGGAAGAATTGAGGCCAGGCGAGGGCGGCATGGCCCTTGTTGTTCGCGATGTCATTCGTCTGGGGCGTCTTACCCTTGGGCAGTTTTTCGATAGCCATGTTCGGCCCTCCATTTTACCCGCGAGGGATACTCGCGGAATTCCTCTGGATGACCGAAAGCTTCGGTCAGTTTCGCTCGTGTCTCGGCGGTGCCTCCAAGGATGAGGCGCAATGCGGTGTCCGTCCGGTCCCGAGCCGTCGGGGCTTTCGGGGGCAGATCACGGAAGACGCCGTCGAAGTCGTGTTTGCGGGGCATAGTCCCGCTCTGGTCGCGAAGTCCGGTCTGAAGACCGGCTACGGAACCGCATCAGCTGGTGCCAGATTGCAGGCGGTCTCACGACCGTCGCGTCCGGTTCCGAATTCTCAGGTAACGGCCTGTCTGTCTTCGCGCAGAGAGAGACCTGCGCGCGCAAGGGCCGAGATGTGGACGAAGATATCCCGTCTGCAGAATAGATCAGCCAAGCTCAGTCATTTCAGTAGGAAGACCGGAGCCCGCAGAGAAGAGAAATTACAGATGAGACGAGCGTAGTCCGGTATACCTAAGTGACCGCGGCCCCTTTTGCAAAGGAAATCAGCAGCGAGCGAACGGCACGCACGGCCACGTCTTTCCGAGCGCGCAATTTATATCTCGTACAATCAAGCCGTTGCGCGAAAATTCCGGTGCCGAAACGCAATTTCCTCGTAATTTGGGCGCAAATCCCTTATGTCTGCACTCGCATATCTTAATTCTCGGACCCTGTTCCTCCCGGCTCAGCGACGATCTTGAGCTTTGTCGGGCCGCAACTTTTCAAAGGCGGCAGTAAGGAAAAGGAGCTTCCCATCGGCCCATGGTGTCGTGACGCCGTTCGAGCAGACCAACCCATTCAGCCCTCCTACCGGGATGAACTTGGTCGATACCGCAATTTCTGCCCCTCGCGACCTCCACGAGAGCTTCGCATGTCAGAGGGGCCGGACCGCGATCCGCGCGCATTGACGCTGACGCCTCGCGATCCGCTTGGGATACCAAACCGGCGCGCCCTCGCGCGCAGACCTAATTCACCGCATAGAAACGGCTTAGCCCGCACTATGCCTCCGTGATCGCGCGACCGTTCAAATCGGAGCCGTCACGACCGCTTAGAAAGATACGAACCTTGATCGAAATTTACTGGGGCAAACCCATCTCCCTCGTCGTGTCGCCGGACGGCGACGTTAAAACCTTCAGCACCATCGAACAGGTGCAGTACTGGCTGCGCGAGAAATGGCCGGTCACTGATACCGCACAGATCCGTGCAATTGACCGCGTCGAAGCGGCCATGGAATGTCTGGGCACCGTGGGCGACGCGCGCAGCGCGTTCCTCGGGGCCGCGACCACCGCCGGCTTTTCACCATTCGAAACGATGGATCACCCGATTGCAGCCTGATCACACAGCACATACGG
Source organism: Thioclava sp. F36-7 (assembly GCF_002020075.1). Classification (NCBI taxonomy): domain Bacteria; kingdom Pseudomonadati; phylum Pseudomonadota; class Alphaproteobacteria; order Rhodobacterales; family Paracoccaceae; genus Thioclava; species Thioclava sp. F36-7. The sequence continues at coordinate 406,848 of NZ_MPZR01000003.1, read as the reverse complement.
CGTCGCGCGCGCGACGCGGACGGGCCGGCTCGGCCCCGCGGTTCGAAGGCCTGCGGTCGAAGCTCTTCGACGTAGCCTTCGGGGCGTGGACGGCACTGCAAGCGCCGATGATCCCGGTTCTTGCGCTGGCGCGGCGCCCCCGTCTCGTGCGCGCCGCCGTGCGGGTCTGGACCGGCGGGGTCTTCGCGCTCGCACGCGGGATCCTGCGGTTGCGCGTGCGCGAGCAAGGGCTCGAGAACAAGCATCTCGACAGCCCCTGCATCTATGTCTGCAACCACCAATCCACATGGGAGACGCTGGCCTTCAACCAGCTCGTGCCCGATGTCTGCATCATCGCGAAACACGAATTGCGGCGTATCCCGATCTTCGGCTGGTTCCTCGAACATTCGCCGATGATCCTGATCGACCGCAGCGGCGGCGGGCGCGCCCTTGCCGGGATGATCACCCAGGCGCGCGAAGAGGCTGCCAAAGGCCGCTCGATCCTGATCTTCCCCGAAGGCACACGGGTCGGCGTGACTGATCGCTGCGAATTCCAGCCGGGCCTGATCGCGCTTTATCGCAAGCTCGGCCTGCCGATCGTGCCGGTTGCGCATAACGCGGGCCATGTCTGGCGCAGGGACGTGAAGACCGGGGGCACGATCACCGTCGCCTATTTCCCGGCGATCCCGCCCGGGCTTCCGGGCGCCGAGGTGAGCGCGCAGGTCGAAGAACTTCTCAATGTCGAGAAAGACCGCCTGCCCCCCTGCACTGCTCTGAGCGACAACGGAAAATAGGTCGCGCCCTTTTGGCATTGGGCCGCTCTCGCCTCTTGTGAGGCGGCCCTGCTGGCCCCGTGCCTATCGAGCTTCGAATTTCCGACCGCGACACATCCCAGACATATTGATATCGGTGACACGCGGGCCGATCAGGCATTTCTCACGCGGCGATGAAGTCCTAGGATCGACATCCTGTTGGACGCGCGGCCCCCACCGCTATGCATGAAGGTTCTTTCCATGGCCACCAAACCGATGTTGCACCCACGCAATCAACACCGGGCTGGGTACGACTTTGAGCGTCTGATCGTGCAAACCCCGGAGCTGGAAGCATTTACCACAAGAAACCCGCGCGGACGGATGACGATCGACTTTTCGGACGTGGATGCGGTCCGCATGCTCAACCGGGCGCTCTTGCGGACGCATTACGACATCGATTTCTGGGATATTCCGGCCTCTTACCTATGCCCTCCGATCCCCGGCCGTGTCGATTACATCCACTATCTGGCGGATCTTCTGGCCGAGTGTAACGGTCATGAGACCCCGCACGGGCCCGAGATCAAGGCTCTGGATATCGGGACCGGCGCCAGCCTCGTCTACCCGCTGACCGGACAGCATGAATATGGCTGGGAGTTCACCGGCGTCGATATCGATCCGGTGTCGATCAAGTCGGCGGCCGAGATTTGCGACCGCAACGGTCTGAACATCAGCCTCAGACGCCAGTTCGATCCGGAGGACATCTTCGAAGGCGTGATCGGTCCCGACGACATCTTCCATGTCACCCTGTGCAATCCGCCGTTTCATGCGTCCATCGAGCAGGCGGACAAAGGCACCCAGCGCAAGTGGCGGAATTTGGGGAAAGGTCACTCGAAGAAACTCAATTTTGGCGGCCAGAACGCCGAACTCTGGTGCCCCGGCGGCGAGATCGGCTTCATCGCCAGAATGATCGAGCAGAGCATGGACGTCGCCGATCAATGCCTGTGGTTCACCTCTCTGGTGTCGAAGAAAGACAACCTGCAGCCCATTTCCAGACTGCTGCGCAAAGCGAGGGTTGCCGAGTCCAGGGTCGTCGAAATGGCGCAGGGGCAGAAGACAAGCCGGTTCATCGCCTGGACCTATTACCCCGAAGCACAGCGATCCCTATAGTGGGTCGGGTTCGTCGGCAGGACGCTAGGGATGGCGCCTGCTCTCGCGCGACGGGCGCATTCGAAAGGACTTCGGATCACGTCGCGCTCTGGGCGCGTCGCGCGAATGCCGCGGACATTTTTCTGGATCGCCGCCGAAGCCAGCGTCGCCCGCGCGCTGCGTGACGATCTGACCGCCCGCGGTCATCCGAAGGAATGGCTGAAGGCGGCAGGATACTGGATTGCCGGATAGGCCGACGGCTCGGCGAAGGACCTGTGAGAGGCGCAGGCCCGCGCTGGGATTTCCGACGCGGGCCGGGAACCGGGCCCGCGACACTCAAGCCGCAGGCCGCCGCCAGCTTTCGCGGTGGTAAGCGCTGTCCCAGAACCGCCATTCGTGCCAGCAACTGCGGGCGAAGGCGCGGTGCATCCGCTTGCGGGCGGCGTCATCGGCCTTCGCGCCCAGCCTGTCGGTCAGCGCCAGCATCCGTTCCACGCTCTGATCGAAAGCCTCGCCCGAATAGGTCGCGATCCAGGCGGCATAAGGGTTCGCGTCCCCGCTGAACTGCGCAATTTCCCGGCCGATATCGCGGTAAATCCAGAAGCAGGGGAGTAGCGCCGCCACCGCCTCGGGAAAATCGCCGGTCGTGGCACTGCGCAGAAGGAAGGACACGTAGTGATCGCAGGCGGCTGAGGGCTCGATCTTCGCGAAATCGTCGGCCGAGACGCCGAACAGCCCCATGTAATGCGCGTGCAACTCCCGCTCGACCGCGATCGCGCCTGCCGCCGAGCCCGAGAGCTGCGCGACGGTCGGCGCATCGGGGGCCTTCGCGGCGGCGAGTGCGAGGGCCCGGGCGAAGCCTTCGAGGTAATGGGCGTCCTGAATGATGTAGCCTTGGAACGTTTCCGGATCGAGGCGACCCTCCGCCAATTCGCGATTGAAGGGCATGTCGTGGATCTGGCGGCGCAGCGGCGCGGTCGCCTGCGCGAGGTCTTGGGTGAAGCTCATTGGCTGTCCTCCTGAAAAGCGTGGAAATGGTGCACCGGCCCGTGGCCCGAGCCGACGGACAGCCGATCCGCACCGGCAATCGCAGCGCTCAGATAGGCCTTCGCACGGCGTGTCGCGTCCGGCAGCGGCAAGCCTGCGCCGAGCCATGTGGCCAGCGCCGAGGACAGAGTGCAGCCGGTGCCATGCGTGTTGCGCGTCGCGATGCGCGGCGCATTCAGCCAAACATCGTCCCGCGCGGTGACCAGCAGGTCCGGGCTTTGATCGCCCTGCAGATGCCCGCCTTTCAGCAGCACCGCACGCGACCCGAGATCGCGCAGCGCGTGGGCCTGTTCGCGCATCTCATCGAAGCTATTAGCCTCGGCACACCCCAGCAGATCGGCGGCCTCGGGCAGGTTCGGCGTAATCAGATCGGCGCGCGGCAGCAGGCTGCGCAGCGCAGTCACCGCCGCCTCTGCCAGCAGCCGATCCCCGCCTTTCGCGACCATCACCGGGTCGAGCACCACTGGACACTCAAGCCCCGCCAGCCCCTCAGCCACGGTCTCGATGATCGCGGCATCGCCGAGCATCCCGATCTTGATCGCGTCGATCCGAATGTCGTCGCGCAGCGCGGCCATCTGCGCCGCGATCAGACCGGTGTCGCACAGGCTGACCGCCTGCACGCCGCGCGTATTCTGCGCGGTCAGAGCCGTGATCACGCTCATCGCATAGCCGCCATTGGCGGAAATGGCCTTGATATCGGCCTGAATGCCCGCCCCGCCCGATGGGTCGGAGCCTGCAATGGTGAGGATATTGGGGATCATAGGTCGCTCCATGCGCTGCGCAGGGTTCGGGTGGCGCGCGCCATGTCAGGCGCGCGCGAGATGGCGGAAATCACGGCAAGACCGGCACCGCCCGCGGCGCGGATCGCGGGAGCGTCAGCGGCAGTGACTCCGCCGATCGCGAGACAGGGGAGGTCCGTGCGTGCGGCGATCGCGGCAAAGCCCGCATGGCCGATCGGGGCGGCGTGGTCGGGCTTCGAGCCGGTCGCATGGATCGGCCCGACGCCGAGATAGTCGACTCCCGGGGGGACTGCGCCGATCTGCGCCTCGGTCTCGATCGAGAGGCCAAGGATCGTGTCGGGCCCGATCCGGCGGCGGATCGCGGCGGGGTCGCCATCGCTCTGGCCGATATGCAGCCCGACGGCGCCGATCTCGATGGCCACCGCGACCCGGTCGTTCACGATCAGCGGGACGTCATAGGGGGCGAGCGCCGAGATCAGCGTCCGGGCGAGTGCTGCGAACTCCGCATCGGGGAGCGTCTTGTCGCGCAGCTGCACCCAGCCCGCGCCGCCCTCAGCCGCAGCGATCGCCTGCGCGATCACGGGCTGCGGGGCGTCCGGGTCGGTGACGAAACAGATGGGCGGGATCATGCGGGTTCGATCCGCGCGCCAGCGGTCAGCGCCTCGGCGTCGATGGCATGGAGCGCATCGAGGAAGGCGACCTGAAAGCTGCCCGGACCTTGGGCGGTCGCGCCCGCGCGCTCTCCCGCAAGCCCGAAATAGGCCAACGCCGCGAGAACCGCCTCGAACCGGGGCTGGCCTGCCAGAAAGGCGGCGACCACACCGGTGAGCGAACAGCCCAAAGCGGTCACGCGGGGCATCATCGCATGGCCATTCGCAACCCGCGCGGCCCGCGTGCCGTCAGTCACGAAATCCACCGCGCCGGTCACTGCGACCACGGCCCCGCTATGGCGCGCCAAGGCCCGCGCGGCGCCTTCAGCCGTCGCAACGCTCTCGGTGGAATCCGCCCCTTTTCCCGCGCCAGCCTCGCCCGCAAGCGCAAGGATCTCCGACGCGTTGCCGCGGATCACCGTCGGACGCAGGTCCACGAGATGCGCACTAAGCGCGCGCCGATAATCCGTCGCGCCGACCGCGACCGGGTCGAGCACCCACGGAATATCCTTGGCGCGCGCCACCGTGGCCGCCGCCTCCATCGCCTCGGCCCAGATGGGCGACACCGTGCCGATATTGATGCTGAGCGCCTGCGCGAGACCGGCGAATTCGGCCGCCTCCTCGCGCGCATGGACCATCGCGGGCGAAGCGCCCGAGGCCAACAGCACATTCGCCATCACGTTCATCGCGACATAGTTGGTGATGTTGTGAACGAGCGGTGCGGTCTGCCGCATCTTTGCGAGATATTGTCCGGGGTCTTCCATCGCACTCTCCTTGGCTGCCGGCAGCAGGAGGTGTGCGAGGGGGCGAAGGCGGGACTGCGCCTGACCGTCTCACGCGCCTCCCTCCGCCGGCATTATCCGGTTCAGGTTCTAAGGGTTCGTCTCAGCCCGGTTGCCCGAGCGCCCCTGTCGCTTCGCCCAAAGAGGTGACACCGTCGGAGCCCCCCCGTCAAGCGGTGTGACGACAAGCGGCAGTGCCTCAATGGTCCGCGTCTGTCCAATCGCGCGATCGTTGCAATCTATCCGGCGCGCCGCTCTTGCAGAGCCCTGCCCCATCCTTTAGAGGCCCGCTCAACCGGTCGCAGCCTACCCGGTCATCAAAACAAGGGTTCAAATATGAAGACTTTGGTCATCTGCTCGGGCGGACTCGATTCCGTATCGCTCGCCCATATCGTCGCCGCTGAGGGCAATCTCACGCGGCTCGTCTCCTTCGATTACGGCCAACGGCACCGCAAGGAGCTTGATTACGCCGCCGCCGCCGCGCACCGCCTTGGCGTGCCGCATCACCTCATCGACATGCGCCCGATCGGGGCCGCGCTGACCGGATCGGCGCTGACCGACGATATCGACGTGCCCGACGGGCATTACGCCGAAGAAACGATGCGCATCACCGTTGTCCCGAACCGCAACGCGATCATGCTGGCCATCGGCTTCGGTGTGGCCGCCGCGAATGGCGACGAAGCGGTGGCGACTGCGGTGCATGGGGGCGATCACTTCATCTATCCGGATTGCCGACCCGCCTTCACCGAGGCTTTCGATGCAATGCAGCGCATGGCGCTCGACGGTTATGCCGATGTGCGGCTGGAGACGCCTTTCGTGCATCGCTCCAAGGCCGACATCGTGGCCGAGGGCGCGAAACACGGCACGCCGTTCGCCGAGACGTGGTCGTGCTACAAAGGTGGCGATGTGCATTGCGGGCGCTGCGGCACCTGCGTCGAGCGGCGCGAGGCGTTCCATCTTGCGGGCGTCGCGGACCCGACCGCCTATGCCGATCCCGATTTCTGGGCCAAGGCCGTCGCCGAGAAGGAGGCCCGCTGATGTTCCGTATCCGCAAGGAATTCCACTTCTCCGCCTCGCACCAGCTTGCGCATCTGCCCGAAGATCATCAATGCGCACGGCTGCACGGGCATAATTACATCGTGGTCGTCGAACTGGCTGCCGCGAAGCTCGATGAGAACGGGTTCGTGCGCGACTATCACGATCTGAAACCGCTCAAGACCTATATCGACGACACCTTCGATCACCGGCACCTGAACGACGTGATGGACGTGCCCTCGACCGCAGAGAACATGGCCAAGCATTTCTACGACTGGTGCAAGGCACGATGGCCCGAAACCAGTGCGGCGCTGGTCAGCGAGACGCCCAAGACCTGGGCCGAGTATCGTCCATGACCACCCTTCGCATCGCCGAGATTTTCGGCCCGACCATTCAGGGCGAAGGCGCGCTGATCGGCGAGCCCACGCTCTTCGTGCGCGCGGGCGGCTGCGACTACCGCTGCTCGTGGTGCGACAGCCTCCACGCGGTGGACAGCGCCTATCGCCACACATGGGCGCCGATGAGTTCCGAGGATGTCTGGGCCGAGCTGCGTCGGCTGTCTGGCGACCGGCCACTGACGATCTCGCTCAGCGGCGGAAACCCGGCCATTCAGGATTTCGGACCGCTGATCGCGCTCGGGCGAGCCGCTGGCTACCGCTTCGCCTGCGAGACGCAGGGCTCTGTCGCGCGGCCTTGGTTCGGCGATCTGGATACGCTGGTGCTGTCGCCGAAGCCGCCTTCGAGCGGAGAGCAGGTCGATTGGGACGCCTTTGCCGCGTGCGTGGCGGCCGGAGGTTCGGCCCGCAGCACCGTGATGAAGATCGTGATCTTCGACCGCGCGGATTACGACTGGGCCAAGTCTGCCCATGCCCGCCACCCGGATCTGCCGCTCTTTCTTCAGCCGGGCAATCCCGAGGTCGACCCGGAGGTTCCGGTCGATCCGCAGGGTCTGGCCGACCGGCTTGGCTGGCTGACGGACACCGCTATGGCGGACGGCTGGTTCGCGCCCCGCATCCTGCCGCAGCTGCATGTTCTGATCTGGGGCAACAAGCGCGGCGTTTGATCCAACCTCGGGTCGGACGCCCCGAACATCACTCGGGCGCGACCCGCGTCACGCAGGACCGCGGTTCGCGAAACTCGTGACGCGACGCACCATTTCGTCGAAATCGAACGGCTTCAGCAAGACTTCAGTATCCGTAAGCGTCGTAGCCGTTGCCGCTTCCTCGTCATAGCCGGTCATGAACATCACCCTCAGATCTTCTCGCGCTTCGCGCGCCCGGGCCGCGAATTCCCGGCCCGTCATGCCGCCCGGCAAGCCGATATCCGTCAGGAGAAGCGTCACCTCGGGCTGGTCCTGCAGCACCTGAAGCCCGGCCGCCGCATGGGCCGCCTGGTAGACCGTGAAGCCTGCCTCTTCCAACGCCTCCACGACGACGAAACGCACGATCGCCTCATCGTCCACGACAAGGATCGTGTGTCCGCCCCCTGTGGCGGGCTCCTCGCTTACAGGCAGGTCCGCTTCGGCGCGCGCGACCGTCTCGACCGAGCGCGGGAGGAAAATGTTCACGGTCGTCCCCTTCCCCAGTTCGGAGTCGATCGTCGCGCATCCGCCGCTTTGGCGCGCGAACCCGTAGACCATCGAAAGCCCGAGGCCGGTGCCCTTCTCGCTGGGCTTCGTCGTGAAATAGGGATCGAAGGCTTTCGAGATTTCCTCCGAAGTCATTCCCGTTCCGGTGTCGTGCACGGACAGACGCAGGTAGTCGCCGGGCGGAAGCTCCGAGTTATCGGTCTCGATGACCTCGTTGGTCGTGCTGATCGTGATCGTGCCACCATCGGGCATCGCATCGCGCGAATTGATGCAGAGATTGAGAAGCGCGCTCTCAAGCTGGTTCGGGTCGACCATCGCGGGCCAGGCCTCTGCGTCGTCCTCCGCCCTTACCAGAATATGCGGCCCGATGGAGTGCCGCATCAGGTCCTCCATGCTGCGGACCAGTTGCGGCACGTCGGTCGGCTTGGGCATCAGCGACTGCTGACGCGAGAAGGCGAGCAAACGCTGTGTGACGCTGGCAGCCCGTTCGGTCGACGCTTGCGCGGCTTCGAGATAACGCAGAATTTCCTCGCGACGCCCGTCTTCGAGCCGCTTCGCGACGAAGTCGAGCGACCCGGAAATCGCCGTGAGGAGATTGTTGAAATCGTGGGCGAGCCCCCCGGTCAACTGCCCGACGGCCTCCATTTTCTGGGCCTGCCGGAGCTCTCCCTCCCGCTGCATGAGCTTCGCGGTCTGCTCTTCGACGCGCTGCTCGAGGGTTTCATTCAGCCTGGACAGTGCCGCAGCCGCCTTGTCGCGCTCTTCGAGAATGGCGCGCCGGTCATCGAGATCCATCAGAACGCCTGCGAAGATGCGCGGCGTTTCGGCCTCCATCCGGCCATTGGCTTCGACCCAGTGATACAGCCCGTCGGCCCGCTTGACGCGAAACTGATATGCATACGGCGTCGTCTGCTGCGTGGCGCGATCGATCGCCGCCATCAGCCCCGGCTTGTCGTCCTCATGAACGTTCACGACAATCTGGTCGATTGTCAGACCTGCAGCGCCTTGCGCGGGATCGAGCCCCATGCTGCGCGAGAATTCTTCATCGAGATCGAAGGTTTCGCTGTCGAGATACCAAACCCAGGTGCCAAGGATCGCCCCGGCCGAGAGCGCGCGTGCGACGTGACATGCACTCTTTTCCGCGCGGCGCTGGCTTTCGCGTAGTTCGCGCTCTTTGCGTTTGCGCTCGGTGATATCGCGAAACAGAACCGCGACCTGCGCTTTCGCGGCGGGCTCCACCCGCGTCGCGGAAACCTCGATATGCCGCCCGGCCTCGACGAACTCGCGCTCGAACCTCAGAGGCTCTCCGGTTCTGAGCACTTCGCCGTAGATTTTGACCCACTCGGCCCCGTCTTGCGGGGCGACATCGAACACGGTCTTGCCGACGATACCGTCGATCCCGGTATGTCTTTCGTAGCCGGAATTGGCTTCGATATGGACATAGTCGCTGAGGGGACCTCTGGGCCCGTCGATGAACTGGATGACGCAGAATCCGTCATCGATCAGCTCCATCAGGGCCTTGTAGCCGGCATCGGGAGCCGCGTCGTCCTCAGTTCCGAGCGCATCACGCCGGAAAGCTTCTTGCCAGGTCACATAAGATCCAATGCAGGTTAATGCGTCTCCACCACTGCCCAGAGATATATCTTTTCCTTAATCTTACAAACATGTTTCCGGTACATGAATGGGGGTGGACGAATTGCCGCGAGAAAAATTATCTATAAAGTATGACAGAGACACCCCATGAAACACATTCGCAGCGCATCGCGCGGATACTTTCGGATCGTATCATTTCCGGAGAGATTCCGCCCGGCGCCCGGCTGAGACAGGACCATATCGCGAGCGAGTTCGGCGCGAGCCACGTCCCGGTGCGCGAAGCCTTTCGCGAATTGCAGGCGCGCGGATTGGCCGAGAGTGAGGCGCGCCGCGGCTTTCGTGTGACCGAGTTCGACGTGGCCGAACTGCGCGAAGTGGCGGAGATGCGCGCCAGCCTCGAACCCTTGGCGCTGCGCCATGCGGCCCCGAACATGACACGCGCGATTCTCCAAAAAGCTGAACAGGTTACGCGGATCGGCGACAGCGCCAGAACCGTCCGTGATTGGGAGGCTGCGAACCGCCAGTTCCATCGATTGATCCTGACACCCTGCGGGATGCCACGACTTCTGGAGACGATCGACAATCTGCAGACGACCAGCGCACGCTTCCTTTTTGCTGCCTGGCGTCGCGACTGGGAAGCCCGCTCGGACCATGATCACCGGATCATCATCACCGCCCTTCACAAGGGGCAAACAGACCTGGCCTGCGCAACCTTGGCACGCCATGTCGGCTGGATAGGAAAACGCAAGTCATCGATAAAAAATGCCGAAGCACACGAGACTTACGTGATTTCTGGCTAATTATCTATAACTTCAATTGATAGCTCCGGATGTGCCTGCATAGTCATAGATAGAAATTCCAACTATCGACTGAGGACAGGTTCAATGACGGTTTTCGACACTTCCCAGAAGCTCACCCACACTCTCTGGCGCGGCCTTGGCGTCGCGCTTTGCGGCGCTGCCCTGATCACACTCGGCGCGAAGCTTCAGGTGCCTTTCTGGCCCGTGCCGATGACTTTGCACACGCTTGCGGTCTTCTTCATAGCAGCGAGCGTCGGCCCCAGAATGGCGGCTGCCGCAATGGCCACCTATCTCATGATGGGCGCTATGGGAGCGCCGGTCTTCTCGGGCACACCCGAGCGCGGCATCGGACTGGCCTACATGATGGGACCAACCGGGGGCTACCTGCTGGGCTTTCTGCTGGCGGCGCCCATGATCAGCGTGCTCGCACAAGGTCGAGGCTGGCTCGGCAGAGCGCTGGCGATGCTTGCAGGGCTGATCGTGGTCTATGCCGCGGGCCTCGCCTGGCTCGCCAATTTCGTGCCCGCGTCAAAACTTCTCGCAACCGGCGTCGTGCCGTTCGTTCCCGGGGATCTGGTCAAGATCGCAATTGCCAGCGGTCTCGCAACAGGCCTCACTCGCCTGAAGGAGCGCGCGTAATCATGGCGGGAGGCATCAGAAACGATTGGAGCATGGCGCAGGCGAAAGCGATCCACGACCTGCCCTTCCCCGAGCTTCTTCACCGGGCGCAAACGGTTCACCGCGCCCATTTCGACCCGAGCGCGATCGAAACCGCGAGCCTGCTGTCGATCAAGACCGGCGGCTGCCCGGAAGATTGCGGGTATTGCTCCCAATCCGCGCATTACGAGACCGGCGTGAAAGCCACCAAGCTGATGAAGACCGAAGAGGTTCTGAGCGCGGCACGACGCGCGAAGGCCTCAGGTGCGCAACGGTTCTGCATGGGCGCGGCGTGGCGCAGCCCGAAGGATCGCGACATGGATGCGCTGTGCGAGATGGTGCGCGGCGTCTCCGATCTGGGGCTGGAGACCTGCATGACGTTGGGCATGCTCTCGCCGCAGCAGGTCGAGAAGCTGAAGGCGGCGGGGCTGGATTTCTACAACCACAACATCGACACGTCGCCGGACTATTACCAGGAGATCGCGACGACCCGCACCATGGAGGATCGACTCGATACGGTCGAAAATGTGCGCAAAGGCGGCATTCGGGTCTGTTGCGGTGGGATCTTGGGCATGGGCGAGGCCGAGGCGGATCGGATCGCCATGCTGGTGACGCTCGCCACCCTGCCCGCGCACCCGGACAGCGTGCCGATCAACCTCTGGAACGAGATCGACGGCGTGCCGGTGCAAAAGAACGCCGAGCCGGTCGACCCTTTCGCGCTGGTGCGGGTCGTCGCGCTCGCGCGGATTCTGATGCCCGCGTCGGTGGTGCGGCTCTCGGCAGGCCGCACCGGGATGAGCGACGCCTGGCAGGCGCTGTGCTTCCTCGCGGGCGCGAACTCGATTTTCGTGGGCGATCAGCTTCTGACCACGGACAACCCCGCAGCCTGGCGAGATCAGGACCTGCTGGCGCGGCTGGGCATGCATGTGGCCCCCGCGAAGCCGAGCGCCGAACCGGCACCCGTGGCTTGAGCGCGCGACCGTCTCGGGCACCGCGCCCGAGACGGTTAAGCTCTGGCCCCGACGCATACGGACGCGTCCCGCGGGTTCACGGTCGGGTCAGCGTTGACCTTCCGCCTCCGCGACGTGGCCTTTGACCTTCAGGAAACTGTCCGGCGTCACCGATATCGAGTCGATCCCGAACTCCACCAGCCTGCGGGCGAATTCCGGGTAGTTCGACGGCGCCTGACCGCAGAGCCCGACCTTCGCGCCCACGCCATGCGCTCTTTCGATGACGCTCCGGATCATCCACTGAACGGCGGCGTGACGTTCGTCGAACAGAGGCGCGAGCCGGTCGCTGTCGCGGTCGATGCCCAAGGTCAGCTGCGTCAGATCGTTCGACCCGATGGAGAAGCCGTCAAACCGCTTGGCGAATTCCTCGGCGAGGATGACGTTCGAGGGCACTTCGCACATCACGTAGATCTGCAGACCGTTCGATCCACGCACCAGCCCTTCCTCGGCCATCACCGCCAGCACGCGGTCGGCTTCCTCGGGCGTGCGGCAGAACGGAACCATCACCAGCACATTGTCGAAGCCTGCCTCTTCGCGCAGCCGCCGGATCGCCCGGCATTCGAGCCGGAACCCCTCGACATAGGCAGGATCGTAATAGCGCGAGGCGCCGCGCCAGCCGATCATCGGGTTGGATTCCACGGGCTCGAATTGCCGCCCGCCAAGCAGGTCGGCATATTCGTTCGTCTTGAAATCGCTCAGCCGCAGGATCATCGGGTTCGGGTAGGCCACGGCGGCGATCCGGGACAGGCCAAGCGCCAGCTGATCGACGAAATACTCGGCCTTGTCCTCGTATCCCCTTGTGAGCGTTTCGATTTCCTCCCGCACCTCGGCCTCCCGGATATCGGAGAAATGCAGCAGCGCCATCGGATGGACCCGGATCGTGTTCGAGATCACGAATTCCATCCGCGCGAGACCGACACCGTCGATCGGCAGCCGCCACCAGCGCGCGGCGATGGCTGGGTTGGCGAGGTTGAGCATGACCTTGGTCTTGGTCTCCGGCACCGCGTCGAGGTTCAGATCTTCGACCGTGAACTCGGCAAAGCCGTCATAGACCCGGCCCTCGTCCCCTTCGGCGCAGCAGACGGTCACCTCCTGCTCGTCATGCAGCACATGCGTCGCATCGCCACAGCCGACGATGGCGGGCACGCCCAATTCGCGGCTGACGATGGCGGCGTGGCTGGTTCTGCCGCCGTGGTCGGTGATGATGGCAGAGGCCCGTTTCATCACAGGCACCCAGTCGGGGTCCGTCGTCGAGGTGACGAGGACCGAGCCGTCCACGAAATCGTCGATATCCTTGACGTCTTCGATCAGGCAGACCCGCCCGGTCGCGACCTGCTCGCCGACCGACAGGCCGCTGACCACGACCGGGCCATGCGCGCCGATGGTGTAGCGCCGGAGCGATCCCGCAGAGACCCGCGACTGCACCGTCTCGGGGCGCGCCTGCACGATAAACAGCTTCCCCGTCACACCGTCCTTGGCCCATTCCATATCCATCGGCTGGCCGTAATGCGCTTCGATGGTGGCCGCTTGCTGCGCGAGGTCGAGCACCTCGTCATCCGACAGGACGAACTTCCCGCGCTCAGCTTTCGATGTCGGCACGTTGCGCACCGGGTTCGGGGCGTCCGGCCCGGCATAGATCATCTTGATCTCTTTCGCCCCGAGCTTCTTCTCGATGATCGGTTTGACGCCTGCCTTGCCAAGGAAGGGCTTGTATACCTGAAACTCGTCGGGCGTGACCGCGCCTTGCACGACATTCTCGCCCAAGCCCCAGGCCGCGCTGATCAGCACGACCTTGTCGAATCCGGTTTCGGTGTCGATCGAGAACATCACGCCCGACCCGCCGATATCGGAGCGCACCATCTGCTGAACGCCCACGGAGAGCGCGACATCGAGATGATTGAACCCACGGAGCTTGCGATAGGTGATCGCGCGGTCGGTGAAGAGCGAGGCGTAACACTTGCGGCAGGCGGTCAGAAGCTCCTCCTCGCCCGAAACGTTCAGGTAGGTCTCCTGCTGACCGGCAAAACTGGCATCGGGGAGGTCTTCGGCCGTGGCGCTCGAGCGCACGGCGACGGAGACCTCAGGCACCCCTGCCCGCTTCGACAGATCGCGGTAAGCCTGCCGGATCGCGGCCTCGGTCGAGGCTGGCCAATCTCCGGCCACGATCGTGTCGCGAATGCTCTGACCCGCGACGTGAAGGCTGATCTTGTCCGCATCGTAATCCGCGAGATAGCCCGCGATGGTTTCGGTCAGATTGTTTTCATCGAGGAACATCCGGTAGGCGTCGGATGTGGTGGCAAAGCCCGGCGGGACCTGAATGCCCTTGGCGCCAAGCTCCTGCACCATCTCGCCAAGCGAAGAGTTCTTGCCGCCCACAAGCGCGACATCCTCGCGGCGTAAGCTATCGAAAGGAATGACTTCTTTCTTCGTGGCCATGAGCTCGCCTCCCCTGTTTGCACCTGCCGGCACTTTATCGCAGAGGCGCATTTCGACCTTGATCTTTGTCAACGCGGGCCTCGCAAGCCGCTCCCGAAATACTTCCGTCGCGTAAGACCAAGACAGTCCGTCGACATGCGCGCGCGAATTGCCGTGCGACAGTCGGCTGCCACCGCGTCCCCAATCCGTTCTGGACAGCGCCGAATTTTCCTGCGATCAAATCCGGGATGGTGTCCGGCCCCAAAGGGTCGGCTGAAAAGGGAACACGGTGCGGGCGATGCCCAACTCCGTGACTGCCCCCGCAACTGTAAGCGGCGAGCGCCACCGGAAACGCCACTGACCTGCAAAGGTTGGGAAGGTCCGGTGAAGCTACGACCCGCGAGTCAGGAGACCTGCCATCTCGGATGCGCGCCTAGCGCATCTCGGTCACCTTAAACCCGGGCGGGGTGCCCTGGGACGGAGAGACGAGAGATGGACCAGATCGGACCTCGCATATCGCCGTGCCGCGACCACTCCCGCCCTTTTGCGCGGAGGGCGCGATGCTTTTGGAACGAACGCTTTCACTGCTACAACTCGATATAGGACCGATCTCGCCGCTGCGTGCGCGTGAGCTGGGCACGCTCGGCTACATGGAATGGCTCGGCGGGCTACCGGGCGACATGCCCTATGCGAAGGCGGCGATCATCGCCCATACGCAGGCCTATCCGTTCGGCGCAACCTCGCCTGCCGTCGCGGTGTTCTGCGAGTTGCTGCTGGACTCGCTGAGCCCGCAGCCTTTCGCCCTGCCGATCGAGCTGCCGCCCCCGCTCCGGCGCGGCGGCGCTCGCGCCCGACGCGGCCTCTGACCCGTTTTTCGTCTTGCGGTCGCATCCTGCGGCCCGGCCGAGGACCATTGCAGCAGGAAACGGCACTCCGTTTCCTGTGAGGCTCGGCTTTTCCAAACGATGGTCATGGATGAACTGAGAGGATCTCTCCATGAATGACAACAAACTGACCCGTCTGCTCGACGCGCGCCCGGTAATCTGCGCCGAGGGCTTCCTGTTCGAACTGGAACGGCGCGGCTATCTGACCGCCGGGGAATTCGTGCCCGAGGTGGCGCTCGAATACCCGCAGGCGCTGCGCAATCTGCATGTCGATTTCCAGCGCGCCGGCAGCGATATCGTCGAGGCTTTCACCTATAACGGCCACCGCGAGAAGATGCGCGTGATCGGCAAGGAAGACCTGCTGGAGCCGCTCAACCGCGCGGCGCTTAAGATCGCGCGCGAGGTCGCCAATGCGAAGACCGGCAACCTGATGGCGGGCAATATCTCGAACACGAATATCTGGGACCCGGCCGATCCGGCGCGGCAGGCCGAGGTGCGCGCGATGTTCGACGAGATGATCGGATGGGCGGTTGAGGAAGGCGCGGATATCATTATCGGCGAGACCTTCTACTACGCGGGCGAGGCGCTCTGTGCGCTGGAGGCCGCGAAGGCGTCGGGTCTGCCGGTGGTGCTAACGCTGGCGCCGATGGCGGGCAACGAGATGATGGACGGGGTCGGCATCGTCGAGACCTGCCAGCAGCTCGAACAGGCGGGCGCCGATGTCGTCGGGCTGAACTGTTTCCGCGGGCCGCAGACGATGATGCCGTGGCTGCGCAAAGTGCGCGCGGCGGTGAGCTGCCATGTCGGCGCCCTGCCCGTGCCCTACCGGACCACGAAGGAGGAACCGACCTTCTTCAACCTCTCCGATCACAACGGCTGCACCTGCCCCTCGCCGCATGGCCGGACCTTCCCGACCGCGCTCGATCCGCTGGCCTGCAACCGCTACGAGATCGGCGCCTTCGCGCGCGAGGCGCAGGCGATCGGAGTGAATTACCTCGGCGTGTGCTGCGGGGCGAGCCCGATGCATATCCGCGAGATGGCCGAGGCCGTGGGTCGCGAGACCGAGGCCAGCCGCTTCTCGGAGCGCATGGAGAACCACTTCATGTATGGCCAGAATGCCCGCCTCCCGGCGCATATCCGGGCGCTTGGCGACGGCGCCTGAGGCTTGACGCAGCCCTGTCGCGCGAGAGTTTCGCGCGGCAGGGAAATCTATATATTGACACGACCATCCCTCGCCGCCCAATATGATGTTGCTTTGGTTCCTGCGAGTCACTCCGCAGGCGAAGAGGGAAGCCGGTGAAATTCCGGCGCTGCCCCCGCAACTGTAAGCGGCGAGCCTCAAGTCCGAATGTCACTGGTGCGATGCGCCGGGAAGACGGCCCCAGAGGCGCTCGAGCCGCGAGCCAGGAGACCTGCCAGAGCAGATAGACGACGACCGCGGCGGAGGGCCCGGGCGCGTGGCAGTGTGCTTTGCGCCCTGCCCACGAGCCTTGTCCCGCGCTGCCGACAGCAAACAAAGGGACAGGAACCATGACCATCACCGTCTACTCGAAACCGGCCTGCGTGCAATGCACCGCAACGACCCGCGCGCTCGATGCCAAGGGGATCGATTACAACGTGATCGACCTGACCGAGGATGCCGCCGCGATGGAGATGGTGCAGGACCTCGGCTACCGTCAGGCCCCGGTCGTGATCGCGAACGAGGATCACTGGGCGGGCTTTCGCCCCGACATGATCAACCGGCTGGCCTGAGACCTAGCCGCGATGGGACAGGCCAAGCTGATCTATTACTCCTCGGCCTCGGGGAACACGCAGCGCTTCGTGGAGCGGCTGGGTCTCCCCGCCCTGCGCTTGCCCGTCTCGGCGGACGCCCCGATGCCGACGCCCTCCGGCCCCTACGTCCTGATCTGCCCGAGCTATGCCGACGGCAAGGGGCGCGGCGCGGTCGCGAAACCCGTCATCGCCTTTCTCAACGACCCCACCCGCCGCGCGGGCCTGCGTGGCGTCATCGCCAGCGGCAATCGCAATTTCGGCGCACTCTTCGCCTGCGCGGGCGATCTGCTGGCGCGCAAATGCAATATCCCCGTGCTTTACCGGTTCGAGTTGGCAGGCACGGACAGTGACATCGCCCGCGTGCGCGCGGGTCTCGAAACCTTCTGGAGGCAGGAATGCTCGATAGCGACGTGACACCGAGCGGGGCCGCGGCCTCGGAATTCGCGGGGCTTGATCACCACGCGCTCAACGCAATGCTCAACCTCTATGAAGCGGAGGGCAATATCCGCTTCGACGCCGACCGGATGGCGGCCCGGCAATATTTCCTGCGCCATGTGAACCAGAACACGGTGTTCTTCCATTCGTTGGATGAAAAGCTCGGCTATCTGGTGGAGGAAGGCTATTACGACGCGGGCGTCCTCGATCAGTATTCGCGCAACTTCCAGCGCGCGATCTGGGACGCGGCCTTTGCCGCCAAGTTCCGCTTTCCGACCTTCCTCGGCGCGTTCAAGTACTACACCTCCTACACGCTGAAGACCCGTGACGGTCAGCGCTATCTCGAACGCTACGAAGACCGGGTCGTGATGGTGGCGCTGACGCTCGCGCGCGGCGACGAGGCGCTGGCGATGCGCCTGATGGAGGAGATGCTGGCGGGGCGCTTCCAGCCCGCGACGCCCACCTTCCTCAATGCGGGCAAAAAGGCGCGCGGCGAATTCGTGTCGTGTTTCCTGCTGCGGCTGGAAGACAACATGGAAAGCATCGGGCGCGGCATCAACTCGGCGCTGCAACTGTCGAAACGCGGCGGCGGCGTGGCCCTGATGCTGACTAATATCCGCGAATATGGCGCGCCGATCAAAGGAATCGAGAACCAGTCCTCAGGGGTGATCCCGGTGATGAAGCTGCTCGAAGACAGCTTCAGCTATGCCAACCAGCTCGGCGCACGGCAGGGCGCGGGCGCGGTCTATCTGCACGCCCATCACCCCGACATCCTGCGTTTCCTCGACACCAAGCGCGAGAATGCGGACGAGAAGATCCGGATCAAGACGCTGAGCCTCGGCGTGGTGATCCCCGACATCACCTTCGAGCTCGCGAAGAAGAACGAGGAGATGTATCTCTTCTCGCCCCATGACGTGGAGCGGGTCTATGGCCGCGCTTTCTCGGAGATTTCCGTCACCGAGAAATATCACGAGATGGTCGATGACGCGCGCATCCGCAAACGCAAGATCAACGCCCGCGCCTTCTTCCAGACACTGGCCGAGATCCAGTTCGAAAGCGGCTATCCCTACATCATGCTCGAGGACACGGTGAACCGCGCCAACCCGATCGCGGGGCGCATCACCATGTCGAACCTGTGTTCGGAAATCCTGCAGGTGGCCGAGCCGTCGGAATTCGACGAGGATCTGGGCTATGCGCGGATGGGCACGGATATCTCGTGCAATCTGGGTTCGCTCAACATCGCGAAGGTGATGGATGGCGGCGATCTGGGCGCGAGCGTCGGGGCCGCGATCCGGGCGCTCTCGGCGGTGTCGGAGATGAGCGCGATCAACGCCGTCCCCTCGATCCGCAAGGGCAACGAGGAGAGCCACGCGATCGGTCTGGGCCAGATGAACCTGCACGGTTTTCTCGCCCGCGAGCGCATCCATTACGGCAGCCCCGAGGGGATTGAGTTCACCTCCGTCTATTTCGCCGCCGTGGCCTATCACGCGCTGGCGGAGTCGAACCGGCTGGCCGACGAGCATGGCCGCAGCTTCAAGGGGTTCGAGACCTCCGCCTACGCCAATGGCAGTTTCTTCGAGAAATACGTGACCCGCGACTGGCTGCCTGAGAGCGAGACCGTCACGGCCCTGTTCGACCGCTTCGGGATCACCCTGCCCTCGCGCGCCGACTGGGCTGCCCTGCGGGACCGGGTGATGGACACCGGCCTGTGGAACCGCAACCTGCAAGCCGTGCCGCCCACCGGCTCGATCAGCTATATCAACAACGCCACCGCCTCGATCCACCCGATCACCGCGAAGATCGAGATTCGCAAGGAAGGCAAGATCGGCCGGGTCTATTACCCTGCGCCCTACATGACGAACGACAATCTCGAGTTCTACCGCGACGCCTATCAGATCGGCCCCGAGGCGATCATCGACACCTATGCGGCGGCGACCGAGCATGTCGATCAGGGGCTCTCGCTGACGCTGTTCTTCCCCGCCGAGGCCACGACCCGCGACATCAACCGCGCCCAGATCTACGCATGGCGGCGCGGCATCAAGACCATCTACTACATCCGCCTGCGCCAAGCGGCCCTTGAGGGGACCGAGGTGCAGGGCTGCGTATCCTGTTCCCTGTGAGGCCCGCCATGAAAGATCTGCACACGCCCCGCCCCGTTCCGCGCCCCGTCCCCCGTGCCGTCAACTGGAACCGCCTTCAGGACGACAAGGACCTCGAAGTCTGGAACCGACTGACGTCGAATTTCTGGCTGCCCGAGAAGGTGCCGCTGTCGAACGACATTCAAAGCTGGTCGCAGCTGACCGAGGACGAACAGACGCTCACGATCCGGGTCTTCACCGGGCTGACGCTGCTGGACACGATCCAGAACACGGTCGGCGCGCCCGCGCTGATGGCGGATGCCGCGACGCCCCATGAGGAAGCGGTGCTGTCCAACATCGCCTTCATGGAAGCCGTGCACGCGCGCAGCTATTCCTCGGTCTTCTCGACTTTGTGCAACACCGCCGAGGTCGACGAGGCCTTCCGCTGGTCGCAGGAGAACCCGCATCTGCAGGCGAAGTCGCGGCTGATCCTTGACGAATATGACGCGACCGCCAGCCCGCTCAAACGTAAGGTGGCGAGCGTCTTTCTGGAAAGCTTCCTGTTCTATTCGGGCTTCTACCTGCCGATGCACTGGTCGAGCCGCGCGCGCCTGACCAACACCGCCGACCTGATCCGCCTGATCATCCGCGACGAGGCGATCCACGGCTATTACATCGGCTACAAGTTCCAGCGCGCGCTGGAGCGATTGAGCGAGGCCGAGCGCGCGGAGGTCAAGGATTTCGCCTTCTCGCTGATGTTCGACCTCTATGACATCGAGGGTCGCTATACCGAGCAGCTCTATGACGGTCTGGGGCTGACCGAGGATGTGAAGCATTTCCTGCATTACAACGCCAACAAGGCGCTGCAGAACCTCGGCTACGAGGCTCTGTTCCCCGACGAGGCCACCCGCGTGAACCCGGCGATCCTTGCCGCGCTCTCGCCCGGATCGGACGAGAACCATGACTTCTTCTCGGGCTCGGGATCGAGCTACGTGATCGGCAAGGCCGTCGCGACCGAGGACGAGGACTGGGCGTTCTGAGCCCGCCGCCGCCCGCGCCTCAGACGGGGCGCGGGTCGGTATCAAAGGGCGCGGTCTCGCCGCCCGATTTCAGCGTGGCGATGAACCGCTTGGTGCGCTCGCGCTCGGGCGCATCGAAGACCTGCCGCGCCGGGCCGGTCTCGACCACGCCGCCGCTTTCCAGCACCACCACGGTCTCGGCGATCTGAGAGGCCAGCCGCAGGTCGTGCGTCGCCATCACCATCGTCGTGCCCTCGCGGGCAAGCTGCGCCAGAACGTCCACGACCTCAGCGGCCAGTTCCGGATCGAGCGCCGAGGTCGGCTCGTCGCAGAGCAGCACCTTGGGCGACGGGGCCAGTGCGCGCGCAATCGCGATCCGCTGCTGCTGACCGCCCGAAAGCGTCGCGGGCCAGGCATCGGCCTTATGCGCCATGCCGACCTTTTCGAGCAGCGACATCGCCCGCTCGCGTGCCTTCGCGGCAGGCCAGTTCTGCACGGTCACAAGGCTTTCCATCACGTTCTCGATCGCGGTGCGATGCGGGAAGAGCTGGAAATTCTGGAACACCATGCCGGTCTGCTGGCGGATGCTCTGGATCTGGGCGCGCGACAGCTTGCCGCCTTCGCTCAGCGTAACGGACGCGTCGCCGATGGCGAGAGTGCCGCGCGTGGGCACCTCCAGCAGGTTGATCGTGCGCAAGAGCGTGCTCTTGCCGCCGCCCGAGGGGCCGATCAGCGCGGTCACGGAGCCTTCCGGCAGGGAGAGCGAAATCCCCGACAGGACCTCGTTCTCGCCGAACCGCTTGGTGATGTTGGACAGCTCGATCATGTGCGTTCCTCCAGAAAGCCGCCATATTGGCCAAGGCGCCGTTCGAGCCGCCCCTGCAGAGCCGACAGGACTGAGCAGAGCGCGAGATAGATCAGCGCCGCCTCGACATAGAGGACGAGAGGTTCATAGGTGGTCGCGACGATCCGCTGCGCCGCCTGAAACAGTTCCGGCACGGTGATCGCGGCGGCGAGCGACGTATCCTTCACCAGCGAGATGAAGCTGTTCGACAACGGCGGCACCGCGACCCGCGAGGCCTGCGGCACGATGGTGCGGGTCATCGTCTGCCGCCAGTTCATGCCGATGGAATAGGATGCCTCCCACTGCCCCTTGGACACCGATGACAGCGCCGCGCGCAGGATCTCGGACGTGTAGGCGCCGACATTCAGCGTGAAGCCGATCAGCCCCGCCACGAAAGCATCGAGCGTGATCCCGAGGCTCGGCAGCCCGTAGAAGATCAGGAACAGCTGCACCAGAAGCGGCGTCCCCCGGATCACCCAGACATAGAACCGCACGATCCACACCAGCGGGCGCGGACCGAAGAGACGGATCACCGCGCAGAGCAGCCCGAGCGCAAGGCCCAGCGTGAAGGTGATAAGCGTCAGCGGGATCGTGAAGGTCACCGTCGCCTGCAAAAGCGGCACGAGCGACGACCACATCAGGGGCAACCAGTCAGCCATAGCGGATCCTTTCCGAGAGCCTCACGCGCGCCTCCGGGCCGAACCCCCAGGCGCGCGCGGCTCTACATGCGCCTTACTTCGAGACGTCCTCGCCGAAATATTCCTGCGAGATCTTCTGATACGTGCCGTCAGCCTTCATCTCGTCGAGCGCCTTGTTGATCGCAGCGAGCAGCTCGGGCTGCTCCTTGGCGATGATCACGCCGGAATAGTTCGCATCCGGCTGCGTCGCGGCCAGTTTCACCGGGGCATCCGGCTTGTGCTTCTTGAAATCGAGGAAGGACAGGCTGTCATTCACCGTCGCGTCCGCGCGGTTCTGCAAGACGAGCGCGATCGACTGGTCGAACCCGTTCGTTCCGATCAGTTCGGCGCCGTGATCGGAAGCGATCTTGCCGAAATTGCTCGACAGGGTCTGCGCGGCGGTCTTGCCTTTCAGATCGTCGAAGCTGCTGATGTCGGTCTCGCCTTCACGCACGATCAGCGCCGCTTTCGACGCGATATAAGGCTGGGAGAAATCGTATTTCTTCTTGCGCGCATCGGTGATGCCCACCTCGTTGATCACCGCGTCGTAGCGGTCGGCGTCGAGCCCTGCGATCAGACCGTCCCAGCGGCCTTCGAGGAACTTCACCTTCACGCCCAGCTTCTCGCCAATGGCGCGGGCGATGGCGACGTCAAAGCCGGTCAGCTTGCCGGACTCGTCGTGGTAGGTGAAGGGCGGATAGGTGCCTTCGGTGCCGACGCGGAAGACGCCGTCTTTCTGGATGTCGGCGAGGCTCGCGGCCTGGACTGCGGGCGCCACGATCCCGGCAAGGGCTGCGATGGCGATGAGGGTGCGAATGGGTTTCATGCGAGATACCTCCGATAGGTCGAAGACGCCGCCCTGTGGCGGGTCGGAATAACAGGCGCCTTACCTAGTAATGCGGAGAGGCGAAGTCGATGCGGCAGGCAAACATATGATAAAATTAGTCTTTTATTCCCTCTCGCGCGGCGGGAGCGGAACGAATTCCAGCACCGTGTCGCGCGGCGGAAAGCCTGTTCCACGGCGTGCGGGCGCGGCAAAACACTGTCATCCGACATACGGTTGCGCGCCTCCCCGATGTTGCGAAAAGGCGCGCTCTGCCCCGGCATCACGCTACGCTTCCGCCCCGGCGGACTGCCTGCCCAAGCGCCGCGTCAGAGCGGTCTCCAACAGGCTCAGCGCGTCGTAGATGAGCACCGCGAACAGCCCCACGATCACGCCGCCCTGCAGGACGAAGGCGGTGTTGCTCGTCAGAAGCCCCGCGATGATCACCTCGCCCAAGGTGCGCGCTGCCACGGTGGAGCCGACGGTCGCCGTACCGATGGCGATCACCACCGACAGCCGGATCCCCGTCAGGATCACCGGCAGCGCCAGCGGCAGTTCCACCCGGATCAGACGTTGCCATCGGGTCAGGCCTATGCCGCGCGCGGCCTCCATCGTCGCGGGCGGCAGGGTCGAAAGGCCCGCGATGGCCGTCTCGAAGATCGGCAGCAACCCGTAGAGGAACAGCGCCACCAGCGTCGGCCCCGCCCCGAAACCAAGCGCGGGCACCGCCAGCGCCAGCACTGCGACGGGCGGGAAGGTCTGGCCAATGTTGGTGATCGTGCGCGACAGCGGCAGGAAGGCCGCGCCCGCAGGCCGGGTCACGAGGATGGCAAGGCCCACCGCGACCAGCGTCGCCAGCCCGGAGGCCAGCGCCACCAGCCCCAGATGGCTCAGCGAGAGCGACAGGATCGAGGCGCGCTCGTAGATCACCGGACCGCCCGCCGGGGCGAAGGGTGCAAAGACCGGCGCGAACCAATACGGGCGCAGAACCAGCGCCAGCAAGAGCGCCACGCAGGCGGCCCGGATCACGCCGCTACGGCTCATGCCAGCTCCGCCGCGCGGGCGCGGATCGTGGCCAGCGTCACCCGGCCAAGCGGGGTATCGCCATCGGCCACCGGCAGCGCCTCGCAGCCGCGCCAGAGGCACAGGGACAGCGCATCGCGCAGGCTGGTCTCGGGCGCGATCGGTTCACCGTCAGCAGTGCCGTCTTCCAGAACCTCCGAGACCGGGATCAGCGACAACAGCCGCAGCGGACGGTCCACGCCGCCCACCATCTGCGCCACGAAATCGGTGGCGGGCGCGGCGATGATCTCGGCGGGCGTGCCATGTTGCAGCAGCTTGCCGCCATCCATCACCGCTACCCGGTCGCCCAGATGGATCGCCTCTTCCATGTCATGCGTCACGAGCACGATGGTCGAGCCGAGCTGCCGCTGGATATGCCGCAGATCGGCTTGCGCCCGGGCCCGGATGATCGGGTCGAGCGCGCCGAAGGGCTCGTCCATCAGCAGCAGATCGGGCCGCGAGGCCAGGGCGCGGGCCACGCCGACGCGCTGTTGCTGACCGCCCGACAGCTCCGCCGGGTAGCGGTCGCGAAACTGCGCGGGCTCCATCGAGAACAGGTCCAGCAACTCGTCGACACGCGCGCGCGTCTTGTCTCTGGACCAGCCGAGCAGCTTGGGCACCGCGCCGATATTGCCCGCGATCGTGTAATGCGGAAACAGCCCGTCGCCCTGAATGACGTAACCGATCCGGCGGCGCAGCTCGTGCTTGGGCAGCGCGCTAGTGGCCTCGCCATTGATCCGCACCTCGCCCGAGCTGGGTTCGATCAGCCGGTTGATCATCCGCAGTAGCGTGGTCTTGCCCGAGCCGGACGTACCCACGATCACCGTGATCGTGCCGGTCTCAACCGTCATCGAGACGTGGTCGACCGCTGCGGTGTCCTCATAGAGCTTCGTGATCTCGTCGATTTCGATCATTCTTCACGCTCCGTTCGAGGGGTCGTCAGTTCGACGAGGATGTCCATCGCGATGGCCGAGATCAGCGCCAGCGCGACAGTGGGCAATGCGCCCAACAAGATCAGGTCACCCGCCGTCTGGTTCAGACCCTGAAAGACGAATGTGCCATAGCCGCCGCCGCCGATCAGCCCGGCGATCACCGCCAGCCCGATATTCTGCACCAGCACGATGCGCAGGCCCGCCAGCACCACCGGCAGGCCCAGCGGCAGTTCCACCCGGGTCAGACGCTGACGCCATGTCATCCCCATCCCCCGCGCCGCCTCGAGCGTGGCGGCGGGCGCGGTGCGCAGCCCGGCCAGCACATTGGCGACCACCGGCAGCAGCGAATAGAGGGTCAGCGCGAGGAAGGCCGGCGCGAAGCCGATCCCGGCGATGCCGATCGCGCGGGCGCCGGGGATGACGCCGCTCAGCCAGCTCAGCACCGGGATCATGATCCCGAACATCGCGAGCGAGGGGATCGTTTGAAGGAAGCTCAGCACCGGCAGCAAAGCGCGGCGCAGCCCGGCGTTGCGGTGGGACATCACGCCGAGCGGCAGGCCGATCACCGCCGCCGCCAGCAGCGAGCCGAAGGCAAGGCCCAGATGGCGCAGGCTGGCGCTATAGAAGGCGTCCTTGCGGCTCGCGAATTCCTGCGCGATCGACAGATCGCTCAGCGCGCCCGACCACAGCAGCGCGCCGACCAGCGCGAGCACCAGAACCAGAAGCCCGGCCCGCGCGGCAGGCCCCGGCGACAGCGCGGAAAGCGCATCGGCCATCATCAGCGCGAAGACCACCAGCAGGAACCAGAAGCCCGCCGCCGGAGAGACGCGGGCATACTCTCCCGCCTCTGCAAGCAGGGAAGACGCGCCGAGGACCAGTAGCCAAACCAGCCCCGCAAGGCCAAGCGCAGCCCCCGCGATGCGCAGATACGGCCGCGCGGCGGGCAGCCCCAAGGCAAGCCCCAGCAGCATCAGCGCGATCCCCGGCCCCGTGATCTGCGGCGCGGCGAGGGTCCAGAGCGCCCGGCCCTCGCCCGCGACGATCCGGTTCGCCGCCAAGGTCATGAAGGGCGCGAAGATCGCGGCCAGACCCAGCACCGCGAACAGCACGCCGGGCGGCGACAGCCCCGCCATCGCGGAGCCTGTGCCCGCCCGTTTGCGCGCCGCCGCAGTCAGTTCAGCACTCCGATCTGCGTCAGGTAGTCCTTCGCGACCGCCTCGGCGGGCTCACCGCCGACCTGAATACGACCGTTGAGCTTTTGCAGCGTCTGCATGTCGAGCTTGTCGAAGATCGGGTTCAGCACCTCGGGGATCTTCGGGTATTCCTTCAGCACCGCGTCGCGCACGATCGGGGTGGGCTCGTAGACCGGCTGCACGCCCTTGTCGTCTTCCATCACGACGAGCCCCGCCGCGCCGACACCGCCATCGGTGCCATAGGCCATCGCCGCGTTCACGCCCGAGGTGCCGCGCGCCGCTGCCTGAATGGTCGCCGCCGTGTCACCGCCCGACAGAACCACGGTCTGATCGGGGCTCAGCTTGAACCCGTAGGCCTTCTGCATCGCGGGCAGCACGGCGGGAGACGAGACGAACTCGGTCGAGGCCGCGAGCTTCACGTCACCGCCATTCGACACCCATTTGCCGAAATCGGACATGGTGGTGAGGTCGTTCGCCTTGGCGAGCGCGCCCGTCACCGCAATCGCCCAGGTGTTGTTGGCAGGCGCGGAGTCGAGCCAGGTGATGTCGTTTTGCTTGTCCAGTTCGGCGGCGCGGTCATGCGCCTTCGTGGCATCCTTCCAGATGTCGCTATCGGCCTCGTTGAAGAAATAAGCCGCGTTGCCGGTATATTCGGGGTAGATGTCGATCTGGCCCGCGAGGATCGCCTTGCGCACGACCTGCGTGCCGCCCAGCTGCAACCGCCGTTCGACCGGCATCCCGGCATTTTCCAGCGACAGTGCGATGATATTGCCCAAGAGACCGCCTTCGGTGTCGATCTTGGAGGAGACGGTGATATCGGCCTGCGCGGCGGAGGCGAGCGCGCCCCCGAAGACCGCGGCGGCCACGATGAGAGGATATTTCATGGCTGGTCTGGCTCCCTGACTGATGTCTGTGCGTGTCTCGAGACGTGATCCTGCCTGAGGTAGGGCCCGACCCGCGCCCGCCAAGCCTCTCCCGACCCACCAGCCGCATGCGACGCCCCGGCCTGGCCACGGGGCCTTTCAGGGGTGCGTCACATTTGCGCTAGCCCGACGCGCCAAGGTTTGCATAAGTAGTCAAAAGACATGCTCGAAGAGGGACGTCATGGTTGGAATTGGTACGGGCCTCGCACGGCTCGCGATGGTGGCGGTGCCGACCGCACTCGGTGTGGCGGCGATCGTTTTTGCGGGCGATCTGAAATCTCTGCCCAGCCCGAGCGAGGCGAACCGCCCGGCGACGCTGGTGCGGGTGATCACGCTCGCGCCCATCGAGATGATCCCGCGCGTCACCGGCTATGGCACGGTCGCGCCGGTGCGCGAGTGGCGCGCCGTCGCGCGGATCGAGGGAGAGATCCGCGACATCGCCAAGCCGCTCGCGCCGGGCGATATCGTGGCCAAGGACACCCCGCTTTTCACCATCGACGACAGCGATCTGAAACTGCAGCGCGCCAGTCTCGAGGCGCAGGTCGCGGCCTCCAAGGTCAAGGATGAGACGGTGCGCACGAGCCTCGAGCTGGCGCGCTCCGACCTCGCGCTGGCCCAGGACGAGCTCGACCGCCAGAAGACGCTGCACGACCTGGGCCGGATCACCCAGCCCCAGCTCGACGCGGCGCGCCGCCAGCAGCTGACTGCGCAGACCAAGGTGACCGATCTCGAAAGCCAGCTGAAGCTGAACGAGGCCGAACGCGAGGTGCTCGATACGCAGGCGGCGACGATCGACCGGTCCATCGGGTTTTCGACGATCACGGCGCCTTTCGAGCTGCGGGTCAATTCGCTGGACGCGGATCTGGGCCAATATGTCAATCGCGGTCAGGTTCTACTGAGCGGCGAAGGCGTCGCGGCGGTCGATATCTCGGCGCAATTCCCGATCGGGCGGATGGGCCCCCTGCTCCGGCTCGCGGGCGACGGCACCAAGGTCACCGATCTAAAGGCGCGCGTCACCCTGCCCGAGCCCGAGCACCCCATTGTCTGGAAGGCCAAGGTCGAGCGGATGGGCGAGGCGATCGACGAGACCACGCAAAGCGCGCCCGTCGTGGTGCGCGTCGACGATCCACTGGGTCAGGCGCAGGCGGGCGAGCGCCCACCCCTGCGGCGCAACATGGTCGTCGCGGTGGAACTCGCCGCGCCGAAGCAGAGCCTGCTCGTCGTTCCCGCCGAGGCGGTCGCGGGCGGGAGTGCGATGGTCGTTGCGGAAGATGGCACGCTGGAGAAGCGCGCGGTGAAGACCAGCTTCGTCTCGGGCGATCTGGCGGTGATCGCGCAGGGCCTCAAGGCGGGCGACAAGCTGGTCGTCACCGATCCTTCGATCGCCGTGCCGGGCATGACGGTCAAGGCGACCGAGGATGAGGCGCGCAAGGCCGAGATTGCCGCCGAGGCGCTCGGCCAGACGGCCACGAGCCCGCAACCGGGAAGCGGTGGCGGCGGAGGTGGCGGGGGCGGCAAGGGGGCCGCGCCCGAAGGCGACGCCGCACCGAGCGGAGACAGCGCCGCCAAGCCTGCGGGAGATGCGCAATGATCGCGCTTTTCGCTGGCCATCGCACGGCGGCCAATATCGCGATGATCGCGATTGCGGGGCTCGGGCTGATGGCGCTGCCGAGCCTGCAGCGCGACACCTTCCCGGCGACGCCACCCTCGGATGTCTCGGTCCGCATCACCTATCCCGGCGCCGCGCCTTCGGAGGTCGAGACCGGCATCTGCACCGTGACCGATCCGGTCCTGACGCGGGTCGAGAACCTTGCGAAACTGACCTGTCTTGCGCGCGACAACAGCGCCCAGATCACTGCGGAGATGATCGAGGGTGCGGACATGACGCGCTTCTACAACGACATCAAGGATGCGGTGGACGGGATCAATTCCTTCCCCGACAAGGCCGACGATCCGGTGGTGCAGATCGTCGAGCGCACCGCCTCGGTCTCGTCGGTGGCGGTGACCGGGCCGGACGATCCGGCGGTGCTCTACGCCTATGCCCAGAGCTTCGCCGATCAGCTGCGCGCCGATCCGGCAATCTCGCTGGTCTCGGTGAACGGCTTCTCCGACCGCGAGATCGCGATCGAATTCGACCGCGCCGCGCTGGAGCGCTTCGGGCTCGACATGGGCTCTGTCGGTGCGACGCTGGCGCGCTACAGCCTCGACATGCCCGCGGGCTCGCTCGAGGGGCGCTCGGGCGAGGTGGCGATCCGCTTCCTCGGCGAGAGGCGCACGCCTGCCGAGCTTGCGCAGATCCCGATTGCGGGCAGTGCCGCGGGCGGCGAGGTGCGCTTGGGCGATGTCGCGACGATCCGCGAAGGCTTCGCCGATCCCTCGCAGGCCACCTATTTCGACGGCAAGCGCGCCGCCATCGTCTCGGTCCAGAAGACCGCCTCGCAGGATGCGCTGCGGGTGCGGGCCGCGCTCGATCGCGAGATGGCACAGGCGCAGGCCGAGGCGCCGGGCAATATTCAGCTCGCGATCTCAGCGGATTCCACGCGCAACATCGTCGAGCGCCTGCGCATCATTGGGGTCAACGGGCTGCAGGGCCTGATCCTCGTGCTCGTCGCGATGTGGCTGTTCTTCGGGCTGCGCATGTCCTTCTGGGTCGCGATGGGCCTGCCGATCAGCTTCCTCGGCGCGATCTTCGCGATGCAGTTCCTCGGCTACACGATCAACATGATGACGATGGTGGCGCTGTTGGTCGCCACCGGTCTGTTGATGGACGATGCGATCGTGATCTCGGAAAACATCGTGCGCCGGCGACAAACGGGAGAGCCCGCCCGTGTCGCCGCCGTCAAAGGCACGATGCAGGTCTTTCCCGGCGTTCTGGCGTCTTTCCTGACGACCGCGATGGTGATCGGGCCGCTCAGCTTCCTGACCGGCAATATCGGCGCGCTGCTGAAATACATCCCGATCGTGCTGCTGATCACGCTGACGGTCAGCCTGATCGAAGCCTTCCTGATCCTGCCCGCCCATATGCGCCACTCGCTGAAACACGACATGCGCCCCGGCCCCGTGCAACGCGCGGTCAACGGCGTCTTCGAGCGGCTGCGCGACCGTGTCATCGTCCCGCTTGCCGGGGTCGCTCTTCGCTGGCGCTATCTGACGCTTGGGCTTGCGATCTTGCTCGTGTCGCTCTCGGTCGCGCCCTTCACCGGGGGCTTCCTGAAATACCAGAGCTTCCCGACGCTGGAGAGCGACACGGTCGAGGCGCGGCTTCTGCTGCCCGCGGGCGCGCCGCTCTCGCTGACCGAGGCGCGGGTGAGCAAGGTCGTCAAGGCGCTCAAGGAGATGGATGCCGAGCTGAGCCCCGCTCAGCCGGACGGCCAGCCCCTCGTCAGAAGCTACACCATCACCTATGGCAGCAATGCCGACAGCCCGACCACGGGGCCGAACATGGCCACGGTGAGCGCCTCGCTTCTGCCCGCAGGGACGCGCACCACCGATGTCGGCACGGTGCTCGACCGCTGGAAGCAGCTGGTCGGCAAGATGCCCGACATGGCCGCCTTCCGGATCACCGACAAGGAGCGCGGTGCGGGAGGCAAGCCGATCGATCTGCTCGTCACCGGCCCGGATCTTGGCGAACTGGCAACCACCGCGCGCGAGCTGCGCCGCTTCTTCCGCGGCTTCGACGGGGTGCGCGATGTGACCTTCGATCTGCAGCCGGGCAAGCCCGAGCTGGTGGTGCGGATGAAACCGGCGGTGGCCAACCTGCTGGGCGTGACGCCTGCTGCGCTGGCGGGTGAGCTACGCGCGGCCTTCCGTGGCGACAGCGCCGTCAGCTTCGCCGATGCGCGCGGTCAGGTCGATATCGTGGCCCGGCTCGCGCCCTCTGAGCGGCGCGCTATCGGCGATGTTCTGGCACTGCGGGTGCCCGGCAAAAACGGCGCGCTGGTGCCGCTCTCGGCCGTGGCGACGGTCAGCGAGACACGCGGCTACACCACGATCACCCATGTGAACGGGCAACGCGCGGTCTCGGTGCAGGGCACGATCGACCCGACGCGGGCCAATTCGCGCGAGCTGATGGCGGCGATGCGGGCCGATTACCTGCCCGAACTGGCGCAAAAGCGCCCCGACGTGAAAGTGCAGGTTCTGGGCGAAGAACAGGACACCGCGACCACCGGGGCGTCGCTCGTGCGTTTCATGACGGCGGGCGCGGTCGGGGTCTACCTGCTGCTGGCCTTCTACATGGGCAGCTTCATCCGCCCGGTCGCGGTGATCGCGACGATCCCGCTCAGCCTGATCGGCGTGATGTGGGGGCATGTGCTGCTTGGCCTTCCGCTCTCGCTGCCGAGCCTCGTGGGGCTGGCGACGCTGGCGGGCGTGGTGGTGAACGACGCGATCCTGCTCGACGCGTTCATCGGCGAGAGACGTGCGACCGGAACCCCGATGCTCGAGGCCGGGAAGGAGGCCGTGCGCGACCGCTTCCGCGCGATCTTCCTGACCTCGCTGACGACTGTGGTCGGGCTTGGCCCGCTTTTGCTGGAAACCTCGACGCAGGCGCAATTCCTGCGCCCGATCGTGGCGAGCCTCGCCTTCGGTCTGAGCGCGGCGACGGTGCTGTCGCTCTTCGTGACCCCTGCGATCCTCGCCGTGCTGGAGGATTTCGGCATCCGCACCGCCGATCCCGAGCCCGAGGAGACGGCCCCCTCTGTCGAGCACCCCGTCGACGCGTTGCGCGTCTGACCGAGGTCTTCGCCCGATCTGGGTCGGAGAGCGTCGGCCTGACGCTCTCCGCCTGGAGGCTGCCTCCACCGCTGCGGCTTTTGTGACGTCATCCCCCCTTGCAATCCGCACCTCGGTGCCCGGACTATCGCTGTGATTGCCGGGGAAGACGCGACACCCGACGGGCGCGCGCGGTACTCCGCAAATGCGACAGAAATCGAGGAGGAGACTACCCATGAAAGAGATCGGAATGCTGCTGGACGGGGCCTCCGCCCCTGCCGCCTCGGGCGCAAGTTTCGACCGGATCGATCCGGTGACCGGCGAGGTCGCCACCCGCGCCGCTGCCGCGGGCCGTGACGATGTCGAGGCGGTCGTGGCCTCTGCCGCGCGCGCCTTTCCCGGCTGGTCCGCGACCGGGCCGAACGGGCGACGCAAGATCCTGTCGAAAGCCGCTGACGTGATGGAGGCTAGAGCCGACGAGTTCATCCAGGCGATGATCACCGAGACCGGCGCGACCGGGCCCTGGGCCGGGTTCAACGTCCATCTCGCGGCAGGCATGATCCGCGAGGCTGCGGCGATGACCACCCAGATCGGCGGCGAGATCATCCCCTCCGACAAGCCCGGCACGATGGCGATGGGCGTTGCGCGCGCCAAGGGCGTCTGCCTCGGAATCGCGCCGTGGAACGCGCCGGTCATCCTCGGCACGCGGGCGGTCGCGATGGCGCTTGCCTGCGGCAATACGGTGGTGCTGAAAGCCTCCGAAATGTGTCCCGCGACGCATCGCCTGATCGGGGAATGTTTCGCGGAAGCCGGACTTCCCGAGGGCGCGCTCAACGTGGTGACCAACGCCCCCGAGGACGCGGCCGATGTCGTCGAGGCGCTCATCGCGCATCCCGCGGTCAAGCATGTGAACTTCACCGGCTCTTCCGCCGTCGGCCGGATCATCGGACGGCTTACGGGCGAACATCTGAAGCCCTCGCTGCTGGAGCTGGGCGGCAAGGCGCCGCTGATCGTGCTCGACGATGCCGATCTCGACGGGGCGGTGAATGCCGCGATCTTCGGCGCCTTCATGAACCAGGGCCAGATCTGCATGTCGACCGAGCGGATCATCGTCGACGAGAAAGTGGCCGACGCTTTCGTCGAAAAGCTCGCCGCACGCGCCAGTGCCCTGCCCGCGGGCGATCCGCGTGGCGAGGTGGCGCTGGGGGCGCTTGTCTCCGAGGCGGCGGCCGAGAAGATGGACGCCCTGATCGCCGACGCGACCGGCAAAGGCGCGAAACTTGTCGCCGGGGGGTCGCGCGAGGGGACGATCGTCGCGGCCACGCTGCTGGACGGGGTCGCGGAAGGCATGCGCATCTATGCCGAGGAGAGCTTCGGCCCGGTCAAATCGATCATCCGCGTGAAGGGCGACGAAGCGGCGCTGAAAGTCGCCAACGACACCGAATACGGCCTCTCGAGCGCGATCTTCAGCGCCGACGTCTCGCGTGCGATGGCGCTGGCGAACCGGCTCGAAACCGGGATCTGCCATATCAACGGCCCGACGGTGGGCGACGAGCCGCAGATGCCCTTCGGCGGGGTCAAGGCCTCGGGCTACGGGCGGTTCGGCGGGCGCGCGGCCATTGCCGAATTCACCGATCTGCGCTGGATCACCATCGAGGACCCGAAACAGCATTACCCGATCTGAGCCGGGCTCTCAGAGGGGCGAAACAGCAAGGAGCCGGCCCTGGGGTCGGCTCCTTTCAATGTCGGATCGCCGCAGACGCGGCCCACCCGGATCAATCCGTCTTCGGTTTGGGGTAGACCGGCAGATGCGGGATCAGAACGTGATCGGGCTGGTCGATCGCGAAGAGGAAAGCCCGCGCGACATCGTCGGGGCGCAGCGCATCCGGTTTCGCCTCGTCGAAGAACGGCGTGTCGACCATGCCCGGATGCAGGCAGGTGACGCGGCCGCCCGCCTCGCCGAGTTCCTCACCGAGATTGTCGGCATAGCCGCGGATGAACCACTTGGTCGCCGAATAGACCGAACCGAACATCGCGCCCTGCGACGCCTTGGAGCCGGTCAGCACCATATGCCCTTTCGAGGCGCGCAGATGCGGCAGCGCGAATTTCGCGGTGTAGGTCACGGCGAGGCAGTTCACCTCGATCATCTTCTGGAAGCTCTCGACCGATCCGGCCTCGGTCCCGCGCGCCGAAGCGCCGACGCCCGCATTGGCCAGCACCACGTCGAGACGTCCGTAATGCTCGACCGCACGCGCGACCATGCGTTCCTGAGCCTCTGGGTCCGTGACATCGGTGGGCAGCGCGAGGGCGTTGTCTGCACCCAGATCTTTGACGAGCGCTTCGAGTTTCTCCTCGGACCGCGCGGCCAGCGCCACCTTGTGACCCGCTTCGACCGCATGGCGCGCGCAGCTCTCGCCGATCCCGGTGGAGGCGCCGGTGATGAGAATGATTTTCGACATGTCAGCCTCTTTGAATTTGGTGGGAACGAAGATGGCGCCACCCGGACCGGGCGGCGCCTCTCAAAATCAGCCCAGCAGGGCCAGCACTTCTTTCGCAGCCGCCTCGGACGAGGCCGGGTTCTGGCCGGTCACCAGACGCCCGTCGGCCACCGCATGGGGCTGCCAGTCGTCGGTACTCTCGAACTTCGCGCCAAGCTCGCGCAGGCGGGTTTCCAGCAGGAAGGGCACCGCTTCGGCAAGACCCACACCGCGCTCCTCGCTATCGGTGAAGGCCGAAACCTTGCGGCCTTTCACGATGGAGTCGCCGTTCTTGTCCACGACCTTGTCGAAGGCTGCGGGACCGTGACAGACCGAGGCGACGATCTTGCCGCCATCCCAGGCGGTGCTAATCGCCTTCGCGGAGATATCGCTCTCGGCGAGGTCATACATCGCACCATGGCCGCCGGGGATGTAGAGCGCATCATAGGAAGTTATATCCTCGTCCTCGATCCGCGACGGGTTTTCCAGAACCGCCTTGGCGTCGGCGTCATCCCGGAAGCGCGTCACCGAGGCCGGGGCGTCGTCGCCGGTCACGTCGGAATTCGGGTCGATCGGGATCGAACGACCGCCGATCGTGGCCACTTTCACCTCGTGGCCTGCATCGAGAAAGGCGTAATAGGGCGTCGCCAATTCCTCGTACCAGACGCCGGTCTTTTTGCCGGTGTCGCCAAGGGCATCAGCTGCGGTCGAAAGAATAAGAATACGTGCCATGGGTTTGGCCTCCTTCGTTGTGCGTTTCAGGGCATTTCCGGTCCTGTTCGTCTCGGGCCGTCAACGCGTCCCAACAGAGATAGGTTGCGTTCACTGATCGAGAAATTGATGCAGACAACGTCAGAAATCGATATTCTGGAGACATGACACCCGACGTATCGCTTTTGCGCGTGTTCCATGCGGTCATGGAAGAACGCAATGTCACCGCCGCGGCCCAACGGCTCGGCCAATCCCAGAGCACCGTGAGCGCGGCGCTGTCACGTCTGCGTGCGGCGCTGGGTGACGAGCTATTCCTGCGCGCCCGCTACGGGGTGGAGCCCACCGAGAAGGCGCTCGAGATCGCGCCCGACATCGCCGCCGGGCTGGAGCGGCTGGAACAGGCCTTCCGCGCCGCCGAGCCTTTCGATCCGGCGCGCACCACGCGCCGCTTCCGGCTGTTGCTGGGGCCCTATGCCGAGATCGTTCTCGCGCCGGAACTCGCGGCGACCTTTGCCGACAGGGCCCCGTCGGCGCGTCTCGAAATCTCGCCCATCGGGCCCGATCTGGATCCTCGCGCGCTTGCCGGGCGGGCCTTCGATCTGGCGGTCGGGCGGTTCGACTCCCCGCCCGAGGATCTCGTGGTCTCCGACCTGTTCGAGGACGGGTTCCGCTGTATCGTGGCCCCACAGGCTTTACCCGAGGGCGCGTCGCTCGACCTGAACCTCTATGAGACGTTGCCGCATGTCGTCGTCGCCCCGCCCGGCAAGTGGCGCACCGGGGTTCACAAACGCACCGAGGCGACGGGTCTGCACCGGAACACGGCTGTCGTGGTCACGCATTTCCTGACCGCCGCACCTGCGGTCGCACGTCTGGGCGGGATCGCCACCGTGCCCGCGCGGGTCGCCGCGATGGCCGCCGGGCCCTACCGGTTGCGCGATGTTCCCGTGCCGATAAACCTCGGCACCTTCCCCAGCCAGATCGCCTGGCACCCGCATCTGCGCCGGGATCAGGGCCATGTCTGGCTGCGCGACCTGATCCGCGAACTGGTCGCAGAGTTCACGACGCCGGGCTGACGGCCGCTCGAATAAGTCCGGTTAAGTCACCCGCCCGCGCGCCTTGAACGCAGGGGTATCCCAGGCCCGCTGCGCCATCACTTCGCCGAGGATTTCAGCGGCGCGCGTCACGTCGACCTCGTCGAGGTAAAGCGGCGTGAAGCCGAAGCGCATCGCATCGGGCGCGCGGAAATCTCCGATCACCCCGCGCGCGATCAGGGCTTGAACGACGGCGTAGCTGTCGGCGAAACCGAACGACACCTGGCTTCCCCGCGCCTCCGGGTCGCGCGGGCTGAGCAGCGTCAGCTCGGGGCAGCGCGCCTCGACCTCGCGGATGAACAGCTCCGACAGCTCGACGGAACGCGCGCGCACCTCCGCCATCGTCAGCCCGTCCCAGACCTTGAGCGCCTCTTCGAGCGCGGTCATCTGCAGGACCGGCGGCGTGCCGACGCGCATCCGCTCGACTGCGCGGCCGGGGCGATAGTCGAGATCGAAGGCGAAGGGCGCCTCATGGCCGAGCCAGCCGCTCAGCGCAGGGCGCATTGTGTCGGCGATGTCGGGGCGGACATAAATGAAAGCCGGGGCGCCGGGGCCGCCATTGAGATATTTGTAGGTGCAGCCGACGGCGAATTCGGCCCCGTTCGCCGTCATGTCGACCGGCACCGCGCCCGCGCTATGGGCGAGATCCCAGATCATCACCGCGCCGACCGCGTGGGCCTTGCGGGTGATCGCCTCGAAATCGTGCATCCGACCGGTGCGGTAATCGACCTGCGTCAGCATCACCACCGCGACCTCTTCGGTGATCGCGTCGGCCACGTCCTGGGGCGCGGGTGTGCGCAGCTCGTGCCCGCGCCCCAGCGAGCGGATCAGCCCGTCCGCCATGTAGAGATCGGTCGGAAAATTGCCGTTGTCCGACAGGATCACCTTGCGGTCTGGCCGCATTTCCAGCGCAGAGGCAAGCGCCTGATAGAGTTTGATCGAGAGCGTATCGCCCAGCACGACCGAGCCCTCCGGCGCGCCGATCAGCCGACCGATCCTATTGCCGACGCGGGCGGGCTGATCCATCCAGTGCGCCTCGTTCCAGCCGCGGATGAGCATCTGCCCCCACTCGTCGCGCGCGCAGCTCTCCAGCCGCTCCGCCACGCCGCGCGGCAGCGGCCCCAGCGAATTCCCGTCGAGATAGATCACCCCCTCGGGCAGATCGAAAAGATGCTTTCTCGGCAGGTTCGGCATGGTCATTTTCCTCTTGTTCTCACGGCTCGAAAGCGCGTCTCGAAACCCGGCAATCGGCTGGTGGATCACGAAAGTTTCGGCTCGGGCGCACGCTACCTGCGCAACCATGCCCTCGCAATATCCCGCGCTATATGCTCTGTCTCCAAATGGGACGCGAAACGAGCGGGAGGGAACATGGAAGACCTGAGCGGGATCGACTGGGAAGACGCTTTCGAGAACGGCGGCTATATCGAGAATGGCAGCAGTTACCCCGATCTCTGGGCCAAGCGCGCCGCCGAATTCCGGTCGCGCCATGCCGATCGGATGAGCGAGGTCGCCTATGGCGAAGCGCCCCGCGAAAAGATCGACCTCTTCCGCCCCGAAGGCGCGTCCAAGGGGCTCGTGGTCTTCGTGCATGGCGGCTACTGGCTGAAATTCAGCAAGGACATGTGGTCCCATCTGGCAGAGGGCGTGCTGTCGCAGGGCTGGACCGTCGCCCTGCCCGGCTACACGCTCGCCCCGGAAAACAGCATTCCCGGCATCGCGCAGCAGATCGCACGGGCGATCGATCACGCGGCGGGGCTCGTGGAGGGCCCGATCCATCTCGTCGGCCATTCTGCGGGCGGGCATCTGGTAACGCGCTCGGTGTCCGAGGGCAGCGCGCTCTCCGACGAAACCGCAGCGCGCATCCGGCGGGTGATCTCGGTGAGCGGCGTGCATGATCTGCGTCCGCTGCAGATGCATTCGATGAACGCGCGGCTGGGGATCACGCCCGAGATCGCCGCGAGCGAGAGCCCCGCCCTGCTGAAGCTGCGCCCCGGCGTGAAGGTCACCGTATGGGTCGGCGCGGCGGAGCGGCCGGAATTCCTGCGCCAGTCGTCCCTGCTCGCCGAGCACTGGCCCTCGGTCGATCTGGTCGCGGCCTACGGGCGGCACCATTTCGACGTGATCGAGGAGCTGTCCGACCCGTCCAGCGCGCTGGTCACGGCGCTTCTGAGCACGGATTAAGAAAGCGTCACCCGCCGCCAAAACCGCCTCACCGATCCACACATAAGCTTCACGTTCGCGCGCTCGGGCTTCGCTGCGCTTGCATTCTAACGGGCCTTGGGGTCTCAAAAGAGTGCATCTGTGCACCAAAGCGTCTTGCGAGTGTCGAACATGAGCGATGCCAAGAATACCTACGAACACAGCGTTCCCTTCTTCTGGCCGATGGCGGCGGCGATGGAATGGCAGAAGATCGGGCTCGACGCGGTCGAGAAAGGGCTGACCTATCTCGACGAGGCGGCGAAGATCACGCACCCGCCCGATCCGAAATGGGCCACCAAGAACGACGTTCTGCTCGATCTCGACACGATGCGGCTACGCGATTTCGGCGGCACGGGCGGCGGCATTCCGGTGATCGTCGATGCGCCCTATGCCGGGCATTCCTCGACCATCGCGGATTACGCCAAGAGCCAGAGCCTGATCGAGACACTTCTGGATGCAGGTCTCGGTCGCGTCCTTTGCACCGATTGGAAAAGCGCGACGCCGAAGATGCGCGATTTCGACATCGACAAATATCTCGCCGAGATCAATGTCGCGGTCGATGAGCTCGGCGGGCGGGTGATGCTGGTAGGGCTGTGTCAGGGCGGCTGGATGTCGGCGATGTATGCCGCGCGCTTCCCCGAGAAAGTCGCGGGTCTCGTGCTGGCGGGCTCGCCCATCGACACCGATGCCGGGCACGGGCCGATCCGCAAGCTCGCCCATGAGATGCCGCTTTCGGCTTATCAGGAGATGGTCGACGCCGGTGAGGGCCGGATGCCGGGGCGGTTCATGCTCACCGGCTGGAAGAACATGCATGCCGATCAGCAGTATTTCGGCAAGTTCGTCGATCTCTACGAGCATATCGACGACCGCAATTTCATGAAACGCACCGAGCGGTTCGAGAGCTGGTACGAGAACCCCATCGACCTGCCGGGGCGCTATTACCTGCAGGCGATCGACCTGCTGTTCAAACAGAACCTGTTCGCCAAGGGCGAGTTCGTGGGCCTCGGGCGCAAGCTCGATCTGGGCGCGATCACCTGCCCGGCTTTCCTGCTTGCAGGCAAGGCGGACGACATCACCACGCGCGAACAGGTGTTTGCGGCCGAGACGCTGCTCGGCACGCCGCGCAAGGATATCGTGAGCCGCCTCGTCGAGGGCGGGCATATCGGCCTCTTCATGGGCAGCCATACCCTCTCGAATGTCTGGCTGGAAATCGGCCAGTGGCTCGGAAAGCTCGGGGCCAAAGCTGGAGACTCGCACAATGGATCAGACCGTCGCTGAACCGATGACGCAGGATGTGCCGCAAACGGACCGCAAGACAGGTCTGAGCGCGGCAGAGGCGGCACAGAGGCTCGAGCGATACGGTCCGAATGCGCTCCAAAGCGACGAGAAAACCCTGCTGCAACGGATCGCGGGTTATTTCTGGGGGCCGATCCCGTGGTTGATCGAACTGGCGGCGCTGTTGTCGCTCGTGCTGCGCGACTGGTCCGATTTCGCTGTGATCTTTGTGATGCTGCTGCTCAACGCGGCCGTGGGCTTCAAGGAAGAGAGCAAGGCGAGTTCGGCCATCGCAGCGCTCAAGGCGCAGCTGGCCCCCAGCGCCCGCGTGAAACGCGACGGGCAATGGCAGGAGATCGCCGCGCGCGATCTGGTGCCCGGCGATATCGTGCGGCTGTCGATCGGCCAGATCGTCCCGGCTGATCTGACGCTATTCGAAGGCAAGTATCTCTCCATCGACGAGGCGGCGCTGACGGGCGAGTCGCTGCCCGTAGACAAGGCGGTCGGTGACAGCGCCTATTCCGGCTCGGTCGTGAAGCTGGGCGAGATGACGGGCGAAGTCACCGCGACCGGGATGGAGACCTATTTCGGCCACACCGCCTCGCTCGTGCAGACCACGAACGGCAAATCGCATTTCCAGAAAGCCGTGATGCAGATCGGGAATTTCCTGATCGCGGCGGCGCTGGTTTTGGTGGCGATGATCGTGATCGTCTCCTTCCAGCGGCACAACCCGCCGCTCGAGGTGATCCAGTTCGCGCTGATCCTGACGGTGGCGGCGATCCCGGTGGCCTTGCCCACGGTTCTGTCGGTGACGATGGCGGTGGGCGCGGAGCGTCTCGCGCGGATGAAGGCGATCGTCTCGCGGCTGGTCTCGATCGAGGAGTTGGCGGGCGTCGATGTGCTGTGCTCCGACAAGACGGGGACGCTGACCCTGAACGAGCTGACCGTCGAGGACCCGCGCCCGGCAGACGGTGTCGCGGTCGACGATCTGCTGCGCGCAGCCGCCCTTGCCTGCGACCGCGACGCGCCCGATGCGATCGACAAGGCGGTGCTGGCGGCGGCGGAGGGCATTGCATTCGACGCCATCGAGACGCTCAGCTTCACCCCGTTCGACCCGGTCAGCAAACGCAGCGAGGCGGAGGTGCGGCACGAGGCCGATCGCTGGCAGGTCGCGAAAGGTGCGCCGCAGGTGATCGTCGAGCTTGCGGCCCTCACAGATGACGCGCGCAAGGCGGTGGAGGACGAGGTCGAAACCCTTGCGCAGCAGGGCTACCGCGCGCTCGGGGCCGCACAGAAGCGCGCCGGGCAGGATTGGGAATTCCTCGGCCTGCTGCCGATCATCGACCCGCCGCGCCCCGATGCCGCGAGCACCATCGCCGAGGCCCGCAACATGGGGATCGACGTCAAGATCATCACCGGCGACCACGAGGCGATTGCGCGCCAGATCGCGGGCAAGCTGGACCTTGGCCAGAAAATCTACCCGGCGGGCCAGTTGCTCGATGGCGACCCGGCCACGGTGGAGGCCAATGTCCGCGCCGCCGATGGTTTCGCGCGCGTCCTGCCCGAGCACAAGTTCCGCATCGTCGAGGTGCTGCAGGCCGGGCATTCCATCGTCGCGATGACCGGGGACGGGGTGAACGACGCCCCTGCCCTGCGCAAGGCCGATGCCGGGATCGCGGTGAGCGGGGCGACCGATGCCGCGCGCGCCGCCGCCGATCTGGTGCTGACCGACAAGGGGCTGTCGATCATCACCACCGCCATCGAGGAAGCGCGCCGGATCTTCGAGCGGATGACGAGCTACGCCACCTTCCGCGTGGCCGAGACGATCCGGGTGCTCTTGTTCATGACGCTTTCGATCCTGATCTTCGATTTCTACCCCGTCACCGCGATCATGATCGTGCTGCTGGCGGTGCTCAACGATTTCCCGATCATGATGATCGCCTATGACAATGTCTCGGTCTCGCCACGCCCGGTGCGCTGGGACATGCGACGCGTGCTGACGGTGGCGGCGACGCTGGGCGTGACCGGAGTGATCGAGACCTTCGTGCTGTTCTGGTTCGTCGATGCCTATCTCGGCCTGCCGCGCGACCAGATCCAGACGATC
This sequence comes from Thioclava sp. F36-7, assembly GCF_002020075.1. Taxonomy (NCBI): domain Bacteria; kingdom Pseudomonadati; phylum Pseudomonadota; class Alphaproteobacteria; order Rhodobacterales; family Paracoccaceae; genus Thioclava; species Thioclava sp. F36-7. The sequence continues at coordinate 365,444 of NZ_MPZR01000003.1, read as the reverse complement.
ATCTTCCTCAAGCTTCTCGTCTCGGGGCATATGACGCTGTTCGTGACGCGCCACCAAAGCTGGTTCTGGCGTCGGCCCTTCCCGGCGCTGCGGCTGTTCGCGACGACCGAGGCCACGCAATTGCTGGGCACGCTGATCGCGGTTTACGGGCTTTTCGAGACGCCGATCGGCTGGGGGCCGGCGCTGCTGGTCTGGCTCTATTGTCTCGTCTGGCTGCCCCTCGAAGGGGCGATGGCCTTGCTCATTCGCGCGCTTTATGATCGCAGGGCACAGGCGCGCGGGCAGTAAGCCCCTCACGGCGCGCGCAGGAGGCACATGACGGACGACGCGCAAGAGGCACAGGACACGCCAGCGGGCAAGTTTGGACGCGGATTGCCGGTGGGCATCTGGGCGCTGGGGTTCGTGTCGCTCTTCATGGATATCTCCTCCGAGATGATCCACGCGCTGCTGCCGGTCTATCTGATGACCGGGCTTGGCGCGACGGCGCTGGCGGTGGGCGTGATCGAAGGGATCGCCGAGGCCACCGCCGCGATCACCAAGGTCTTCTCGGGCGCGCTGTCGGACCGCATCGGGCGCCGCAAGGAGCTGGCCGCGCTCGGCTACGGGCTGGCGGCGGTGACGAAACCGATCTTCCCGCTCGCGCCGACATTCGACTGGCTTGTGGCCGCGCGTTTCATCGACCGGGTGGGCAAAGGCATCCGCGGTGCGCCGCGCGACGCGCTGATCGCCGACCTCGCGCCGGGCAAGATGCGCGGTGCGGCTTTCGGGTTGCGGCAATCGCTCGACACGGTGGGTGCGTTCCTCGGGCCGCTCGCCGCGATCGGGCTGATGTGGCTGTTCTCGGACGATTTCCGCTCGGTCTTCTGGGTCGCGGTGATCCCGGCCTTCCTGTCGCTCGGGCTGATCCTGTTCGTGGTGAAAGAGCCTGTCCATCCCCGCACGCAACGCCGCGTGCGCAATCCCCTCGCCCGTTCGGAACTCAAGCTCCTGGGCCCTATGTTCTGGTGGGTCGTGGTGGTCGCGACGCTCTTCACCCTCGCCCGGTTCAGCGAGGCCTTCCTGATCCTGCGCGCCAATGACGACGGCATTCCGGTGATGCTGGTGCCGCTGGTTCTGGTGGGCATGAACGCGGTCTATGCGCTGATCGCCTATCCGGTGGGCGCGCTGTCCGACCGGGTCGGTCGCGTCGGGCTGCTGCTGGTCGGGCTGGGGCTGTTGATCGCGGCGGACCTGACGCTGGCGCTGGTCAGCGGGATCGGCGGGCTTGCGGTCGGCGTGCTGCTCTGGGGGATGCATATGGGCTTTACCCAGGGGCTGCTGGCCGCGCTGGTAGCCGAAGCGGTCCCGGCAGAGCTGCGCGGCACCGCCTTTGGCATGTTCAACCTCGTGACCGGCGTGGGGCTTCTGATTGCAAGCGTGCTGGCCGGGGCGCTTTGGGAAATCGGCGGCGCGCAATGGACGTTTCTGGCGGGGGCGGGTTTTGCGACGACGGCAGCGCTGAGCCTGTTGCCGCTGCGGGCGCGGTTCAATGGAACGCATAAACCCAAGGACGCAGCCTGACGCAGAGAGCGCCGCGCGGAGACCCCGCGCGACGCTCGCAACGCTTGAAACGGCTCAGGCGGTCGCCTCGACTTCCAGTTCCAGCTCCTCGATCATCGCATCGCGCATGACGAATTTCTGCGGCTTGCCCGAGACCGTCAGCGGCAGGCTGTCCTTGAACCGGATCACCGCCGGAACCTTGAAATGCGCGATCTCGTCGCGGCAGAACGCGCGGATAGCGTCCTCGGTCAGCTCGGCCCCGTTGCGCGGCACGATCCATGCGGCGACGATCTCGCCGAACTTGTGATCCGGGATGCCGAAGACCTGCGCCTGACTGATATCGGGATGGGTGTAGAGGAACTCCTCGACCTCGCGCGGATAGACGTTCTCGCCGCCGCGTACGATCATGTCCTTCACCCGGCCCGTGATGTTGCAATAGCCCTCGCTGTCGATCCGGGCGAGATCGCCCGTATGCATCCAGCCATCGGCATCGAGCGCCTCATCCGTGCGCTCGGGCTCGCCCCAATAGCCGCACATGACCGAGTAGCCGCGCGTCAGCAACTCGCCCTGCTCGCCCACATTGGCAAGCGAGCCATCCTCGCGCACGATCTTCACCTCGAGATGCGGCTGCACCAGCCCCACCGAGGAGACACGTTTTTCCAAAGGCGTATCGGTGGCCGACTGGAAGGACACCGGCGCAGTTTCGGTCATCCCGTAGGCGATGGTCACTTCCGACATGTGCATCTTCGACTGCACCTGCTTCATCACCTCGATCGGACAGGGCGCCCCTGCCATGATGCCGGTGCGCAGCGAGGACAGATCGTGGTTCGCGAAATCGGGATGCTCCAGTATCGCGACGAACATGGTCGGCACGCCGTAAAGCGCGGTGCAGCGCTCGGCGGCGACGCATTCCAGCACGCTCTGGGCATCGAACCCTTCGCTGGGGACGACAATGGTCGCGCCCTTGGTGACGCAGCCCAGCGTGCCCATCACCATGCCGAAACAGTGGTAGAACGGCACGGGGATGCAGACGCGGTCCGCTTCGGTCGCCAACATCGCGCCGGTCACGAAATGCGCGTTGTTGACGATTTTGCGATGGGTCAGCGTCGCGCCTTTCGGCGACCCGGTCGTGCCGGAGGTGAACTGGATGTTGATCGGCTCGTTCGGGTCCAGCCGAGCGGTGATCGGATCGAGCGCGCTGCGGTCCTGCGCCTCGCCCAGCGCCTCGACATCCGAGAAGCGATGGCATCCGGGATGCTGGGTCTCGCCAATCGTGATGATGTCGCGCAGATCGGGCAGTTTCATGGTTTCCAGCTGTCCGGGCTCACTCTTCGCAAGCTCCGGCAGCAGGCGCTGGATCATCGACAGGTAATCCGAGCTCTTGAAGGTCTCCGCCAGCACCAACCCCCGGCAACCGGTCTTGCGTAGCGCAAATTCCAGCTCGTGTAGACGATAGGCCGGGTTGATGTTCACGAGGATCACCCCGATCCGCGCCGTCGCGAATTGCGTCAGCAGCCATTCCGAGCGGTTGGGCGACCAGATGCCGAGCCGGTCGCCATGGCGAAGACCGAGCGCGAGCAGCCCCGAGGCGAGCCGATCGACCCGTGCCGCGAATTCCGCCCAGCTCCAGCGGATGCCTTCCGAGGTGAAGATGGCGGCCTCGCGATCGGGCCAACGCGCGGCGGTGCGCTTCAGTACGGCCGGGATCGTATCCTCGATCAGCGGGGTATCGGTCGGCCCGGCGACATGGGCCAGACCGCGTTTCGGGGCCACACCGAGTTCAGGGTGCGGGTTCGTCTCGCTATGCATGATTTCCTCCTCTGACACCCCATCGCCGGCACATCGGGCCAACGATCCTCCATGGGGGCGCTCATATTAAATGAACGATGGTTCATTTAATGCAACCCCAAAGCGTCAAGACAAGGAATTCCTGCCCTGCTCGCGAAACCGTGTTCGAGACGGTGATCGCCGCGGAGCCCAGCAAAATCTGACGACTCGCCGCGTTTCTGCTATAGTTGGAGAATGTCGAATCTTCTGGGGAGGAGAGAGAATGCGACCGGAACTCACGACGCGCCGCCGCGCTTTGCGTCTTGCGTTCGAGCGTTACATCGAGGCGGACAGAGCGTGGCGAGACGCGCTTGTGGCCTTGAACGACTGGTTTCCGCCAAGCGCGGACCGTCGTCCGGGAATGATCGGAAATCCGGGTTCACCGATACGACGGCTCTATGACGCGCGCAGCCGGGCGCTGGTGCGCCTCGAGGTCACGCAGGTCAAGCTGGCCACCGCGAAACGACGGCTGGCAGAGCGCCGCGCGCGCGAACTGCCGCCCGTGTTTCTGATCGGGCCACCCTGCTGACAGCAATGCGCCGCGTTTAGGCGACGTCCCTTCAAAGTCACGGCGGAAGCGCGTTTCCGTCCTTGGGGGTGCTTGTCATTTCCCCAAGGCTGACGCAGCTTCGCAACGGGCAGCACCGGACGAGTAACGGTGCGGCGGGGTCCGACTCGCGCCTATAGCCCCGATACGCCCCTTCTCTGGAGAGCTTCATGAGCAGTTTCGTCACGATCACCCATGCGGATTGCCTTGGTCACGATACCGGGCCTCATCATCGCGAGCGTCCGTGGCGGCTCGAGACGGTGCGCGGACTGATCGACGAGATGGAGCTGCCCGTCATCGAGGCGCGCGAGGCCAATGACGAGGACCTCCTGCTGGGCCATGATCCGGCCTATCTCGAAGCGCTCGAAGAGGTCTTCGCGCGTGAGGAACATGCCGATCTCGACTCGGACACCCATGTCTCGCCCGGGTCGCGCCGTGCAAGCCGTCTCGGCGCAGGCGGTGCCTTGCAGGCGGTCGATCTTGTCCTCTCGGGCGAGGCCAAGCGCGTCTTCGTCGCGACCCGCCCGCCGGGGCACCATGCGACGCGGACGCGGGCGATGGGGTTCTGCATCTATGGCAATACCGGGCTTGCGGCGCTTCATGCGCTCGAACGGCATGGCCTGTCGCGTGTTGCGGTGCTCGATTTCGACGTGCATCACGGCAATGGCACGCAGGATATCCTCTGGGACGAGCCGCGCAGCCTGTTCATCTCGTCGCATCAGGAGCCCAAGTCGCTTTGGCCGGGCACCGGGGCGCGCTCGGAGACCGGGGCGCATGACAACGTGCTCAACCTTCCGCTTGCCAGCGGGAGCGGCGCCTCCGAGATGAAGGTGGCCTGGGAGGACGGGCTGGCGCGGCTCGAGGCCTTCAAGCCGGAGCTGATCATCGTCTCCGCCGGGTTCGACGCGCATCGCGAGGACGATATCTCCGGGCTGCTCTGGACCGCGGGCGATTACTGGTGGCTGACGAATGCGATCCGGGGCGTCGCGCGCCGCTGTTGCGAGGGGCGTATCGTCTCCTGTCTGGAGGGCGGCTATAACCCGACCGCGCTCGCGGAAGGGGCTGCGGCCCATCTCGAGGCCTTGGCGCGCTGATATCCCGGAACGCGACAGGCCGGGTCCGGTTCGCTAATCTTCCCCGAAAGACAAAGGCAGGCACGAGATGGCACGTAACCGCTACTATTCCGGCCCGGTCACGGACCATTTCGACGGCGAGCGGTTTCACCCGCAGGACCAGCCCTCTACCGACCGCTCCTTTCGCGACATTCTCAAATGGCACCGCGAGGGTCAGCGGGCGCGCTGGCCCAAGCATGTCCCGGTCGAGCCGAACATCCCGCCCGAGCGCAGCGACACGGCGCGGCTGACCATGGTCGGGCATGCCTCGGTTCTCATTCAGGTCGCGGGGCTCAACCTGCTGACCGATCCGGTCTGGTCGGAGCGCGCGAGCCCGCTGCGCTTTGCCGGGCCCCGGCGCGTCACCGCGCCCGGTATCGCCTTCGACAACCTCCCGCCCATCGACGCGGTTCTGATCAGTCATAACCATTACGACCATCTCGACACCGTGACGCTGCGCAAGCTGCATAAGCGCCACCGCCCGAAGATGATTATGCCGCTGGGCACCGATGCGACGGTGCGAAAAGCGGTCCGCGACGCGCAGATCGAGACCGGGGATTGGCACGACCGCATCGCGCTGACTTCCGAGGTCTCGGTCACGCTGACGCCCGCGAACCACTGGTCGGCGCGCGGGCTCGGCGACCGGCGCATGGCGCTCTGGAGCGGATTCTGGATCGACACGCCGCAGAGCCGGATCTGGTTCGCGGGCGATACCGGCTATGGCGACGGGGCGCTCTTTCGCGATATCCGCGCCCGGCACGGCGCGCCCGACATCGCGGTGATCCCGATCGGGGCCTATGAGCCGCGCTGGTTCATGCATCCCCAGCATGTCGCGCCCGAAGAAGCCGTGCGCATCTTCACCGATATCGGCCCCACGCAGGCGCTTGGCTGTCATTGGGGGACATTCCAGCTGACCGACGAGCCGCGCGAGGAACCGCCCGCCCTGCTGGGTCGTAGCCTCGCAGCCTCGGGGATCGCGGCGGAGCGCTTTCTCCCCTTTGGCCCCGGCGAGGTCTATCTGGCGCCCTCTGGGATCTAAGACCGCCACCCCGACTCAACGCAGAGTCACGTCAGCGTTGACGGGTTTGCTCTCCCTAAATATAAAACTGACGTCAGTTTCATTTTTGGAGCCGGAACGTGACCCCCACCCTCGCAAATGCGTCGCAGGACGCCGCCGTGTTCTCTTTTCCGGAGCATCTTGCCAAGACCAGCGCCGGACGCCCGAAGGGAGAGCGCACCCGCGCCCAGCTGCAAATCGCCGCCTGCAAGGTTTTGCAAGACAGCGGGCCGCAAGGCCTCACCGTCGCGGAAATCTGCAAGGCGGCCGGCGTCTCGAACGGCACGTTTTACCTTTACTTCAAGGATCGCAACGCCCTGCTCGACAGCCTGCTTCGGGCGTTCGTGGCCTTCCTTCAACTGGCGATGAGGGCGGCGAGCGAACGCGAAGGCCATGATGCGCCGCGCGCGGCGACCCGCGCCTATCTCCGTCTGTTCGAGCGAAATAGCGGGTTGATGCGCAGCTTGATCCACCCGACCGACGGCTTCCCCGAGGCGCAGGCGGCGTTTCAGACGCTCAACCGGGAATGGATCGAGGCGGTGGTCGCCTCCGTCGAACGCCGGCAGCGGCAGGAGGGCACGGCGGTCCCCCCGCGCGACGAATTGCTGCGCCGCGCCTATGCGCTGGGGGGCATGGTCGATCAATACCTCTCCAACCTTCTGCTGGCGAAGGACCCGGTCCTGATCGAGATATCGCAGGATCGCGATGCGGTGCTGGAGACGCTTTCGCTGCTCTGGGACCGGGGGATGACGGCATGACCACCATTCCCGGCGCCGAGAAACTCTCCCGCGCGGAGCTGCAGCCCGAGATCGAACGCCGCTGGCAGGCGCAGCGCGCCCATGTCACCGCGCATTCTGCCTTCTACCAAAGGCTCTGGCAGGGACGCAGGCCGCCCGAAGATCTGCGAGACCTGCCCGAATTGCCGCTCTCCGACAAATCGCAACTGCGGATCTCGCAGGCCGAGCATCCGCCCTTCGGCGACTACCTCGCCGCCACGCGCAGCACCGCCAACCGCCTGCATCGAACCTCGGGCACCACGGGTCAGGCGATGAACCTCGCGCTCTCGGCCCGCGACGCGCTGGTGACGCAGGAGGTCGGCGGGCGCTGTCACCGCTCTGCGGGGCTGACGGCGGAGCATACGGTGGTGCATTGCCTGAATTACCAGATGTGGATGGGCGGGCTGACCGATCACATGACGCTGGAGGCCACCGGCGCGCTGGTCGTGCCCTTCGGCGTCGGTTCGACCGAGCTTCTTATCCAGACGATCCGCGAGGTCGGCATCACCGCGATCTCCTGCACGCCCTCCTACCCTTCCGTCCTCGAACGGGTCATCGCCGAGAAACACCCCGGTCTGACGCCGCGCGATCTGGGCCTCAAGCTGGGTCTGTTCGGGGGCGAGCCGGGGCTCGACGACCCCGCCTTCCGCGCCCGCCTGCGCGAGACCTGGGGGATGGAGCCGCGCAACGCGAATTACGGCGTCTCGGACGTCTTCTCGAACTTCGCGGCGGAATGTCCGTATGACACGAAGCTGCATTTCATGGCCGCCGACGTGCTGCATCCCGAGCTGATCGACCCCGATACCGACGCGCCGATCCCGCTGGAGGTCGGGGCGCGCGGCGAATTGGTCCTGACCCACCTCGTGCGCGACTGCCAGCCTCTGGTGCGGTTTCGCACGGGCGACATCATCACCATCGGCGAGACGGAGCCCTGCGCCTGCGGCTGCACCGGGTTTCGTTTCTCCGTCGTCGGGCGCTCCGATGACATGGTGGTCGTGCGGGGCCTGAACATGTTCCCTTCGATGGTCGCCGCCGTGCTCAACGAAATCCCCGAGCTTTCGGGCGACTATCGCATCACCCTCGACACGCCGCCGCCCTATGACACCCTGCCCGTCAGCGCCGAACTGGCGGAAGGCGAGCACGCCACGCCCGATCTTGCGCGCAAGGTAGAGCAACGGATCAAGTCGAAACTGGGTGCGACGGCGAGCGTCACCCTCCTGCCCGCCCACAGCTTCCCGCGCACCGAGGGCAAGACCAAACGCGTCATCCGGAGTTTCCAATGAGCCATTTCAGCTACGACACCGTCCTGAGCCAGCTTGGCGCCAAGGGCGTGCGCACCATCACCCTCAACCGACCCGAACGCCTCAACGCGATGAACCGTCAGCTGGTCGTCGATGTCGCGCGCGCTTTCGAGGACGCCAATGCCGACCCGGCCACGAAAGCGATCATCTTCACCGGGGCGGGCAAAGCGTTTTGTGCGGGCGACGACCGCAAGGCCCATACCCATCCCGAGACCGAGGAAGAGGCGCGCGAGATCGTGCACGCGATACAGCGCGCGACCCATACGATCACGCTGGGCGCGAAGCCGGTGGTCGGCGCGATCAACGGCTGGGCCGTCGGCGGCGGCTTGGAATGGGCGATCAATTGCGACTTTCCGATCTGGGCCGAAAGCGCCAAGGGCTTCTTCCCCGAGGTATCGCTGAACCTTTTCGTCACCGGGGCCGTCACCTCGCTCCTGCCCGCGCTGGTCGGGCTGAACAAGGCGCGCGAGATGCTGATCTTCGGCGACCGGTATTCGGCGCAGGAGATGGGCGAGATCGGATTGGCGTGGAAGGTGGTTGACGATGCCGCGCTGATCGCGGTGGCCGTCCAGACCGCCGAACGGCTTGCAGATCTCCCCGTCCTGTCGGTGCGCGCGATGAAACGCGTTCTCAATCACGCCGCGGTGCCGGACCTGCACCGGGCGCTGCAGCTCGAGACCGATGCCACGGTCGCGGGTTTCCTCGACCCGGAAACGACGCGGCGCGTGACCGAGTTCTGATCTGCGTGGGCAGAAGCTTTTTCAAACTCCGTCACTTATTGGGATTGCTTGCTTGTGGTGACCGGAACGAAGGGTCAGATTGAGGTCGGCGGACATCCGTGTGCCGCGCCCCGGTTGCGGGGCAACCGCATGGCGGAAAGAGAGGGATGACATGAGCTGGTCCTATTCAATCGGCAAGATCGGCGGCACGGTTCTCAGGGTGCATGTCACCTTCGTTCTGCTGATCATCTGGATCACCGCCTCGGCCTGGGCGGCGGACGGACCGCAGGCCGCGCTGATCAACATGCTCTTCATTCTGTCGGTCTTCGCCTGCGTCGTTCTGCACGAATTCGGCCATGCGACGATGGCGGCCCGGTTCGGCGTGCGCACCCCCGACATCACCCTTCTGCCGATCGGCGGGCTGGCGCGGCTGGAGCGGATCCCGGAAAACCCCAAGCAGGAAATCCTGATCGCGGTGGCAGGCCCTGCGGTCAATGTCGTGATCTTCCTGATCCTGACGATCTTCCTTGGCGGCAGCGGCTGGCTGAGCGACCTGCAATCGCTCGACAATCCAGGCCAAAGCTTCTGGGGCCGGCTCGCGCTGGTGAACGCGCTTCTCGTGGCGTTCAACCTGATCCCGGCCTTCCCGATGGATGGCGGGCGGGTGTTTCGCGCCGTGCTTGCGCTCTTCATGGACCGGGTGAAAGCCACGCAGGTCGCGGCGCGGACCGGGCAGGTCATCGCCGTGCTCTTTGCCTATTGGGGGCTGACGAGCGGCAACCCGATCCTCGTGCTGATCGCGGCGTTCATCTTCTTCGCGGCCGGGGCGGAAAGCTCGGATGCGGCGATGCGTGGCCTCGCCCATCGTTCGGCCGCGCGTGACGCGGTCATCACCTCTTTTGTGTCGCTGACGCCCGACGACACGCTCGACACCGCCGCTCAGGCGATCCTGCACAGCTCGCAATCGGAGTTCCCCGTGCTCACGCCGGACGGGCAGTTCGTCGGCTTCGTCACCCGCGAGAGCGTGCTGGCCCGGCCCGACCCCGAGTTCCGCCAGCGCCCCGTTTCCGAGATCATGTTCGACAACGTGCCCGTCGTGTCGCTGAAGACGGGCATGGACGATGTACTCGACGCGTTCGCGAAAGGGCGTATTCCCGCGGTGGCGGTGATCGGCAAGACCGGGAATTTCGTGGGCTTCATCAATCGCGAAAATATCGGCGAGTGGTTCATCCTCGCCCGCGGCAGCTAAGAGGGGCGCTCGCTCCCGGCCCTAGAGATAGACCGACAGCCCCCGCCAGCCTGCCAGCACCGCCGAAATTGCCATGACCACGATGGCGAGAGAGCGATACTGCGTATTGTCAAGCCGCGCGAAGGCCGCGGTCCCCGCCCATGTCCCCAGCGCAAGCGCAGGCACCGAGACCAGCGTCAGCCAGAGCGCATCGCCATTCACCGCGCCCGCCCAGATCAGCCCCGGCGTGGCCAGCAGCGAGGCCACGAAGAAGAACAAAAGCAACGAGGCCCGCGTCTGCACAGCCGTGGTGCCCGCGCCCAGATAATAAGCCACCGCAGGCGGGCCCGGCATCGCCGCGAGCCCGGAAAACGCGCCCGAAGCGACGCCCGCCAACAGCGCGAGCCCACCATGGGGATGCGGGCGCGCAGGCTTGTAGCGCAACAGCAGCGCCAGTCCCGCCAGCACGGCGAGCGCGATCATCACCCGCGCGGCATCGGCGCTGACGGCGGTGAGCGCGAATATCCCCACCGGCGTGCCCACAATCGCGCCCAGCGACAGCCGCGCGAGCGACGGTTTATGTACATGCCCATGCAGGGTGAAAAGATCGCGGCACCCGACCACGACCTGCAGCAGAACCGCCAGCGTCACCGCCTCGATCGGCGGCACCATCAGCGAGACGATCGGCACCGCGGCCAGCGCGAAACCGAACCCCGCGACGCCGCGCAGGAAGGCCGAGAAGAACACCGCAGTGATGACCAGCAGGGTCGTTGTGCTCAGCATCCGGTCACGTCTCGGCCTGCGCGATCCGCGCCGCACAGCCCGCTGCACAGAAGGCGACCAGCCCCTCGACGGAGGCTTGCGCATCGGACTGCGAGGCCAGCGCCGCGATCCGCCATTCCGAGGTCAGGAAGGCCAGAAGGGCTGCGACCGAATAGACGAACCCTTCGGCGACGACCGCCCGGCTGACCTTCGGATGCAGCGCGCAGATTTCATCCATGAAGCGCTGCGCGGTCGGGTCGAACAGATCGGTCGAGATGTCGGCCCAAGCCGGATCGGCCGAGACCATCGCCACGAGCCGCGCATAGGCCAACCATTGCGGATCGCTCCCCGCCGCCTTCGCCAGATAGGGCCGGAAGAAGCAGCCGAGGATCGCCGTCAGATCGAGCGCCCCCTGTCCCTTCGCCTGCGCCAGCGCCTCGAGACGCAGACGCGCCAGCTCTTCGGCGCGCCGCTCCACGACCTCACGAAACAGCGCCTCTTTCGAGCCCCCGTGATGGTTCACCAGACCGAGCGGCACCTCGGCCAGCGCGGCGATGTCGCGCACCTTCGCGCCTTCGAATCCGTCCCGCGCAAACACCGTTTCCGCCGCATCGAGAATCCGTGAACGACTCGCGAGAGAGCGCTTCGACGGCGCCCTAAGCCTTTGTTTCTCGGTCGTCTTTTTCGTCATCAGATCGGGGCTTGCTTATTATGAACAATGGTTCAATTTAAGAATGTCTGGGAGGAGACGCAACATGACAAATACGAGGGGCACGTTCGCCCTGATCGGCGCGGGCCCGATGGGCCTGGCCGCGGCCAAGGTGCTGGGCGAACAGGGAGTGGACTATCAGGGCTTCGAGCTGCACAGCGATGTGGGCGGGCTCTGGGATATCGAGGGCGCGCATTCGACGATGTATGAAAGCGCGCATCTGATTTCCTCGAAACGGATGACGGAATTCACCGATTTCCCGATGCGCGAGGAGGTGGCGGAATACCCGAGCCACCGCGAGATGGCGCAGTATTTCCGCGACTTCGCCGATCATTTCGACATTCGCCGCCATTACCGCTTCGGCGCCGAGGTGACGAAAACTGAACCGCTGGGCGGCGATGGCGAGGGCTGGCGGGTCAGCTGGCGCGATGCGGAAGGCGAGCATTCCGAGATTTATGCAGGCGTTCTGATCGCCAATGGCACGCTTTCCGAGCCGAACATGCCGGAGTTCCCCGGCCAGTTCGACGGCGAGCTGATCCATTCCTCGGCCTATCGCGATCCGTCGCAATTCGCCGGCAAGCGCGTGCTCGTCGTGGGCGCGGGCAATTCGGGCTGCGACATCGCGGTGGACGCGATCCACCACGGCAAAAGCTGCGATCTGTCGATGCGGCGCGGCTATTACTTCGTGCCGAAATACGTCTTCGGCAAACCCGCCGACACGCTGGGCGGGGCGATCAAGCTGCCGATGTGGCTCAAGCGCAAGATCGACGGCGCGCTGCTGAAATGGTTCGTGGGCGATCCGCAGAAATACGGGTTTCCCAAGCCCGATTACAAACTCTACGAGAGCCATCCGATCGTGAACTCGCTGGTGCTGTTCCACGCAGGCCACGGCGATCTGAAAGTGCGCCCGGATATCGCGCGGCTCGACGGCAAAACGGTGCATTTCAAGGATGGCACGCAGGCGGATTACGACATGATCCTCGCGGCCACCGGCTACAAGCTGCATTACCCGTTCATCGCACCCGAGCTGCTGAATTGGCAAGGCGATGCGCCGCATCTGTACCTGAACGCGATGCATCCCAAACGCGACGATCTCTTCGTGCTGGGCATGCTGGAGGCGAGCGGGCTTGGCTGGCAGGGTCGCCACGAACAGGCCGAGATGGTGGCGCGCTACATTCGCGGGCTGCACGATGGCTCGGAGGCCGCGAAGCGCCTGCAGGCGAAGAAGGCCGAAGGGTTCGAGCGCGCGACCGGCGGCATGGCCTATCTCAAGCTCGCGCGGATGGCCTATTACGTGGACAAGGCGACCTATCGCAAGGCGGTCACCGGCTGGATCAAGGCGCTCGGCGGGAAGGCGGCGGCATGACGGGGCTCGACGCGGTTCGGCTGAATTTCAGCCCCGGCGCCCTGCATCTGCTCAACGCGATCCTCGGCATCGTCATGTTCTCGGTCGCGATCGACCTCTCCCCACGCGATTTCCGCCCGCTGGTGCGCAGGCCCTGGGCGCTGATCGTCGGGTTCACGTCGCAATTTCTGGTGCTGCCCGCGCTCACCTTCGGGCTGGTGCTGGCGCTGCAGCCCAGCCCGTCGATCGCACTGGGGCTGATCCTCGTGGCGGCCTGCCCGGGCGGGAATGTCTCGAACTTCTTCACCCATCGGGCGGGTGGGAACACGGCGCTCTCGGTCTCGCTGACCGCCTTCGCCACGGTGGCGGCAATCGTGCTGACGCCGCTAAATATCGCCTTCTGGGGCAGCCTGTACGCACCGACGCGGGCGCTGCTGCACGAGACCCATATCGACCCGGTAAGCGTGGCGATCACCGTCGGTGTCATGCTGCTCTTACCGCTGATCGCCGGGATTGCGCTGAACCATTACCGCTATGACCTCACGACGCGCATTCGCGATCCGCTGAAATGGATCTCGATGGCGATTTTCGTGGCGTTCGTGGCGCTCTCGCTCAGTGCCAACTGGCAATATTTCGTGCAATTCGTCGGGCTGATCGCGGGGATGGTCGTGATGCACAACGCGCTGGCCTTCGCGGGCGGCTATGGCACCGCGACGCTGGCGCGGCTGTCGCCCTTCGACCGGCGCGCGATCACCATCGAGACGGGCATCCAGAATTCAGGTCTCGGCCTCGTGCTGATCTTCGCCTTCTTCGGCGGCTTGGGCGGCATGGCAATCGTCGCGGCTTTCTGGGGCATCTGGCACATCATCGCGGGCTTCGCGATCTCGACCATCATGAGACAAAAGGAGGCCGCGCGATGACCCGGATTCTGATTACCGGAGCGGGCGGCATGATCGGCCGCGTACTCACGGCTGAGCTGTCTGAGAGCGGCCATGAGGTCATCGCGACCGATCTGGCGGCCCCCGAGACCCTGCCCGAAGCCGTGCGCTTCGTGGCGATGGATGTGACCACCGATGCCCCCGGCAAGGTCATCGCGCGCGAACGGCCGGAGGTGATCGTGCATCTCGCCTCCATCGTGACGCCGGGCGCCGGCATGGGGCGCGATCTCGCCTATAAGGTCGATGTGGAGGGCACGCGGAAGGTGCTGGATGCGGCGCTTTCGGTCGGGGTGCGGCGGCTCGTCGTGACCTCCTCGGGCGCGGCCTATGGCTATCACGCCGACAATCCCGTGCCGCTGCGCGAGAGTGATCCGGTGCGCGGCAATCCCGAGTTCGCCTATGCCGATCACAAGCGGCAGGTCGAGGAGATGCTGGCCGAGGCGCGTACCGCCCACCCTGCCCTCGAACAGGTCGTTCTGCGGGTCGGCACGGTTCTGGGCAAGGGCACGGACAACCAGATCACCGCGCTCTTTCGCAAGCCGCGTCTGCTCGCACTGAAGGGCTGCGAGAGCCCCTTCGTCTTCATCTGGACCCGCGATCTCGCGCGCATCCTGATCCGCGCGGCAACCGATGGGCCGCCCGGAATCTTCAACGTCGCGGGCGACGGCGCTTTGGGCGTCAGCGATCTGGCGCGGCGTCTGGGCAAACCGGTGCGCCGCCTGCCCGCGCTTGGCATCAAGGCCGCGCTGGCCCTCGCCCATCCGCTTGGGCTGAGCCGCTACGGGCCCGAGCAGGTGCGCTTCCTGCAATACCGCCCCGTGCTGGCCAATGACGCGCTGAAGGAGGTCTTCGGCTACACGCCCGAGCTGACCAGCGCGGAAGTCTTCGATCTCTGGGCGCGCGAGGCCGGGCTATGAGCACGCGGGTTGCGGTAATCTCGGGCGGCGCCGGGGGCCTTGGGCAGGCGCTCTCGGCGGGGCTGCGCGCCGAGGGCTGGCAGGTCGTGCTGCTCGACCGGGATATCTCCGGGCTGACGGCCACGCCAAACGAAGAAGCCATCGCCTGCGATCTGACCGATCCGGCGCAACTTGCCAGCGCCTGCGATAACATCCGCGCGCGTCACCCCCGGATCGATCTGGTGATCTACAATGCAGGTGTCACCCAGATCGGGCCGTTCTCCGAGCTGACCGAGGCCGCACATCGCAAGGTCTTCGAGATCAACTATTTCGCGGCGACCGCTATGGCGCGGCATTTCCTCGAGCCGCTTCGCGAAAGCCACGGCACGCATCTGGCGATTTCCTCAGTCGCGGGGTTCTCGCCGCTTTACCACCGCACGGCCTATGCGGCGTCGAAACATGCGCTGGAAGGGTTCTTCAAATCGCTGCGCTCGGAGGAGGCCCCTCACGGCGTGCGCGTGCAGATCGCGGCGCCCTCCTTCGTGGCGACCAATATCGACCGGGCCGAGCGGCAATCCGACAGCATCGCGCGCCCCGGAGCGGCCGCCGACGGGGTGGATTACATGACGCCCGAGGCTGCCGCACAGGTGATCCTTACTGGGCTGAAGCGCGGCCGCCCGATGATCCCGGTGGGCCGCGTCGCGCGGCTCGCATGGTGGATCAACCGCGCCTCGCCCCGGCTGTTCCAGCGGCTCATGGAGCGCAACATCGCGAAGGGCCAATCCTGAGGCCGAACACAGTGACCTTTCGCTAGAGATCGAGAAAAATCGCGCCCGACTTGATCGAGCGCATTGAAGCGACGCACCCCCTTAGCGCTAATCTAGCCCCGGTCCTGTGAAGGTCGGAGGCCCGTGACGCGCTCACTCTCTTCGATAGATTCCCGCACCCCGGTGGATGGGTGCGACCGAATGCTCCACCTCGGGCGCGTTGACTCCATTTGCGCGAATGCGCATATGCGAATGTAGAAATGGAGGCACCGATGATCGTGACTATTCTTTCCGCGCTTGCCGAACCCACCCGGCTGGGGGCGATGCAGCTTTTGCATGACGGGGGCGAGCATTGCGCCTGCGAATTGATGGCGCGTCTCGATGCCACCCAGTCGCGCATGTCGCGCCATATGGGCGTGCTGAAAGCCGCCGGGCTGGTGGTCGACCGGCGCGATGCGCAATGGGTCCGGTATCGGGTGAACCCCGACCTCTCCCCGGAAATCCAGCAAATCCTGAGCGCGGTCATGAAAGCCAGCGCCAACACGGAAAGGACCGCGGCATGAGTGTGACACAGCATGAAACCCCGCATGGCGGGATGCCCGGCTGGTCATGGAGCGTGGTCGTCGCGGCAGGCCTCGTCGCTTGGTGGGTGGTCTACCATCAACTCCCGGCCCTCTCCGAATGGATCGTCTCGCTGCTGCCGGTCGCCCGCGACACCCATACCGGCGAGGCGCTGGCCTTCTTCTTCTACGACGTACCGAAAGTGATGATGCTGCTCACCCTGATCGTCTTCGCGATGGGGGTCGTGCGCAGCTTCTTCAGCCCGGAAAAGACCCGCGCCCTTCTCTCGGGCAAGCGCGAGGGCGTCGGCAACGTAATGGCGGCGGGCCTGGGCGTCTTGACCCCGTTCTGCTCCTGCTCGGCGGTGCCGCTGTTCATCGGCTTCGTCTCCGCGGGCATCCCGCTGGGCGTCACCTTTTCCTTCCTGATCGCAGCCCCGATGGTCAACGAAGTGGCGCTGATCCTGCTGGTCGGCCTCGTCGGCTGGTCCGTGGCGCTGGTCTATCTCGCCTTCGGCCTCGCCATCGCGATCGTCGCGGGCTGGGTGATCGGCAGGCTCCATGTCGAGGGGTGGCTGCAGGATTGGGTGCGCGACATCCATTCCGGCGCAACCACCCCGGGCGCGGTCGAGAGCGACGATCTGAGCATGACCGACCGCTATCGCCTGGGCCTCGAGGCCGTGCGCGAAATCTTCGCCAAGGTCTGGATCTGGATCATCGTCGGGATCGCCATGGGCGCGGTGATCCACGGCTATGTGCCGCAGGATCTGATGGTGCGGATCATGGGCTCGGGCACGTGGTGGTCGGTGCCGGCCGCCGTACTGATGGGCGTGCCGATGTACACCAACGCCGCCGGGGTCATCCCGATCGTCGAGGCGCTTCTGGGCAAGGGCGCGGCGCTCGGCACGGTTCTGGCCTTCATGATGTCGGTGATCGCGCTGTCCATGCCCGAGATGATCATCCTGCGACAGGTCCTCAAACTGCGCCTGATCGCTGTGTTCATCGGGGTCGTCGCCAGCGGCATCCTCGCCGTCGGCTTCCTGTTCAACGCATTGTTCTAAGGAGAAAAGAGATGAAGGACGTCAAGGTTTACGGCCCCGGCTGCAAGCGCTGCGAAAAGACCGAGGAGATGGTCAAGGAAGCGGCTGCCAAGCTCGGCATCGAGGTGTCGGTCGAGAAGGTGACCGATCCCCGCGCCATCGCCATGGCGGGCGTGATGTCGACCCCCGGTGTCTCGGTCGACGGGAAGCTCGTCCACACGGGCGGCCTGCCGGATAGCGGCAAGCTCGAAGGCTGGCTGTCGGCCTAAGCGACCGCTCGACCGTCCCGAAAAAGAAAACCCCGCGCCGGGTGGCGCGGGGTGAATTCGTGGGTGGCGTTCATCATGGGACCTCCTGACCGAGCCCGGCCTCGTAGAGGCGGAACCAGGTCTCCCTGTCGATCTGAACCTTGAGCGCATCGGAAAGCTTCGCGATCCGCTCAAGGTTATTCGTCCCCATCACCGGGATGATCCGCGCGGGATGCGCCAGCAGGAAGGCCGTCGCGACAGCCGCACGATCCACGCCCTGCGTCTGCGCGATCTCATCGAGCACGCTCTGCACCGGTCCCTCGCCCGTCATCAACGCGCCGCCGCCCAGGGGCGACCACGCCATCACGGGCTGCGCCTGACGCTGGTGGAAGGCCAGATCGCCATTGGTGAAGGGCTGCAGGCAGCCGAGGCTGATCTCGATCTGGTTGGTCACCAGCGGCGTTTTCATCCCCGATTGCAGCAGCTCCCAGTCCCACGGGCGGAAGTTCGACACGCCCACCGCGCGCACCTTGCCGGACGCCACGAGATCGTCGAGCACCGCTCCGGTCTCGTGGTGATCCATCAGCGGATCCGGGCGATGGATCAGCAGCAGGTCGATCCGGTCGGTGGCCAGCTCCCGCAGCGAAGCCTCGACCGAGGCTTCGATATGCGCGCGCGAGGTGTCGTAATGCTTCACCTTGCGATGCGAATGACGGCCTGCCGAGACGATGATGTCGCATTTCGTGACGATCTCCATCTGATCGCGCAGCGACGGGTCCTCGCGCATCGCCGCGCCGAAGACCCCCTCCGCCGTGTAGCCGCCATAGATATCGGCATGGTCGAAGGTGGTGATCCCCTGCTCCAGACAGGCGTCGATCTTGGCGCGCACATGGGCGGGCGAGGTGTCGGCATCGTCGGCGAGCCGCCACATGCCATAGACGATCCGGCTGAGCGCGACATCCGAGGTAAGGTCGATCTTTTCCATTAGCGGCGTTTCCCTTCTGCGAGCGGTGTTGCGGGCGGCCCCATAGATTTCGGGCAGCGAGACCGTGTTGAGATGCGGATAGCCCTACAAGATGAAGGCGCGAATGCCCATCTTGCGATATTCCTCGAGCTTCGAGAGCACCTGATCGGGTGAGCCCACCAGCGCCGCGCCGCAGCCAGAGCGCGCGCCCCCGGTCCAGAGGCTCGGCGCGACATAACCGCTCTCATCCGCACTACAATCATGCGTCTCTCCCTCGCGTTTCCCCTTCGAGTTAACTTAGGTAAGCAACCTGCTTGATAGCGCACCGGCCTGCCGATCTATCATCAGGTTTCCGAATTGCTGTGTCGAGATATCGCAGCGGAACCCGAAGGGCCCGGTGCAGCGCTCGATCGAGACCGGCGAGGCAGTGCACTTCCCCGCACGAACTTGGTGGCGCGTGGCCTGAAGGCACAGGGGGCAGGCCGGACCATGGCCTGGCCGCCTCTGCTCTGGGCGCGCGACACTGCGACGCTGAGTCACCCCTCAAGCGTTTGACGCGGATCAATTCTCGGCTCACCCTCGTGTGATACGAGCTTGAACAATGACCCGACCCCAACGCGCCTCCAGAGCCTTTGACGGCAAGATCGAACGCGGCCCGCGCCTGCACGCGCCGCGCTTCGCTGGATTGCGCCGCGCGCAATCGGCGCTGCTGACCGCGCTCGTCGCGATCCTGCTGCAGGTCGTCCTGCTGACCGATCATCTGGGGGCGGCCGCCATCGCTGCCACCGGCCGGGCCGCGCCCGGCGCGCAGATGGGGCTGCTGCAGATCTGTACCGGCGAGGGGATCGTCTACATGACCCCGCAGGGCGAAACGGTCGCCGCGCCGGATGGGGCCGCGCCCCTGCCCGGCCAGACCGCGCCCACCGGTCAGGTCCATAGCCAATGCGCAGTCTGCGGCTCGGCCTCGGTCTGCGCGTTTGAAGCCCCCGACACCATCGTCACCCCGGCCCGTCTTGACCGCGAGATCGCCCCGCTCCACGCGTCCCTTGAGCGGCTCTCTCTCCCGGTGCAGACCGCGCCCCGTTTCCGGCACGCCCGCGCCCCTCCTGTCGTCTGAGTGCGTCCCTGCACGTCGATCCCGACGTGCTTTTTTCCAAACCAGACACATGGCTCGCGACTGCGCCCGTCTCTCGGTGGCGGTGCGTTGCGATATGACAGGATGATCCCGATGAAACGACGCGACTTTCTTCTGACCTCTTCGACCGGCCTCGCGCTGGTAGCCTCCGGCGCCGCTGCCGAGGATATGAAACCGATGGACGGCATGCCGATGTCGCCGATGGACTGGACCGACCAGAACGGGCTGACCCGCTTTCTCAAGACCGACACCGCGCCGCTCGAGAACGAGTTCGAGAAATACCCCCGCTGCCCCTATTGCGGGATGATGCGGCAGATGTTCAGCCAGACGCGCCACCTGATCGTCTATGACAACGACACGGTCGACGGCACCTGCTCGCTGCATTGCGCGGCGATCAGCCTCGCGTTGAACGTGGATGCCGGCCCCAAGACGATCTACGCGGGCGATGCGGGGGCCACGGCCAAGGTCAAGCCGCTCGCGGTGGTCGACGACATGACCTATGTGATCGACGCGAAAAAGCCCGGCACGATGACCGGCACGTCGAAATACGCCTATGCCGATCCGGCCAAGGCGGATGCGGCGGCCAAGGACGGGGGCAAGCTGGCGAGCTTCGATGAGGCGCTGGTCATGGCCTATGCCGATATGGCGCGCGACACGATCAACATTCGCAAACGCCGCGCCGAGCGCCGCGCCCGCGCCGGTCAGTGATCGCCTCAAGGCGGGGCCCGCGCGGCCCCGCCCTTTCCGACCTCTATTCAAGGAGTTGCAAGACGATGTGCAACCATCCCTGCCATCACGGGGGCATGCCCGCACGCCCCCCGTCACGCCCCATGTCGCGCCCCCAGTCGCGCCCGACGCGCCGCCAGATGCTCAAACGCGCGGCGGGCCTCGCCGCTACCTTCTCGCTCGGCCCGGGACTGAGCCCCGCGCGCGCCGATGCGCCCGCGCTCGACCTGCCCCCGCCCGGCCCCGGCGACACCTGCCCGGTCTGCGGCATGTTCGTCTACAAATACCCCGAATGGGTCACCACGGTGCTCTACGCGGATGGCTATGCCGATCATTTCGACGGTGCCAAGGACTACTTCAAATACATGTTCGACATGGAGAAATACGCCCTTGGCCGCAAAGCCGACCAGATCACCGGCATGGGCGTGACCGAGTATTACGGGCTCAAGCTGATCGACGCGCGCGAGGCGCTTTATGTCGTGGGCTCGGACGTTCTGGGCCCGATGGGCCATGAGCTGGTGCCGCTGATGAACGCGGTCGATGCGCAGGATTTCATGCGCGACCATAAGGGCCAGAAGCTGCTGCGCCATGACGAGGTCACGCCGGAGCTGATCGACGCGCTCGATCAGGGCGGCCCATTCTGATGCGCCGTTCGAGCTATGTTTTCGCGGGTCTCGGTTGTCTGACGCTGCTGCTGGCGGTGGAGCTTTATTACCCCGTCTTCGCGCGTCCCCATCGTGATGGGCGTCTGCTGGAGGAGCGCAGATTGGTCGCGCGGCTGGGGCTGACCGATCCGGCACTGTTTACCGAGGCGCGCTATACCCGGAACCCCAGCCTCGCCGATCTGAACACGCCGTTTCAGGATCATCCGGGCAGCTTCGACCACTTCCCCTCCGGCACCTTCGTGCCGCCCCCCGCCACGCCCGGCAAGGGCTGGCTCCTCTTCCAACCCGAGGCCGCGAAATGACCCCATTCCTGCGCCGCCAGCGCGCGCTGGCCGATTTCACCCTCGCCGCTCTCGCCCGCCGCAAAGGCAAGAATATCGCCTTGATTGCAGTCTATTCCGTGGTGGTCTTCGTGCTCGCCTCGGCGATGTTCTTCGCCGCCAGTCTGCGGTTCGAGACCACGACCGTGCTCGAAGGCGCGCCCGAGATCACCGTGCAGAAGATCACGCTGGGCCGTCAGGACCTGATCGACGGATCGGTCGCCGACGAGATCGCCGCGATCCGCGGTGTGACCGAGGCCCATCCCCGGCTCTGGGGCTATTATTACGACCGGATCAATGGCGCGAATTACACCGTCATGGTGCCCGACGACCCCGAGATGATGCCCGACCCCGGTCAGATCGCGATTGGCGAGGGCATCCCCCGCGCACGCGGCCTCGAATGGGCGCGCGCGCCGGTTTTCCTATCGCGCTACGAGGGCGATCTGAAGAAGTTCGACGTCGCCAAGACCTTCAGCCGCGACTCCGCGCTGATGACCTCGGACCTGATGCTGATGAACGAGGCCGATTTCCGCGACTTCTTCGACATTCCCGAAGGCCGCTATACAGATGTCGTGGCCCGCGTGCGCAACCCCAACGAGGTCGCTACGATCGTCCAGAAAGGCTCGAACGCGCTGCCGCAGATGCGCTTCGTCACCCGCGCCGATATCGCGCGCACCTATCAGAAACTGTTCGACTGGCGCGAGGGGTTGCTGACGGCGCTGGCCTTCGCGGGCATCCTCGCCTTCGTCATCTTCGCCGCCGAAAAAGCCAGCGGGCTCTCGGCCGAGGAAGCGCGCGAGATCGGCATCCTCAAGGCGGTGGGCTGGAACACGCGCGACGTGATCGCGATGAAGATGTGGGAAGGCGGGCTGATCTCGCTCGCGGCCTTCCTGATCGGCACCGTTGCGGGCTTCGCCCATGTGTTCTTCTTCGGCGCCCCGCTCTTCGCGCCGATCCTGAAGGGCTGGGCGGTAATCTATCCCGATTTCCCGCTGAGCCCGCATGTGGACGGGCTGCAACTGCTGACGCTCGCGCTGCTGACCACCCTGCCCTATATCGCCGCGACCGTGGTGCCGATCTGGCGCACGGCCTCGGCCGATCCCGATGCCGTAATGCGCTGAGGAGGCCCCCATGATCACTCTGCAATCCGTGACCAAGACCTATAATGCGGGCCGCCCCAATGCGGTGACCGCGCTGGACGGGATCGACCTGAGCATCGAGGGCCGGGCCGTCACCGTGCTCAAGGGGCCGTCGGGCTCGGGGAAATCCTCGCTGCTGTCGGTCGTCGCCTGTATGGCGCGGCCTTCCACGGGCCGCGTCAGCCTCGATGGCGAGGTCGTCTCGGGCCTGCCCGAGCACTTCCAGACCGAACTGCGGCGCGAGCGGTTCGGCTTCATCTTCCAGCGGTTCAACCTCGTGCGCGGCCTGACCGTGCTGGAAAACGTGATGCTGCCCGCCGCGCCGCTGGGCCAGCACTTCGGAGAGCTCCGCGCGCGGGCGATGGACCGGATCGAGGCGCTGGGTCTGGGGCCGCGCGCCCAGACCCGGATCGAGTTGCTCTCGGGCGGCGAGGCGCAGCGCGCAGCGATTGCGCGGGCGCTCATCAACGATCCGCCGATCCTGATCGCGGATGAGCCCACGGCCAATCTCGACAGCGCGCTCTCCGAGACCTTCCTGCAGATCGTCGCCGAGGAGAAAGCGCGCGGGCGCACCGTCATCATGTCGAGCCACGACCCCCGCGTCTGGGGCGCGGACTGCGTCGACCGGGTGGTTTCGATGCGCGACGGGCGGATCGAGGATGCCCCTGCCCAGCAGGAGCCGCAGCCATGATCTTTCAAACGCCGATCATGGCGCTGTTGCTGGTGGCGGGTCTGGCCGCGCTGACGGCCCTCTGGGCGGGCGGCTTCGCCGTGACAGTGCTGCGCCGCTGGGACCTGACCGACATGGGCGCGCGCCAGCTGCGCATGGAGCGGATGACCGAGCTGGTCTCCACCCTCTTCGCCGCCGTCATGCTGGCCGAGCTCGCGGCGCTTTTGCTGTTTGTCTTCAATGCCGACCGGATGTCGTCGCTATTCGTCGGCGCGATGTGTGCGGTCGGCACGCTCAACGTGAACGATTACGGCTTCCCCGCGCTCTATCTCAAGATCGGGGTGTTCTTCGCCGCCGTGATATGGCTGATCCTCGACCGGGCCGACAGGCTGGGACGGGACTACCCGCTGACCCGCGTGAAATATGCAGCCCTTTTGGCAATCACGCCGCTGATCCTTGCCGATAGCGCGGTCGAGCTGAGCTATTTCCTCGACATGCAGACCGATGTCATCACCTCGTGCTGCTCGAAGCTGTTCACGCCGAACAACCCCAATCTCGCGAACCAGATGGCGGGCGTCGGCGAGGCGCAGGCGCTCTGGCTGCTCGGCCTCACCGCGCTGATCGCCTTGGCTGCGGGGATCGCGGCGCTGATCCGCAAGCGCGGCTATGGGCTTTACGCGCTGGCCTCGGCGCTGATGTTCGGGATGGGGCTGACTGCGATCGTCGCCACGATCTCGCTCTATATCTATGAAAACCCCAACCATCATTGCCCGTTCTGCATCCTCAAGCCCGAATACGGCTATGTCGGCTACGCGCTGTATGTGCCGCTGTTTCTGGCCACCGCAGCCGGGCTTGGGGCGGGCGCGCTCAGCCCGTTTCAAAAGCGCGCCTCGCTGGCGGGGCCGCTGCCGGGTTTGATGCGGCGGCTGCTGATCTGGTCGATGGCCGGGTTCGCCACCTTCGGGATCGTCTGCCTGATCGTGATCTGGCGCTCGCATCTGATCCTCTTCGGCTAAGCTATCCGCGATGCGGGCAGCCCTGATTTGGGCCAGTGTCGCGCCGGGCTATGTCGTAAGGCATCCGCGCCGGGCGCGGGAACGCGAACTGGAGGAGGACAGACCATGAGCAAGGCACAGGCGGTGATTATCGGAGTGGGCGACGGGCTTTCAGCCGCAGTGGCGCGAGAGCTTGCGTCTGATTATGACCTGACGCTGGCGGCTCGCAGCGCCGAGAAGATGCAGGCACTGGCCGAGGAGACCGGCGCGCGCATGGTGCAGCTGGACGCAACCGACGAGGCCGCGATTGCCGATCTGTTCGACGCCCTGCCCGCACCGCCGCGCGTCGTGGTCTACAACCCCTCGGGACGCGTGCGCGGCCCGGTGGCGGAGCTCGATGCCGACGAGGTTCGCGCCGCCGTCGAGATCACCGCAATCGGGGCGTTTCTGACCGGCAAGCACGCCGCGCGGCGGATGCTCAAAGCCGAGCCTACCGAGGGCACTCGCGGCACGATCCTCTTCACCGGCGCCTCCGCCGGGGTGAAAGGGTTTGCACGCTCGGCCCCTTTCGCGATGGGCAAGTTCGCGCAGCGCGGGCTGGCCGAGAGCATGGCGCGCGAATTGCACCCGCAAGGCATCCATGTGGTTTGGGTGAATATCGACGGAATGATCCTCAATCCGGGCCGCAGCGAGGCGCCCGACAAGCCCGGCTCGATGCTGCGCCCCGAGGCGATTGCGAAAACCTATCGCCAGCTGATCGAGCAGGACCGCAGCGCCTGGACGAACGAGATCACGCTGCGCCCCTGGGTCGAGACGTTCTGAGGCGGCGGACGCTCAGCGCCCCTTGCCCGCCTTCAGCGCCGCCGCGCGCATCGCCGAGAGCGACTGGCGCGGAGTGAGCGCCTCGGGCGAGATCACGAGGTCCAGCACCGCGCCGGTCTCCGAGGCCCGCGCCCGTTCGAACGCGGCTGCGAAATCCTCCGTCCGCTCGACCCGCTCGCCGTGGAAGCCATAGGCCTTCGCCAGCGCCGCGAAATCCGGGTTCACCGCCATCGAAGTGCCCGACACGCGGGTCGGATAATTGCGCTCCTGATGGGCGCGGATCGTGCCGTAAATCCCGTTATTGAGGATCAGGATGATCGGCTGCGCGCCCGCCTGCGCGGCGGTGGCAAGCTCCTGCGAGGTCATCTGGAAATCGCCATCGCCCGCGAAACAGACCACCGTCTTCTCGGGCTGCGCCACCTTGGCCGCGATGGCCGCTGGCACCCCGTAGCCCATCGCGCCCGATTGCGGCGCAAGCAGCGTGGCGTTCGGCCCGAAGCGGAAGTACCGGCCCGGCCAGACCGCGAAATTGCCCGCCCCGTTGGTCAGGATCATGTCCTCGGGGAGTTGCTCGCGCAGATAGGCGCAGACTTTGCCCATATCGACCGGCGATGGCAGATCGGGCAGATCGAAGCCTGCCTCGTAAGCCGCGCGGCCCTCGGCGCGCCAATCGGCCCAGTCGCCTTTGACCGGCTCCAGCGCGCCAAGGGCGGCGGCGAAGGCGTTCGGCCCGGCATGAATGCCTAGTTCGGGACGGTAGATCTTGCCGATCTCCAGATCCGAGCCATGGACATGGATCAGCCGCTGCGCGGGCTGCGGCAGGTCCAGAAGCGTGTAGCCATCCGTCGTATTCTCGCCAAAGCGCGCATTGATCGCGAGGATCACGTCGGCCTCGCGCATCAGGCGCTTCACATGCGGCGCCATCCCGACGCCCGCATCGCCGCAGAAGACTGGCGAATTATTGTCGAATTGGTCCTGATAGCGAAAGACGGAAAGCACAGGCATATCAGATACTTCCGCGAAGGACTTAATAGGCGCAGTGCCGTCCCCGCGCCAGTTGCACCCGCCATAGAGGATCAGCGGACGCTTGGCCCCGGCCAGCATCTCGCGCAGCTCGCCCATCGCCGCCGGATCGGGCTGAGGCTCGGTGATCCGGACGGGCGCGCCAAGCGGCGCGGCCTCGGTCATCGACGTCAGCATATCCTCGGGCAATGCCACCACGACCGGACCGGGCCGTCCGCTCACGGCCATCGTCCAGGCGCGCGAGAGGATTTCGGGGATGCGCTCTACCCGGTCGATCTCGACGGCCCATTTCGCCATCGTGCCGAAGACAGCCTTGTAATCGAGTTCCTGAAACGCCTCGCGGCCCTTCATATCGGTGCCGACCTGCCCCACGAACAGGATCATCGGCGCGGAATCCTGCATCGCCGTATGCACCCCGATCGAGGCGTTGGTCGCCCCGGGTCCGCGCGTGACCATGCAAATGCCGGGCTCCCCGGTCAGCTTGCCATAAGCGGCGGCCATGAAGCTCGCCCCGCCTTCCTGACGGCACAGCACGAAATCCAGCGTGCCTTGCGTGTCATGGAGCGCGTCGAGCACCGCGAGATAGCTCTCGCCCGGCACCCCGAACGCCTTGCGCGCACCGAGCCCCACGAGGCTTTCGACTAGAAGTTGACCACCGTTTCTCATGCGCTTGCCTCTCTCCCCTCGTGCCGCCCCGCGCATCGGCGCGGCGCTTTCGCGAGGCCTAGCACGCGCCAAATCCGAGCGCACCCCCGGCAGACCGCGAGCGTGCACGGCAACTTATCCGGCGAGGTAGGTCCGGAACCACGCGATCATGCGCTCCTCGGCCAGCTTGGCGGCGGCCTCGTCGTAGCGCGGCGTCGTGTCGTTGTGGAAGCCGTGGTTCACGCCCGCATAGATATAGGCCTCGTAGCGCTTGTCGTTCTCCTCAAGCGCCTTTTGATACTCCGGCCACATCGCGTTGATCCGCTGGTCGAGCGCTGCCAGCTGGATCATCAGCGGCGCCTCTATCATCGCGACTTGCGCAGAGTCGGGGGCGGCCCCATAGAACGGCACGCCCGCGCCCATCTCGGGATAGGCCACGGCGAGCTTGTTCACCACGCCCCCGCCATAACAGAACCCGGTCGCACCGACCTTGCCGTTGGTGCCGTCGAGCGTCTGGAGATACTCGAACCCGGCAAAGAAATCATTGAGCAGCGCACCCTGATCGAGGCTGCGCTGCATCGTGCGCCCCTCGTCATCATTGCCCGGATAGCCGCCGAGCGAGGACAGCCCATCGGGCCCCATCGCCACGAAGCCCGCCTTGGCCAACCTGCGCACGACATCGCGGATATAGGGGTTCAGGCCGCGGTTCTCATGCACGACGAGGATCGCCGCGGGTGGATTATCCGGGTCGATCTGCGTCGGGCGGACGAGATAGGCGGTGATCTCGCCGGTGCCGTTCGGGCTGGAATAGGTGATGTCCTCGCCCAGAATGTCCGGATCGTCCTCGGCGACCTGTTGAGCGAGCGCGTAATCGGGCGCGAGCGCGCCGAGGATCGCCAGCGCGGTCACGCCGCCCACCGCCCATTTCCCCGCCCGATCGAGAAATTCCCGTTTCGAGATCTTGCCATGGACATAGTAATCGTAGAGATCGAGAAGTTCCTGGTCGAAATCGGCCGCCGTCAAGCGACGCGCATGGGCTGGATCGGTCATGGTGAATCCTCCTCCTGAGACCGGGAAGCATATCACGAACGAGTGATTTTCCGTCACAATATCGACGCGCATTTCATGCGAGGCGCCCTCCTCACGCCGCGGCTGATCTAGCGTGCCGCGTCGCATCACAAACCAAATATTCTCAATAGACCTTGGGTTGCATCTTGCAATTACGTTACGTTTATAGGTTGTTAAACTTATTGGCCCCGCCCCGCTGTAACGTGTCATCTCGAGGAGCCCCGAATTGAAAACTGTTCGCCCTGTTATCGGTATTATTTTGGTTGCGGGCGCTCTTTGGGTGATCGTCGGAGAGCAGATGTCGGGAGTCAGCGCGGATGCGGTCGTCAATGCGCCCGTGGTCACGGTGCGCAGCAGCACCGCCGGCAAACTCTCGATGCCGAAACGACCGCTTGGCGCCCATGTCGACAAGGGTGAGCGGCTGGCCACCGTCGATGATATCCTCTCGGACACGACGCGGCTCGAAGATTTGCGAATGGAGCTGGCGAATGCCGAGGCAAATGTCGCGCGGATCAAAAGCGACCTCGCCGCCAAACGCACGCAACGCGACGCCTATAGCGCGCGCAGCAAGCTCTATCGCACGCATCGCATCGCCGAGATCGAGACGAAGCTGAAATTTGCCCGCGCGCGGCTCGACCGGCTGCAGCCCGGTGCGCAAAGCTCGGAAACGAGTGCCACGAAAGTGGCGCAGACCGCCCCTGCCGCCCCGGCGGAGAATGGGCCCGTGACCCAGTCGCGCGAGGACGTGGCGTTGCTTGAAAACGCGCTCGATGCCGCCAAGTCCGGCGTCTATCTGGGCGACGGCTATAACGACGCCCCAAGCTCCGAACAGCGCGGTGCGCTTCTCGATGAAGAAATCGCCTCGCTCGAGGCGGAGCTCACCGAGGCCGAGGCCCGCGTCAAGACGCTCGACGCGCGCCGGGCGAAGGAACAGACGCGGGTGAACACCCTGTCCTCAAGCCAGGTGACATCGCCTGCAAACGGGATCTACTGGGAGACCCTGCAGGCGGATGGCGTGACGGTGCAGCGGGGCGACCCGATCATGTCGCTCGTCGATTGCGACGTCTCGCTGGTGACCGCCTCGGTGAGCGAAGGCGTCTACAACAACCTCAAGGTGGGCGATTCCGCGACCTTCAAGCTGGCCTCGCGCGACAAGATCTACGACGCGACGATCGCACGGCTCGCCGGCAGCGGCGCGGCGCGCGTCTACCAGCATCTCGCCATCGCGCCGAGCCAGAAGCATCTCGAGCGCTACGACGTGACGCTTCTCGTTCCGGACCTGAAATCCGATCCCGACCTCGACTGTCCCGTGGGGCGGACCGGGCGCGTGTTCTTCGAGCACCGCCCCCTCGACTTCCTGCGCTGAGGGCGGGGCGGCATGTTCTTCTATCCGCAACTGGGAGAGCTTGGCTCGGCGGCGATGCAGCTCATCCTCGTGGTGGGCATCACAGCCATTCTGCCGAGCTTCGTCAATTCCCGGCGCAACTGGCACCGGGCGGTCTTGCTGGGGATCAGCGCGGTGCTGGCGCTGCGCTATATCTGGTGGCGCGCGACCGAGACCCTCGCCCCGCCCGGCCTGACGCTGGATGCCCTGGCGAGCTGGTCGCTCTTCGGCCTCGAAGCCTTCACCATGATCGGCTCGCTCAGCGCCTTTCTGGTCCTGTCGCGGATCAAACTGCGCAGCGAGGAAGCGGATCAATACGCCAATCTCCCGACGGAGAAGGAGCCGCTCGTCGCGATCCTGATCGCCACCTATAACGAGGATCGCGACGTTCTCGAACGCACCATCGTGGGCGCGAAATTCCTACGCCATCGCAACAAGATGATCATGGTCTGCGACGACAGCCGCCGCGACTGGCTGCGCGATTTCTGCGAGACCAAGGGCGTGCGCTACATGCGCCGGGCCGACAATGAGGGGCAGAAGGCGGGCAATATCAACCACGCGCTGGACCGGCTGGCCGAAGAAGAGGTGCAGCCCGATTTCGTGGCAATCCTCGATGCGGATTTCGTGCCCCATCGCGGCTTCATCTCGCGCACGCTGGCGCTGTTTCACGACCCCGAGGTGGGCCTCGTGCAAACGCCGCAGCATTTCTTCAACTCCGACCCGATCCAGCACAATTTCAAGCTCGACAGTTCCTACCCGGACGAGCAGCGCTTCTTCTTTGATCAGATGCAGCCCGCGCGCGACGGCTGGGGGATCGCCTTTTGCTGCGGCACCTCCTCGGTCTGTCGTTGGAGCGCGCTGCGCGAGATCGGCGGCTTCAACACCGAGAGCGTGACCGAGGATTTCATGCTGACGCTGGCACTGCAGAACGCAGGCTGGCGCACCGTCTATCTGGCCGAGCCGCTGACCGAAGGGCTCGCCCCCGAAGGCCTCAAGGAATACATCACCCAGCGCGCCCGTTGGTGCCTCGGCCTGATGCAGATCGCGCGGTCCTCGCTCGGCCCGTTCTCGAAAAGCAACCTGCGACTGCGCGACCGCTGGAGCGTCATCGACTCGATCTTCTATTGGACCACGACCTTCCCCTTCCGGATCGCGGCGATCTGCTACCCCCTGCTCTACTGGTATTTCAACATCACGGTGGTGAATGCGGGCCTTGCGGATGTGCTGAGCTATTTCGGGGTCTACTACCTGTGGAGCCTGATGACGCTGAACAGGCTCAGCCGCGGCATGGTCGTGCCGCTGCTGAACGACGTGAGCCAGTTGATCGGCGCGATCCCGATCGCCCGCGCCGCCTTCACCGGCTTGCTGCGGCCCCATGGCCACCCGTTCTCGGTGACCGCGAAAGGCGGGGATCGGTCGAAGGTCGTCGTGCAATGGCGGATCATGATGCCGTTCCTGATCCTGTTTTTCCTGACGCTGGGCGGCCTTCTGATCGGGATCGTCTGGGATCGCTTCGCCTATTACGACGCGGGCGACGGCAAATGGGTGATCCTGTTCTGGACGGTCTATAACCTGTTCCTGCTGGCCGCGACCTGCCGTGCCTGCGTAGAGCTGCCCCGGCGCGAAATCCATGTGGCCGACAAGCCCGAGCGGATTTCCTTCGTCTCCGACGGCACGGAATACTGGGTCTGGATGACCTCTTTCACGATGGACACGGTGCGCCTGCGCGGCCTGACCCTGCCGGAACAGACCCGGGGGATGCTGACGATCGACCTGATCACCGACCCGATCGAATGCTACGTCATCGCGAAGACCCGCGATGGCGCGCGCCTCCAGCTTCTGCCGACTGAGGAACAGCGCGAAGAACTGTTCGTGCGCTTCTATGCCGAAGGGGACGAGCCGGGCGTCAGCCATGTGAGCGCGAGCGCGCTTCTGCACGACATCTACCGCCGCTTCTTGCCGAAATATTCCTCGGACGAGTGAGCCCGCGGGGCGCGCGATTAATAGGTATTGATGGAGATGCCGACGAAGGCTTCCTTGGCCAACGCGCGCCACCCCGCCCGGATCGAGACCGGCCCGCCGTCGATTTTCTGGGTCACCGCGATGGTACGCTCGGAATAGGTGTCGCTTCCGCCCGCGGAGAGTTCGAGCCCCAGCCCGGAGCGGTTCCCGGCCTGAAGCAGCGCAAACCAGTCCTGATCGATCGTGTTGTATTGCGCCAGCATGAAGACATGTCCGAAGCTGGTCGGCGTATACCGCTCCAGCCCCACGCGCGCACCGAGGCGCCAGTTATCGTCCGCCAAGGTGCGCCCGACGCTGGGGCCGAGTTTCAGCGTACCGATTCCCTCGAGCACGAAGTCCCGCGTGACGGCCGCGCCAGTCGACCATCCGCCATCGTAATCCGAGAAATTCGCGCTGAAGCTCACCTTCCCGCGCGACATCGAAAAGACCGTGTCGGAGGTATTCTGCGCCGCGTCGAACTGCACAAACGTGCCATCCGCGCGGGCTTGCGAGCCCGCCCCCAGTGACAGTGCCAGACAGGTCGCGATCGCGACGCTTACATCTTGAATCTTTTGCATATTACGTGTCCTGTAAGCCTGTGCCCGAGACCTTTGCGGCCCCTCGATCTGCTATTTGGTTTTTGCGGCAAGACCCGTCGATAGAGCCCTCGCAGCCCCGTGCCCCGGGAGCTTGTTCCTTCGAGTGTTTGACATCGCTTTGCGCTTTGCAAGCCATCCTTCCGGTCCGCGAAAAAATTTACCTTGAAATGGGCCCGCACCACTTTCTCGCCGTATTTACTCAGTAACCATGATTTAAATCGGACCCCTTCTACAATTAACGTAGGATTGAAGCGAAGATGACCATTCGTCGACATCACAATCTCGGAGGCATTTTCCTACGCACCGCTCTGGCGATGGTGCTCGTCGTGGCAGCGACCGCCGTCTTCGTCGCCAAGGTCGTGTCGGATCAGGCCCATGAATTTCAGACAACCATTGAACACAAGCTGGTTCTGAGAGGCTCCGACGCGATCGCGCTCAGCTTCAACACCGCGCTGATGCGCGAATGGGACAGTATGCATGCCGTTGCGCGAAGCATCGGCACCGCGTCGAAAGACGACATCAACAAGTTCATGGACGCCGTCGCCCGCACCGGGGGTCAGGTCGCCTGGGCAGGCTTCGCCGCGCCCGATGGCACCATCATCTCCGGCTCGAACGGCTATGATGTCGGCAAGAATGTCAGCTCCAAGCGGTGGTTCCGCGATGGCATCCGCGTGCCGTCGGTCGATTCCATCACCGAGACGGCCACCAATGCGCTGACCGGCAAGATGGAGTATTTCCTGAACCTCTCGACCCCCGTGAAGGGCCCGGACGGCCAGAAGATCGGCGTGCTCGTCTACCGCGTGCGGATCGCATGGGTGCGCAGCTTCCTGTTCGAGGCGAGCAAGGAGCTTGGCATCGACGTGGTCGTGCAGGACATCAACGGCGATACGGTCATCGACACCCGTCACGAGAGCACGCCCCTGCCCAAAAGCCTGACCTCGAGCGCGAGCCTGCGCAGCAAGTCTTCCGGCGTCTTCCACCTTGTCGACGGCAAGGACGGCGGAACCTATGCCTTTGCCCCGGATTTCGTCTGGAACAAACTGCCCAACTTCGGCTGGCGCGTCTTCGCGGTTCTGCGCCGCGACAACATCTCGAACGATCTGCCGGTTTTGACGCAGGTGACGCTGGCGACGGTCGCAGCCGCGGCGCTGTGCCTGCTCGGCGTGACGCTGGTGTTCCTCAAGCTGCTGCTGCGCCCGGTCGAGCGGCTGGCAGAGGATGCCAAGAGCATCGCGAACGGCAAATACGTCTTCCCCGAAGAAGCGACGAGCTCTCAGGAAGCCGCCTCGCTGTCGAGCGCGCTCGCGATCATCCAGAGCAAGCTCACCCCGCAGCGAAACGAGCGACCGCCGCGCCCGACACCTGAGGCGACACCTGAACCGCATTCGTGATCTGGGCCAGATTTGGAAACGAGACAGAAAGGGGCGCATCGGCGCCCCTTTTCCCTGGGACGCCGCGGCTAGAGCGGCAGCCCCGTCAACCGCGCTACCAGTTCGGCGGTGTTGCGCGCGCCGAGTTTCGCCTGCAGCCGCGCGCGATGGGCCTCTGCCGTGCGCGGCGACAGCTCCAGCACCCGCGCGATCTCCTTGTTGGTCTGCCCCTCGGCCAGAAGGGCTGCCACCTGCCGCTCGCGCGCGGTCAGATCGACGACGGGCCGCAATTCCGACAGATCGGCAAAGCTCCACACTGCGCGGGCGAAGGGATCGTGGGGCGTCAGCGATTGCCCCCGCACCCGGCACCAGAAGAGCGACCCGTCGCGGCGCTGCATGATCCGCTCATCGGCATAGCGCCCGGTCTCGCGCATCCGCCGCAACCCGATCTCGCCGATGCGAAGGAATTCCTCCTGCGACGGGTAGAGCACCGCGAGCGAGCGCTGCGGCAACTCGTCTTCGCGATAGCCGAAACTCTCGCAAAACCGCGCGTTGCACCGCTCGATCACCCGGTCGCGGGTGACCGCCAGCCCGACCGGCGCATGCTCGAACGCCAGCAGCGCCATCTCATCGCTGTCCAGCAGGTCCTGCTCCATCCTCTCCTCCTGATAGCGTAGTTCTACGAATAGAGGTCGTGCCGCCCCTGCGCTAGTCTCCCCCGCAACGGAGGATCATTGGGAGGAGCCCCGCATGGACGCGAAGATCGTCGGCTGGGGCCATACGAAATTCGGCAAGCTGGAGGGGCGCACGCTCGAGGATCTGGTTCTCGAAGCGGGCGGCGGCGCGCTGGAGCACGCAGGGATCGACCCGGCAGAGATCGACGGTATCTGGCTGGGGCATTTCAATTCCGGGCTGGTGCCGGATGGGTTCGCAAGCTCGCTGGCGCTGGGGATCGACGACAGGCTGCGCTTCACGCCTGCGACCCGCGTAGAGAATGCCTGCGCGTCGGGCTCGGCTGCGATCTATGCCGCGCGCGATGCGATCCGCTCGGGCCGGGTGAAGGCCGCGCTGGTGATCGGGGCCGAGAAGATGACCGCGAAGGACACCGCCGGCGTCACCGAGGCGCTGGCCGGGGCGTCCTACCAGATGGAGGAAGCGGGCGTTTCCTTCCCGCAGATTTTCGCACGTTTCGCGCAGGCCTATTATCAGGCGCATGGCGACCGTTCCGCGGCACTCGCCCGGATCGCGGCAAAGAACCACCACAACGCGCTCGCCAATCCGCTGGCGCAGATGCGCAAGGATGTGGGGTTCGAGTTCTGTAACACGGTCAGCGACAAGAACCCGATGATCGCCCCGCCGCTGCGGATGACCGATTGCTCGCTGATTTCCGACGGGGCGGCCGCGCTGGTCATGGTCGCCGACGACCGCGCGGGCGATTTCGCCAATTCCATCGGTTTCCGCGCCGCCGAGCAGGTCAATGACTACCTCCCGATGTCGCGCCGGGACCTGCTGGCCTTCGAGGGTCCGTCCGAGGCGTTCCGCCGCGCCTATACTGCGGCAGGCGTCAGTGTCGATGATCTCTCCTTCGCGGAGGTCCATGACTGTTTCACCATCGCGGAATTGCTCGTCTACGAGGCGATGGGGCTTGTGCCGCAAGGCTCCGGTGCGCGGGCCATCGACGACGGGTTGGTACTGCGCGACGGGCGGCTTCCGGTGAATATCTCGGGCGGGTTGAAGGCCAAGGGCCATCCCGTGGGCGCGACCGGCGTGTCGATGCATGTGCTGGCCGCGATGCAGCTCACCGGTCAGGCGGGCGAGATGCAACTGCCCGGCGCGGAGCTGGGCTGCGTCTTCAACATGGGCGGCTCGGGCGTCGCGAATTACTGCTCGATCCTCGAAGCGGAGCGCGCGGCATGAACCCGGCGGAGTGGCTGATCCGCAGTGCGGTCCGCACCCCCGACGCCCCCGCGCTGCTGCAGGGCGAGGAGCTGCGCGCCACCTATGCGGAATTCGCCGACCGTGCCGCCCGCATCGGGGCCGCGCTGGTGGCGAAAGGGATCGCGCCGGGCGACCGCGTGGCGCTGTTCGCCAAGAACTGCCCCGAATATCTCGAGGCGATCTATGGCATCTGGTTCGCAGGCGCGGTGGCGGTGCCGATCAACGGCAAGCTGCACCCGCGCGAGGCCGCATGGATCGTTGAAGCTTCCGAGGCGAAGCTGGCCTTCACCGGCGGCCCGGAAAACGATCTGGGCGTCGAAACGGTGGACCTGAAAGGCCCGGCCTATGCCGATCTTCTGCGCCATGACCCGATGCCCGCCCCGGTCGAGATCGCGGAAAGCGAGACGGTCTGGCTGTTCTACACCTCCGGCACGACCGGGCGGCCCAAGGGCGTGTGCATCACCTCGGCCAATGTGCAGGCGATGTGTCTGGGCTATTTCTCGGATGTCGACAGCGTCGAACCGCAGGACGCGATCCTCTACGCCGCACCGATGTCGCATGGCGCGGGGCTTTACAACTTCGTCCATGTGATGCGCGGCGCGCGCCATGTGGTGCCGCGTTCGGGCGGGTTCGAGGCCGACGAAATCCTCGATCTCGCGCCGAAGCTGCAACATGTCTCGATGTTCGCCGCCCCCACGATGATCCGCCGTCTGGTGGACCGCGCCCGCGCCACGGGCCAGACCGGCGAGGGCATCAAGACGATCGTCTATGGCGGCGGGCCGATGTATGTCGCGGATATCATCGAGGCGGTCGAGGTGATGGGGCCGCGTTTCGTGCAGATTTACGGTCAGGGCGAGAGCCCGATGACGATCACCGCCCTCTCGCGCGAATTGGTGGCGGACCGGGCCCATCCGCGCTGGCGCGCGCGGCTTGCTTCGGTCGGGCTGGCGCATAGCCCGGTCTCCGTGCGCATCGCCGATCCCGAAGGCCGCGCCCTGCCCGCTGGCGAAACCGGCGAGATTCTCGTGAGCGGCGCGGCGGTGATGGCGGGCTACTGGCAGAACCCCGAGGCAAGCGCGAAGGCGCTTCGCGACGGCTGGCTCTGGACCGGCGATCTGGGCACGATGGATGCGGACGGCTTCGTCACGCTGCAGGACCGCTCCAAGGACGTGATCATCTCGGGCGGCACGAATATCTACCCCCGCGAGGTCGAGGAGGCGCTGCTCCTGCACCCTTCCGTCCACGAGGTCGCGGTGGTCGGCAAGCCCGACCCGGAATGGGGCGAGAGCGTCGTGGCCTTCGTCACGCCCGCGCCGGGGTCCGAAGTCGACCCCACCGCCCTAGACCAGCATTGCTGCGAGCAGATCGCGCGGTTCAAGCGCCCCAAGGCGTATCGCGTGATCGCGCAGCTTCCCAAGAACAATTACGGCAAGGTGCTGAAAACCGAGCTGCGCAAAATGGTGACGGAGGAGGACTAATGTCGCGACTGGATGGAAAGACGGCTCTGGTAACGGGTTCGGTGCAAGGCATCGGGCTGGCAATCGCGAAATCGCTCGCCGAGGCGGGCGCGCGCATTGCTTTGCACGGTCTGGCCGATGCGGCGCAGGTCGCCGAGGCGACAGCGGTGCTGGAGGCCGCGGGCGCGCCGGAGGTGAAGTTCTTCGACGCCGACATGGCCGATCCGGCGCAAATCGACGCGATGATGGATGCGGTCGCGGATTGGGGCGGCGCGGATATCCTCGTGAACAACGCAGGCATCCAGCGCACGGCGAGCCTTGCCGAAGCCACGCCCGAAATCTGGAACGCCATTCTCGCGGTGAACCTGTCGGGCGCGTTCCACACGATGCGCCGCGCGATGCCGGGCATGGCCGAGCGCGGTTATGGCCGTGTCGTGAACATCGCCTCGGTGCATGGGCTCGTGGCCTCGGCCAACAAGGCGCCCTATGTCGCCTCAAAATTCGGTCTCGTCGGCATGAGCCGGGTGGCGGCGCTGGAATATGCGCAGGCGGGCACGCGCGAGGCGGGTGGCGTGACGGTGAACTGCATCTGCCCTGGCTGGACCGAGACCGACATCCTCGGGCCCCAGATCGCGGAGCGCGCGGCTGCACATGGCGGCGACCGGGCAGCGGGGATCGCGGATCTTCTGGCGGAGAAGCAGCCCACCCGGCGCATGTCCGACCCCTCCGAGATCGGGGCGCTCGCGCTGTGGCTTTGTGCGCCTATCGCGCATAACGTGACCGGCACCTCGATCCCGGTCGATGGGGGTTGGACCACGCAATAAGGCTCGGAGGAGAGAAAGGGGCGGCGGGTTGACCACCGCCGCCCCTTCCTTCGAACCGGCGCAGGCACCTCGGGGGAGGTGTGATGCCTGCGCTAGGGGGTGCGGTCTCAGTCCGAGATCGCACCCTCGTCATCGCGGCGCTCATGCATCCGCGCTTTCACGAAGCGGCTCAGGAACAGCGGCAGGATGAAGCCCACGATCGCCACGGTCCACAGACCGATCGCCAGCGGGCTGCCGACCAGCGTCCAGTAATCGCCGTTCGAGATCGTGACGGCCCGGCGCAGGTTGTTCTCCATCGTGTTGCCCAGAAGCGTGCCGAGGATGATCGGCACCAGCGGCACGTCGAGCTTGCGCAGCAGCCAGCCCATCACGCCGAACCCGATCATCACCAGCAGATCGAAGCTGG
Source organism: Thioclava sp. F36-7 (assembly GCF_002020075.1). Classification (NCBI taxonomy): domain Bacteria; kingdom Pseudomonadati; phylum Pseudomonadota; class Alphaproteobacteria; order Rhodobacterales; family Paracoccaceae; genus Thioclava; species Thioclava sp. F36-7. Next base: position 327,922 of record NZ_MPZR01000003.1, on the reverse strand, counting down.
AGCCGGAGATGCCGTAGATCCCCACGAAGGAGACCATCGCGACGATCGGCATCAGGATGCGCGGCGGGATCATCAGCACGCGGGTGAAGATGCCCACCATCGGGATGTTCATCGCGAGCAGCATGAAGTTGGCGATAAACAGCGCCGCGATCAGGCCCCAGACCACATCGGGGTTGTTCTGGAACAGCAGCGGCCCGGGCGTGATGTTGAGCGACAGAAGCACCGCGAGAAGCACCGCCGTGGTGCCCGAGCCCGGCACGCCGAGCGCCAGCATCGGCACAAGCGCGCCACCGGCTGCCGCGTTGTTGCCTGCCTCGGGGGCGGCCACACCACGCGGATCGCCCGTGCCGAAGGTGTTCTTGCGGTCTACCAGCTTCTTCTCCATCGAGTAGGAGATGAAGGAGCCCAGCGACGCCCCTGCCCCCGGCAGCACGCCCGCGACGAAGCCCAGCAGCGACGAACGCAGCATGGTCGGCGTCGTCTCTTTCACCATCTTCCACGGCGGCGTGATGCGCCCGACCGAGACCTTGTGGCCCGCGCCGGTGGCCGAGCCGTGACGGTGCTCGAGGAAGATGAAAACTTCCGACAGCGCGAAGAGGCCGACGATGGCGACGAGGAAATCGAGTCCGTCATAGAGGTGGACCTCGCCGAAGGTCAGACGCGGCACGCCGGTCTGCGTGTCCACCCCGATCACCGACAGGCCAAGGCCCAACATCGCGGCGAAAGCCGATTTCGCCTGATTGGTCGAGGAGACCCCGCCCAGCGTGGCAAAGGCCAGTGCGAAGAGCGCGAAATATTCCGCCGGTCCGAACAGCAGCGCGAATTTCACCAGCTGCGGCGCCAGCAGGATCAGGCCCCAGGTGGCGATGAAAGCGCCCACGAAGCTTGCGATGCCCGAGAGAGACAGCGCCTCGCCCGCAAGGCCTTTCTTGGCCATCGGGTAGCCGTCGAGACAGGTCATCATCGCGGGCTCGTCGCCCGGGATGTTCAGCAGGATCGAACTGATCCGCCCGCCATACATCGCCCCGTAATAGACCGAGGTCAGCAGGATCAGCGAGGGGGTAGCGCCCAGCCCCAGCGTGAAGGCCAGCGGGATCAGGATCGCGACGCCGTTGGACGGCCCGAGCCCGGGCAACGCGCCCATCATGGTGCCGAGGAACGTACCCAAGAGCGCGAGCAGCAGGTTCTCGAAGGTCAGAGCGGTATGAAAACCGTCTGCGAGTGACATTAAGGTGTCCATCATATCACCTCAGAAGCCGAAGGGGCCGCTGGCGAGCGAGAGGCCCAGAACCAGCTTGAAAATTACGTAGATACCGATCGAGGTGGCGACGCCCACGACGACGGATTGCAACGGTCCCGTGCCCAACCGCCAAGTCAGGTAGGCGCTGGCAAAAGCGGTTGCGATCAGGAAGCCCACGATGGGCAGGAACTCGGCATAGAGGATCATCACCACAACGGCGGCGAGGATTTCGGCGAGCCGCGCGAGGCTCGGCCAGACCGGGTCGGGATCGGGGCGCAGCAAGATCACGAGCGAGGCCAGCCCGAGGATCACCGCGATCACCAGCGGGAAGGTTTTCGGCCCCACCGCATCCGACAGGAAACTTTCTTGGATTTGCAGCGTCGCCCAGCCGTAGAACAGCGCGAGGCACAGGCCGACGGCGCCGAAGATGCGATCACTCATGATCCCCTCCCTTGGTATGAAGGCGCGGCGGCACTCGAAAGCCCGCCGCGCGCATGGGTTGTCTCGCTTACTTGATGATGCCGATCTGGCGCGAGATGTCCTGAATCTGCTGGACCGAGTTCTGCACGAAGCTCTCGAATTCAGCGCCCTGCAGATTGAGCGGGGCCAGACCGTTGGCCGCCATCACCTGCTTCCACTCGTCGGAGGCGTAGAGCTGGCCGACCTTGTCGACCCACATCTGGTAAGCCTCGTCGGACATGCCGCCCGGAGCGTAGAAGCCGCGCCAGTTCGCGCCGATCGCGTCCACGCCCTGCTCTTTCGCGGTCGGGAATTCCGAGAATTCGCCGTCCAGACGCTCGGGCGCCAGCACCGCGATCACGCGGATATCACCGGAGTCGACGAAGCCCTTGGCTTCCGACAGATCGCCGGTGAAGGCCTGCACGGAGCCCGCCAGAAGCTGGGTGACCGCTTCGCCGCCGCCGTCGAAGGCGATGTATTTGACCTTGCGCACATCATCGATGCCGTAAGCGTCGGCCGCGATCAGCACCTTGAGGTGATCCCAGCCGCCCACAGCCGAGCCGCCCGCGACGGAGACCGAATTCGGATCGGCCTTGATCTTGTCGAGCAGTTCGGGAAGCGTCTGGATGTCGCTGTCGGCTGCGACGGCGATCACGCCGTAATCCGCGCCGATCGAGCCGACCCAGCGGACCTGATCCATCGAGTTGCCCGGATAGGCGCCTTGCGCCAGACGGGTCGCGGTGGCCGAAGAAGCCGCAACGATCAGGTTGTCGTCGTCATTGCGCTTGTTGACCACTTCGGCGAAGGCCACGCCACCGCCGCCACCGGCGAGGTTCACGACCTGCATGGTCGAGTCGATGAGGCCCAGATCCTGCATGGTTTTGCCGACCTGACGGCAGGTGAAGTCCCAGCCGCCGCCGGGGTTCGCGGGCGCGATACATTCCTGCGCCGAAGCGCCGGTCGCAACGGTGAGTGCCGCGACGGCAATCGCCGCGCGCATGAGTTTAAAAGCCATGGTATATCCTCCACTGTCCGCCCGTTGCCTCCCGCAGCGGGCTATGGACCGGGTTTTACCGCTTGAACCTGTCACGAACCTGTCACAGGTTCAGAGGCGCATGAGGGAGGAAGAATGCGGCTCTTGCTAGTGGAGGATGCCGAGGAGCTGGCCGAGGCCACGCAACGTCGGCTTGCGCGCTCGGGTATGGCCTGCGATCTCGCCGCCTCCGTGGGCGAGGCGCGCGATTTTCTGGCGGTGCAGGCCTATGACGCGGTGATCCTCGACATCAACCTGCCCGATGGCAGCGGCACGGACCTTCTGCGCGAGATGCGCGCGCAGGCCGCCACGATGCCTGTGCTGATGCTGACAGCGCAATTCTCGGTCGATGACAAGATTTCCGCCTTCGAGCTCGGGGCCGACGACTATCTCGTAAAACCCTTTGATCACCGTGAGTTGGAGGCAAGACTTCATGCGATCGGGCGACGGCAGACGACGGATCGCTCCGCCGATCTGGAACTTGGCCATCTGCGCTATAACGCGACGGCGGGCAGCGCCACGGTCGGGGATCAGGCGTTGAAACTGACGGGCCGCGAATTCGCGCTGCTGGGCCTGCTGATGCGCAATGCAGGGCAAGTGATGTCGAAGGATCGGCTGCACGAGGGGCTATACGCCTTCGACGACGCGGTGCCGGGCGACAATGCGATCGAGCTCTATATCGCGCGGCTGCGCAAGAAGATCGCGGGCAGCGGGGTCGAGATCGAGACCCTGCGCGGACGCGGCTACCGTCTGGCGGCGCGCGATGGCGATGTCTGACGGCGTGCGCTCCCGCGAGATCGGCATCTCCGCCACGCGCTCGCTGACCGCGCGGCTCGTGACCGGGCTGTCGGGGCTGATGATTATCGGCGGGTTGATCCTCGCGCTGGCGGCCTTCGCCTATGGGCGCGCCGCGGCCCGTGACGCCTTCGACCGGCTGCTCGTGGGCGCGGCCAATGACATCGCCGCCTCGATCTCGATCCGCGACGGCGCGCCGGTCGTCGATCTGCCGGTCTCGGCGTTTGAGCTGCTGGCCCTCGCCCCCGATGACCGCATCGCCTATCAGGTCAGCGGCCCGAAAGGCGCGGTGCTCACGGGCTACGAGGATCTGCCCCGCCCCGACACGACCGCACAGGATTCCGAGCTCTACGACGCCCGCTTCAAGGGAGAGCCCGCGCGCTACATCCGGGTCACGCGCCGTTTCGCGGAGCGCCAGTTCTCCGGCACGGTGGAGGTGATCGTCGGCCAGACCCTGCGGGCACGCACCCAGCTTGCGCTCAGCATCACCCGCAACGCGCTTGGCGGGCTGGCGGTCGGCGGCATCGCCATGCTCGCCTTCGCGATCATCATCGTGCATAGCGCGCTGCGCCCGCTGGAACGGCTCGCCCATCGCATCTCGGAACGCGACCCGCAGGACCTCACCCCGATCCGCGCCGCCGTGCCGCGCGAGGTCGATGTGATGGTGCAGGCGACGAACGGGTTCATGGGGCGACTGGACCGGCAGTTCGCCACGATGAAAAGCCTGATCTCGGACACCGCGCATCAGCTGCGCACCCCCGTTGCGGCCCTGCGCGCGCAATCCGACCTCGCCGCCGAAGAGGACGACCCGGCCCGGCGCGACCAGATCGTCGCGAAGATGCATTCCGGCACGGTGCGGCTGAGCCGCCTGCTCGATCAGATGCTGTCGCGCGCGCTTGTGATCCACCGCGCCGACAGTGCGCGGCGCGAGCGGGTCGATCTGCGCAACATTGCCTTGGATATCTTCGAGGAAGGCGATCACGCCACCCTCGCGCCGGGCAGCGAAATCCGGCTGGAGATCGCCGAGACGGAGGTGCCCGTGCTGGCCGATGAGCTTTCGCTGTCCGAGGCCGCGAAGAACCTGCTGGGCAATGCGCTGGCGCATGGCGAAGCCCCGGTCACCATCGGTGCGGAGCTGCGCGACGGGCGCGCCCGGCTCTGGGTGCGCGACGCAGGCCCCGGACCCACGCCCGAGCTGCGCGCGCGTCTGGGCGAGCGTTTCGCGCCGGGACACTCGGACACGCGTCGCCGCGGTGCGTCGAGCGGGCTGGGCCTCGCCATCGCGCAATCGGTGGCGGAAACCTATGGCGGCACGCTGGAAATGGAGAGCGATGCGGCAGGCTTCACCATCGCGATCACTCTCCCTCAGGCGGAGGAAACCACATGATCCGCGCGCTCCTGTCCCTGACGCTCTGGCTATGCCTGAGTTCCACCGTCGCGGCGGCCGAGCCCGAGGCCGTGCGGACCTTCGGCCCGGATCAGCCCGCACGCAAGATCACCCTGCGCACCACGACCGACGTCAACATCCTCGCCCCCGCGATCGAGGCGTTTCTCGACACCCAGCCCGGCCTCGCGATCCGGTTCGAGCAATGGGGCTCGAACGACCTCTACGATATTTCCGAGGCCGACTGCGCGTCCGGCAAACCCGGCGCTGATCTGGTCATCAGCTCGGGCGTGCAGCATGTGGTGAAGCTGGTGAACGACAATTGCGCGGCCACATGGGTCTCGCCCGAGACCACGGCGCTGCCGAAGGAGTTGCGCTGGCGCGATCAGGTCTGGGGCATCTCGCGCGAACCTGCGGTGATGATCTACAACCGCGCGCTGGTCCCGCCCGAGGACGTGCCGCGCACGCGCTTCGATCTGGTGGACCTGCTGCGGCCTGCGCAATCGCCCTACACCGGCAAGGTCGCGACCTATGATATCGCGGATTCCGGGCTGGGGTTCCTGTTCGCTTTCCTCGACAGTCAGGAGGCCAGCACCTTCGGCGCGCTGACCGAGGCCTTCGCGCGCTCCGGCGCGGTCGCCACCTGCTGCTCGGCCGAGATCATCGACGGGGTCGCGGGCGGGCGCTACCTGATCGCCTACAATATCCTCGGCTCCTATGCGGCACAGGCGGCGCGCGACAATCCCGATCTGGGGATCATCGCGCCCGCCGATTACACGCTGGTTCTGTCGCGCGCAGCCTATCTGCCGGGGCGCGAGCCCAACCCGACCGCCGCGAAGCTGCTGGATTTCCTGCTCTCGCCAGCGGGTCAGAGGGCGCTGGCGAAGACCAAGCTGATCGACCCGATCACGCGCGACGGTGGCGGCAGCGACAGCGACGAGACGCTGGCCCTGCAACGCCTCATCGCGCTTGGCCCGGCGCTATTGGTTGCGACTGATACGATGAAAACCGCGCGATTCCTCGAACGCTGGCGGGATATCTTCGCGCAATAGCGTTGGCCTAGCTCGCCAGCGCGCCGAACTTGCCGCCGCAGAACAGAAGCGGTCGGGCCTCCAGATCGCGGTCTATCTCGACCACACGGCCGATGAAGAGCGTGTGATCGCCCGCCTCCACCTCCTGCGCGACCTCGGTCACGAAGACGCAGGCAGCCCCCGGCACGACGGGCATCCCGGCGCGCTCGATGAAGGGATCGTTATGCGCGGGATCGTGGCGGCCCGCGAAATGCATCGCCAGCCCTTCCATCTCGTGATTGAGCACCGAGACCGCGTAGCGCCCCGAGGCGCGCACCTTCTCGCGCAGCTTGCAGTTATGATCGAGCGAGATGGTGATCAGCGGCGGGTCGAGCGAGACCGACATGAAGGCATTCGCCGTCATCCCGTGGTCGCCATCTTCGGTGCGCGTCGAAATCACCGTCACGCCGGTTGCGAAACTGCCGCAAGCGTCGCGCAGATCGCGCGGATCAATTCCGGACATCGAATTCCTCCCCAAATCTCATATCCTGTGTCAGAAGCGCGCCCGACATCAGCGCTGCGGCATCGGTCGAGCCCTGAAGCGCCACGGCCTCGCGCGACCGGCCTTCGGCGCGCAGGCCCCGGATGCGCGTGGACGAGATGACCTCGCCGCCTTCGCACAGCACCGCGGGCGCCAGCGTCACGTCGAAACGCTCGGCCAATGTGGTGACGCTGCCCGCCTGTTTCGCGCCGAAGCGGAAATCCGCGCCGACATGGATGCGGGCCGGGTTGATCCGCGCCAGATCGTCCAGAAAGGCCTGCGGGCTGCGCGCCGCGTAGCTTTTGCAAAACGACGCCAGCACGATGTAATCCGGCCCGAGCCGCGCAATCCGGGCGAGTTTCTCCGAGACGGGCGACAGTTGCTTGGCGCGTCCGAAGAACACTTTCGGCGGCGGATCGAAGGTCCAGACGACCGACGCCACGCCTGCCGCCCGCGCCTCGGCCACGGCGCGCGTGATCAGCGCCTGATGGCCGCGATGGACGCCGTCGAACGCGCCGATGGTCAGGACGCTCGCGGGCAGCGCGATCTGATCGTCGCGCAGCACCTGCGTCTTCATACCTGTGAAATCCAAACTCATGGGGCTCCTCCTTCCCCGGGGTCGTGGGCTGCGCGAGGATCCCGCGCAGCCCCTTCAGTCTCAGGCCTGGAACCCGCCCTTGAGGCGGTTCACGTCCCAAGGGTTCACGAGATCCTTCGACACCCAGCCGTCGAGGTCGTATTCGCTCATGAAATTGTCGACGAGACCGCGCATCATATCCAACTCGCCCGTGGCCTGAGCGGTGAACATCGTCTCCATGCGGATCGCTTCGTAGTTGCCCGCATAGTTGCTCTCGTAGAGCTCGTGACGACCGCCGAATTCCGAGCCGATCGCGTCCCAGAGGAGCTTCAGGAGCTTCACCCGGTCGACCGCGACCATCCCGTTCGAGCCGCGTACGAAGCGGTCGAGATAGGGGCGCAGGTCTTCCGATTGGAAATCGAGCGTCGAGGACGGCAGGTAGATCAGACCCGAGGCGACGTGGCGCTCGATCAGCTCCTTGATCCGGGAATAGGCCATCGGCGCGAAGACGCGGTAAGCCATCGCCGAGGACGATTTCGGCGCGAGATAGCCATCGGTGCCGACCCAGACATCGGGGTTCATGACCATTGCGTCGCTGAGGCCCCAGAACAGGTTGCGCCAGCCGATCACCTCGCCCACCGCCGTTTGCGGCCCGCGGAAGCCGCCTGCCCCGGTCGCATCCAGCGCCTTCGAGAACAGACCCGCGATGAAGTCGAGCTTCACCGCGAGACGGGTGCAGCCATGCAGCGTGAAGCGCGGCGCGAAGCCAGAGGCCGGGAAGAAACCGTTCACCTTCTCGATGTCGCCATAGAGGAACAGGTTCTCCCACGGCACGAGCACCTTGTCGAAAACGAGGATCGCGTCGTTCTCATCGAGGCGCGAGGAGAGCGGGTAGTCGAAAGGCGTGCCCATGACGGCGGCGTTGAGCTCGTAGGACGCGCGGGAGATCAGCTTCACGCCGGGGCTGTCCATCGGCGCGGTGAAGGTCAGCGCGAACTTCTTGTCTTTGATCGGCACGCCGTAATAGCCGATGAAGTTGTAATGCGTCAGCGCCGAGCCGGTCGCGACCACTTTCGCGCCCGAGACCACGATCCCCGCGTCGGTTTCCTTCTCGACCTGCATGAACACGTCGCCGGTCTCCTCAGCCGGCAGGTGACGGTCGATCGGCGGGTTGATGATCGCGTGGTTCCAGTAGTCGAGACGCTCCTGCGACTTGGCATACCAGTTTTTCGCGTTCTGCTCGTATTCTCCGTAATAGCCGGAATTCGCACCCAGCGTGCCAAGGAAAGCCGCCTTGTAGTCCGGCGCACGGCCCATCCAGCCATTGGCGACGCGCTGCGTCTCGGCGATGGCGTCGCGGCCCGCGATCAGGTCTTCCTTCGTCTTCGCGCCCTTGAAGAACGGGTGCGTCCAGCCGCCCGAGCCGGTATCGGTGGGACGCCCGATCGTGGCCTTCTCGGCATGGAGCTTGTCATACCAGCGCGCCACCATGCGCGACGAGTTCCGAAATGCCGGGTGCTTGGTCACATCCTTGACGCGCTCGCCATGGACATAGACTTCGCGGGCGTCCTGCAGGCTCTCGAGATATTCGTCACCGGTATAGGGGGTCGTGACGCCGCTCTGGGCGTCTTTCACTTGGTCTTTCATGGTTCCTCCTCCATCAGGTCGGATGAACGAAAGACATGTCCGACCTGTCCCCTTCACGGTGCCGGAGCCGGGCTGATACCGAAAGGTATCGACAAATACCGCGACTTTTTCCGGCAATACCGGAATTCTGAGACCCGAAATCACCGCGGGAGGGTCCAGATGAAGACATTACGCAAGGTCGGGGAGCTTTTGCGCCAGTTCACCGCCGCACAGCCGGAGCATTCGGTCACGGATCTGTCACGCGCGATCGGCAATTCCGTGAGCGGCACGCATGACCTCGTGAACGGTCTGGCGCGAATCGGATTGCTGCGAAAGGTCGAGCGCGGGCGCTATCGGCTGGGTCCGCTGGTCGCGACGCTGAACCGCGCGCTGGAGGATAGTTCCGCGCTGACGGAGGCCGCGCGGCCCGTGCTGGCGGCGCTCTGGCGCGACTATGGCGAGACGCTGCACCTGACCTTGCACGATCACGGGCGGCTTCTGGTGCTCGACGCGCTGGAGGGCACGCAGGCGCTGCGGGTCTCTCGCGAGGCGCTGGGGTCTTGGATCTCGCTACATGACAGCCCGCCGGGGATGCTGCATCTGGCGCAGTTCTCCCCGGCACAGCTTGATGAATATCTCGACCGGCACACGCGGCCCGGCTCGCGGCTGGAGGATCGCGCACGCCTGCGCGCGGAGCTGGACGCGCTCGCACGCGACGGGTTCAACGCGGGCGCGCCGAAGGACGAGGCGGATGTGATCTGCGTCTCGGCGCTGATCCGCGACCATATCGCCCAGCCCGTCGCGGTGCTGGTCATCTCGGTCCCCCGCTCGCGCCACGAGGTCCAGCCGCGCGCCTTCCGCAATATCGCCCTGGGCGCCGCGCGGACGATCTCTGAACGCCTGGGGTATGAACTTCGCCCAAACTGAACCTTTGAGGTATTACAGGATACCGCGCACCCGTCTGGCCCAAGCCGCGTGCGCCATGCAAATCTCCCTTATCGAATTGAAGGCGCCGCCCGGAGGAGGGCCGCCCGCCGCATCCGAGGAGGAGACTTATGCGCAACGTAACCGTGGATAATGTGACCGATGTGGTCATCGACTCGCTGGGCCAGCACGCCACGCTCGAGCCGCGCCAGCGCGAGATCATGGAAAGCCTGATCAAGCATCTGCACGGGTTCTGCAAAGACGTGAACCTGACCCATGACGAATTTCTCTATGCCTGCGACTATCTGGGCCGCGCCGGTGCGCTGTGCTCGGACAAGCGTCAGGAATTCATCCTGCTGGGCGACATTCTCGGCGTCGAAGTTCTGGTCGACATGCTCTCGAACCCGATCTCGGGCGACGAGACCGTCTCGACCGTGCTCGGGCCGTTCTTCCGCGAGAACGCTCCGGTGATGCCGAAAGGCGCCTCGACCGTTCAGAAGAACTTCGAGGGTCAGGAAACCGTCTATGTCGAGGGCTATATCCGCGACAACAAGGGCAACCCGATCCCCGGCGCGATCATCGACGTCTGGGAAGACGCGCCGAACGGTCTTTACGAGAACCACGATCCCGATCAGCCCGAATACAACCTGCGCGGCCGCTTCGAGAGCGACGAGAACGGGCATTACGCCTTCGTCGCGATCCGCCCCGTGCCCTACCCGATCCCCGGCGACGAGACCGCGGGCGAGCTGATCCGTTACATGGGCCACCACTGCATGCGCCCGGGCCATATCCACATGATGGTCACGCGCGAGGGCTACCGCCCGCTGATCTCGCAGATCTACGACGCCGATAGCGACTATCTCGACAGCGACTCGGTCTTCGCCGTGAAAGAGGACCTGATCGGCAAGTTCGAGAAGGCGCCCGAAGGTTCGGACACCGATCTGGTTCTGCGCTTCGACTTCACGCTGGGCAATCAGGCTCAGGCGATGGCCGCGGAATGATCCGAGTGGCGTAAAGAGTTCCCGGCGCCGCACGCGTGGCGCCGGATTTACCTTGAAGACCAATGACATATTTCGAAGGACAGAGCCGATGACTACGCCCGGCGTTGCGAAACTCGCAGATCATTTTCAGGGCGCGGACGCCCATGCGGGTCGCCAGATCGCGAAGATCGAGACTATGATCGTCGATTGCCCGACGACCCGGCGTCACAAGCTGTCCAACACGGAAATCAACTTCCAGTCCTATGTGATCGTGCGCGCCGAACTGGCCGACGGATCGGTCGGCTGGGGCGAGGCATCGACGCTGGGCGGTCCTCGCTGGGCCGAGGAAAGCGTCGAGGCGATGAAGGCCAATATCGACACGTATCTGGCCCCGGCGCTGGCGGACGCGAATGCGCTCGATTTCGAGCTGAATGCCGCCAAGATGGCCAAGGCCGCGAGCCGTAACAACGCCGCGCGCGCCGCGGTGGATGCAGCGCTCTACGATGCCGCCGGGCACTCGCTCGATCTGCCGGTCTCGGTCCTGATGGGGGGCGCGGTGCGCGACAAGATCGAGGTGATCTGGGCGCTGGCCTCCGGCGATGCCGATCAGGAAATCGAGGAAGCCAACCGCAAGTTCGACGCGCGCGAGCATCGCCGCTTCAAGATCAAGCTGGGCTTCAACACGCCCGATCAGGACATGATCCGCCTGCGCAAGATCGTCTCGGCGCTGGAGGGCAAAGCCACCGAGATCATCGTCGACGTCAATCAGGGCTGGACCGAAGCGGTCGCGATCCGCTACCTGCCGCAGCTGGCCGAGATGGGCGTCTCGCTGATCGAACAGCCGCTGCGCCCCGGCCTGATCGCCGCGACCGCGCGCGTGGCCGCGCGCGCCGCAATCCCGATCATGGTCGACGAGGCCGCCTTCACCGGCCCCGATATTATCGCCAACGGCATCGCCGCGGCCGGCTCGGTCTATTCGCTGAAACTGGTGAAATCGGGCGGTCTGAACGAGATCAAACGCGCCGCCGGCATTGCGCAGGCCTGCGGGATGGAGCTGTATGGCGGCTGCCTGATCGAAAGCGGCATTGGCGCCGCGGCGCATCTGGCGGTTTTCTCGACCCTGCCCCGGCTCGAATGGGGCTGCGAGCATTTCGGCCCAAAGATCCTGAAAACGGACCTGACCGGCGGCGAAATCCGCTTCGCCGATTTCCACGTCCATTGCCCGACCGGCCCCGGCCTCGGGATCACGGTGAACGAGGACGTGCTGGCCTCCGTCGCGCGGAAAGGCTGAGCCGATGCCGATCCTGCACTGGTCCCCGCGCTCGCCCTATGTCCGCAAAGCGATGGTCGCGCTGCATGAGAAAGGTCTGGCCGATCAAGTCGAGACCGTGCGCACCCATGCCGATCCGATGATCCCGCATGAGGGGCTGATGGCGATCAACCCGCTGTCGAAAATCCCGACGCTGGAGCTGGAGGACGGCCGCGTGCTGTTCGACAGCCATGTGGTCTGCGAATGGGCCGATCTGGAAAGCGCGGACGGCCCGCAGCTTTTCCCCGCCGACCCCGCCGCGCGGCTCGAAGCCGAGCGCGACGAGGCGCTGGGAACGGGGCTTCTGGATGTGGCACTGCCGTGGCTCGTGGAGCTGAAGATGCGGCCCGAGGAACAGCGGTCCGAGCAGATGCTCGCCGTCTACCGGACCAAGATGAACCGGGTTGCGGATTGGCTCGAAGACCACGCCCCACGGCTGACCGAGCGGCCTTTCGATATCGGACATCTGAGCATCGGCGTAGCGCTGTGTTATCTCGATTTCCGCTTCGAGGGTGAGGGCTGGCGCGAGGGCCGCCCGGCACTGGCGGAATGGCACGCACGCTTTGCCGAGCGCCCGTCTGTGCAGGTCACGACCTTCCGCGACGACCCGCGACCGACTTAACGCATCACTTGAACTTCTCGCCACAACCTACTGTTTTCGCGCGAATTTCCGGGTCACCTCCAGAAAGTGCATTACCTGCGGCGCGCGATTGTCGAGCCGCGCATGCACGGTCAGGCCGGTCCCCGGATTATAGCCCTTATAGGGCCGGAAGATCACGCCGGGGCGCTGCGTGCGCGACACCGATTGCGGCACCACGGCGATCCCCACGCCCACGGAAACAAGGCTGATCGCAGATTGAAAATCCTGCGCGAGATCGACGGCCTTCGGCTTGAACCCTTCCCGCGCGCAGATATCGAGCACGACATCGGCATAGCTGGGCCGGGGCTTGCGCGGATAGAGCACGAAGGTCTTATCGGCGAGGTCGGCGAAATGGATCTCGGCGCGGGTGCCGAGGTCGGAATTGTCGGGCAGCGCGAGGATCAGCGGCTCGGTGCAGAGCGGCTCGCGCCGGAATTCCTCGTCGTCGAGGATCGGCCGCGCCACTGCAATGTCGATCTCGCGGCTGACCAGCGCGGTGTGCAGCTCGGCATTGTTCATCGCCGAGAGCTGCAGCTCGACCTCCGGGTAGAAGGAGCGGTAGGATTTGATCAGCGTCGGCAGCACCCCATGCGAAGCTGAGCCGACAAAGGCGATCCGCAGCCGCCCGCCCGCGCCCGAGCCCACCATCTTCGTCTCGCGATAGGCCGCATCCAACCTTTCAAGCAATTGCCGCGCGTGATCCTGCAACACCTCGCCCGCCTGCGTCAGCCGGATCTGGCTGCGCGAGCGGTCGAAGAGCTGCACCTCCAGCTCGGCCTCCAGCGCCGCGATCTGGCGCGACAGCGGCGGCTGCGCGATATCGAGCCGGTTCGCCGCGCGTCCGAAATGCAATTCCTCGGCCACCGCGAGGAAATATTTGAGCCGCTTGAAGTCCATTCCCACGCCTCCTCCCGTTGATACCATATAGGTCATAACGGAACCCTCCTCACTATCGCAAAAGGTATTGGATAATGCCGGGCACGAATGAGGGCTCGCGCCCGGCGGGGGAGGATCAGAAGACCTTCAGGAAACGCAGCTCCGCGACCACGTCGTTGCGGAACCCGCCATCGCTGTTCACGTCCTTTGCCAGCATCCCCTGCACCTGGACGGTCGGGGTAACGAAAGTATTGGCATAGAGGCGGATCTGATCGCGCTCGGTGCGCTGGCCGGTATCAGCGCCGCCCACCTTGATCTTGCCGCCACGCTGCGAGGACAGGCCGAAGGACACGGAGGTCTTCTGGCCGAATTGCTTGCGCAGATAGGCCTGAACCTGCGTGGCGGGGCTGCGCTCGATCTTCTGCCCGCTCTCCGTGTGGTCCATCGTGACCGCCACATCGGCCATCGCGTCGAAATAGAGCCCCTGCCCGAGCCCCTGAATGAACCCGATCTGCGGCGTCAGCGTCCACGTCCCAGAGCCCGCGCTGACCTTCGCCGCTTCATACTGGCCCGTCGGGGCGGTCACGAAGGCGGTCACGCCCAGCGTTGTCCCTGTCTCTGGGTTCGACGGCTGCACCGGCCAGACCGAGAAGCCCAGCGTCAGATCGCCCACGCCCGATTTGGTCGGCTGATCGCCACCGCCGATGCGCGCAGTTTCGAAATTCACGATCGGCAGCACCGCCTAATAGAGCGCAGGCATCCCGAAGGCTTCGGAATAATGCAGCCCGCGCAGGACCATCACATTCACCTTGGCCTTGCTGTCGGGCACCTTCGTCCCGCCGAGCTCGAACGTATCGGCGCTCTGGTGCTGCAGATAAAGCAGCCCGATATTCGTGCCGGACGGCAGGATGTTGTAATCCCCCGGGGCCACGTCGATCGCATGGGCCGGCAGTGCGGCAAGCGACATCAGCGCGCTCAAAGCGAGCGCGGCGCGTTTCAGTTTCATGGATTTCCTCCCTTCGCGTTTCTCTGGTCCGGTCGCTCCGGGCGTCAGGGCTCCTCTTCCCCTGCCCGGTCCGGCTTTCCGCGCGCCGTTGGGACCGACGCGCGGAAAGGATCTGTCAGGCGCTCTCCTTCAACAGACCGCGTTCGCGGGCCATGGTCATTGCGGTGTCCTGGATCATGTCTTCCTGACCGCCGATCATCTTCTTGCGGCCCAGTTCGACAAGGATGTCGCGCGCCGGGATGCCGAAGCGCTCGCCTGCGCGTTTCGCGGGCAGCAGGAAGGTCGAATAGACCCCCGCAAAGCCCAGCGTCAGCGCCTCGCGGTCGGCGCGCACGACGTGATCCATGAACGGAACCACGACATCCTCGGCCAGATCCATCAGCGCGAAAGTGTCGGAGCCAGTCTCGATCTCCATCCGGTCGCAGACAGCGGCCAGCACCTCGATGGGCGCGTTGCCCGCGCCCGCGCCCAGCCCTGCGAGCGAGGCGTCGATCCGCGTCGCGCCCGCGCCGATGGCGGCGATGGAATTGGCGATGCCGAGGCCAAGATTGTGGTGACCGTGGAAGCCGATTTCGGTTTCCGGTTTCAGCGCATCGCGCATCATCGCGATCGCATGGGTGACCTCATGGGTCAGCATCGCGCCCGCCGAGTCCGTGACATAGACGGTGTTGGCGCCATAGCTCTCCATCAGGAGCGCCTGTTCGGTCAGCCCCTCGGCCGAGTTCAGATGCGACATCATCAGGAAGCCCGACGCATCCATGCCAAGCTTGCGCGCGAAGGCGATATGCTGCGGCGAGGTGTCGGCCTCGGTGCAATGGGTCGCGACATGGACCGAGCGCGCACCGCACTGATAGGCCTCTTCGAGCTCTTTCATCGTGCCCAGACCGGGGATCAGCAGCACCGAAATCGTCGCCTGCGTCACCACCTCGGCCACCGCCGAGATATATTCGGCATTGGACGCCAGCGCGCGGCCATGCTGGATCGAATTGCCGCCCAGACCCGCGCCATGGGTGACCTGCATGTAAGGCACGCCCGCCGCATCGAGCCCCTTGGCGATCTTCACCATCATCTCGACCGGGATCTGCTCGCGCTTGGCATGCATCCCGTCGCGCAGGGACATGTCGTGCAGCTTGACCTTGCGGCCCTCGAGGCCGGATTTCACTTTCTGTTGGATCACGCTCTCTGAGGTCATTGTGCCGGCTCCAGTTTCTTGAGTTCCATCGACCCGTCGAGGATCCGCTCGGCGAACATCTCGGCGGTGCGTGCCGCCGCCGCCGTCATGATGTCGAGATTGCCCGCATAGGTCGGCAGGTAGTCGCCAAGCCCTGCGACCTCCATGAAGACCGCGACGCGATTGCCGTCGAAATCGGGGCCGTTCACCAGCTTGTAGCCGGGCACGTAGCGCTGAACCTGCGCGATCATTTCCTTGACCGATCTGGTGATCGCGGCCTGGTCCGGCTCGCCCTCGACCTCGCAATAGATCGTGTTGCGCATGATCATCGGCGGATCGGCGGGGTTGATGATGGCCAGCGCCTTGCCCTTCTTCGCGCCGCCCACCTTCTCGATCGCGTTCGAGGTGGTGAAGGTGAACTCGTCGAGGTTCGCCCGCGTGCCCGGCCCGATGGATTTCGAGGAAAGCGAGGCGATGATCTCGGCATATTCGACCGATTGCACCGCGCCCACGGCCGAGACGATCGGGATCGTCGCCTGACCCGCGCAGGAGATCATGTTGACGTTCATCGGCGTCGCTTTCGCCAGATCGCCGAGGTTCACCGGCGGCACGCATAAGGGGCCGATCGCGGCAGGCGTCAGGTCGACCATGAACACGCCCAACTCGTTGAGCTTGCGCGAGTTTTCCGCATGGACATAGGCCGAGGTCGCGTCGAAAGCGATCTGGATACCGTCTGCCTCGACATGAGGCAGCAGCCCGTCGACGCCCTCATGGGTGACCTTCAGCCCCTTGTCCCTGGCGCGCTTGAGACCATCGGAATTGGGGTCGATGCCGACCATCCAGACCGGCTCCAGCACGTCCGAGCGCAGCAGCTTGAACATCAGATCGGTGCCGATATTGCCCGACCCGATCAGGGCACATTTGATCTTGTTCATCTTGAACCTCCTTGGCTCGGGATCACTCGGTGAAACTCACCGTGATCGAGCCCATCTCGTAAAATCTCGCGGTGATGGAATCGCCGGGTTTGACGGCCACGGCGGCGGTGATCGCGCCAGCCATCACGAAGCTGCCCGCGGGCAGAACCTCACCCATGTCACCCAGCACACCGACCAGCATCGCGATCGCCTCGGCGGGGTGTCCCAGGACCTCGGCGCCCGCGCCGATCTGGGCGATCTCGCCGTTATGCTCCAACACGACGCCCACCGTCCGCAGATCGAGCGCATCGGGGCGGATCATCCGCCCGCCCGGCACATAGCGCGCCGAGCTGGAATTGTCGGCCAGCACCGATTCCAGATCGAACTTGAACCCGGTGAAGCGCGAGTCGATCACCTCCAGCGCGGGCTGGACGTAATCGGTGGCGGCCAGCACGTCTTCTCGGGTGACCTTGCCCGACAGCTCCTTGTTGGTGACAAAAGCGATCTCGGCCTCGACGCGCGGGTGGATCATGTCACTGACGGTGATCTTCGAGTTCGCCGGACGCTCCATCGCATCGGTCAGGAAGCCCACGCCGGGGGTCGAGACGCCCATCTGCGCCATTTTCGGCTTGGAGGTCAGCCCCGCTTTCCAGCCGATCACCCGCTCGCCCTTCTTCTCCAGATTGCGCCGCAGCGCGGTCTGGACGCGATAGGCATCGGCGATGCTCAGATCGGGGTAATCCTCGGTAAGTTTGCGGATCGGCACCGCGTAGCGCTGCGCGGTCTCGACGCGCTCGGCCATGCGGATGATCGCTTCCTCATCGACGGTTTTCGGTTGATCGAGGCTCATACCATCGCCCTCCCGGCAAAACGCATCTCGCACGAGCCGATGCCCGCGATCTCGCAAGTGAAATGATCGCCATCCGTGACGGCCAGCAGCGGCGCCTGCGCGCCCGACAGGATGATCTCTCCGGCCTTCAGCGGAATGCCCAGACGGCCCAGCGTATTGGCCAGCCACGCGACCGCCATCACCGGCGAGCCCTGCACCGCGGCCCCTGCCCCGGTGGCGACGACTTCGCCGTTCTTCTCGATCACCATGCCTGCGAGGCTCAGGTCCAGATCGCGCGGATCGGCCTTGGCCTCGCCCAGTACGAACACGCCGCAAGACGCGTTATCGGCCACGGTGTCCTGGATCTTGATCTGCCAATCTTGATACCGGGTATCGACGATCTCGAAGCACGGCGTCACATAGTCGGTCGCGCGGATCACATCCGTCACGGTCACGCCCGGCCCGATCAGGTCTTCCTTCAGGCGGAAGGCCAGCTCGCCCTCGAGGCGCGGCTGCATCAGTTTCGAAAGGTCGATCGTCGCGCCGTCCTCGAACAGCATCCGCTTCGTCACCTGTCCGAAATCGGGTTGGTAGACGCCAAGCGCGTCCTGAATGGCGCGGCTCGTCAGGCCGATCTTCTTGCCGACGACCGCGTCGCCCGCCTCCAGACGCCGCTCCAGCATCCGCAACTGGATGCGATAGGCGTCCTCGATGTCGCTCTCGGGTTCGAGCGCGCTGATTTTCTGAGTCGGTCGGCCCGAGCGCAGCGCGTCATACAGCGCATCGCCCAAGCTCTCGATCTTGGTGCTGTCCAGCATATGTCCTCCGTCGCGGCCCTCCTCTGCGTCGGTCTCGTGAAACCGATACGGGCTGCCTCCGGATCAAGGCTAAGACGGCGGCGCGATACGCTCCAATACTTTGACGGGCCGGGTTTGATACGGGTTTTGCATCGCGCACCGATGCGGCATCATGCAAAAACGGTATCGCGTGCGGGATGCAAAAGCATTGGAGCGTATCGGCCGGGTTGCCTAGCTTGTCGCCCAAGAGGTGGCTCACGGGAGGACGATATGACCACGCATAAGCTCTTCATCGACGGCGAATACCGCGCCGCGCAATCGGGCAAGACCTTCGACAAGATTTCCCCCTCGACCGGCGAGAAGATCGCCGATGTGCATGAGGCGCTGGCCGAGGATGTGAATGACGCGGTTGAGGCGGCACAGGCGGCGCTGAAAGGCCCCTGGGGCAAGATGCCGAAGGCGCAACGCTGCGACCTGTTGATGAAGCTCGCCGACGCGATCGACGCGCGCAAGGCCGATTTCATGGAAGCGGAAGTGGCCGATACCGGCCACACGCGTGGCTTTGCCGAGAAGGTCGAGATTCCGCGCGGCGCGGCGAACTTCCGGATCTTCGCGGAGATGCTGAAGAACACCGGCGGCGAGTATTTCCACATGGATACCCCCGACGGCACGGGCGCGGCCAATCTCGAGCTGCACCGTCCGAAAGGTGTGATCGGGGTGATATCGCCCTGGAACGCACCCTTCCTGCTGATGACGTGGAAAGTCGGCCCGGCGCTGGCCTGCGGCAACACCGTCGTCGTGAAGCCGTCCGAGGAAAGCCCCGCCACCGCGACACTGCTGGGCGAGGTGATGAACGAGGTGGGCATCCCGAAAGGCGTCTATAACGTGATCCACGGCTTCGGGCCGGAAAGCGCGGGCGAATTGCTGACCCAGCATCCGGGCGTCAACGGCATCACCTTCACCGGCGAGACCCGCACCGGCGAGGCGATCATGAAACAGGCCGCGGTGGGGCTGCGCGATGTGTCGTTCGAGCTGGGCGGCAAGAACCCCGCCATCGTCTTTGCCGATGCGGATATGGACAAGGCGATCGAGGTCACGATGCGCTCGTGTTTCGCCAATACCGGGCAGGTCTGTCTGGGCACCGAGCGGATTTATGTCGAACGCCCCGTCTTCGAGGAATTCGTCAGCCGTCTGAAAGCGGGCGCGGAAGCTCTGATCCAAGGCGGACCGGATACCGACGGCGCGACCATCGGCCCGCTGATCTCGGCCGAGCATCGCGAAAAGGTGCTGAGCTATTACAAGAAGGCCGCCGATCTGGGTGCGCAGATCATCACCGGCGGCGGCGTTCCCGACTTCCCCGAAGGCGACTATCGCAACGGGGGCTTCTTCGTCGAGCCCACGATCTGGACCGGTCTGCCCGAAGACAGCCCCATCGTGCGCGAGGAAATCTTCGGCCCTTGCTGCCACATCCAGCCCTTCGACAGCGAAGACGAGGTGATCGCGATGGCCAATGACACCAATTACGGGCTGTCGGCCACGCTCCTCACCGAAAATCTCAGCCGCGCCCATCGCGTCGGCGGGCAGATGGAGGCGGGTCTCGTCTGGGTCAATTCGTGGTTCCTGCGCGACCTGCGCACGGCCTTCGGTGGCTCGAAATCCTCCGGGATCGGACGCGAAGGCGGGGTGCATTCGCTCGAATTCTACACCGAGCGGACGAACCTCTGCCTCAAGCTGTGAGCGTCCTCCCTCGTCTCAAGGCTTGTGCGCGCGTCCCGGCTTGTCCGGGGCGCGCGTTCGCGTAACTGTGGACGCGGAAAGGGAATGTCATGAACCTGCGCCAGCTTCGCTATTTCATCGCCGTGGCCGAGGAGCTGCATTTCGGTCGCGCGGCCGAGCGGCTGCATGTCTCCCAGCCGCCGATCACCCGCCAGATTCAGGCGCTGGAGGAACAGCTCGGCGCGCAGCTTTTCAACCGCACGCCGCGCGGTGTGGAGCTGACGCAAGCGGGGGCGCTGTTTCTCGATGAGGCGCGCAATATCGCGGCGCTGCTCGATCAGGCGGCGGACCGGGTGCACCGGGCGTCCGAGGGCGGGCTTGGCCGGATCGACATCGCGATCTTCGGCACCGCGATCCTCAGCTTCATCCCGCGCATCATCCTCGAATTCAAACGCCGCTACCCGGATGTGAAAGTGGTGATGCACGCGCTCGACAAGCTGGCGCAGATCGAGGGGCTGCAGAACCGCTCGATCGATCTGGGCTTCAACCGGATGCTGACGCCGGTGCCGGGGCTGGCGATCGAGGAGCTGGCCTCGGAGCCGCTCTATATCGTCGTGCCCGATCCGGGGCCTTTCGCGGATCGCGAGAGCGTCGCGCTGTCGGAACTGGCGCGCGAGCCGATGATGCTGTTTCCCGCCAGCCGCGCGCAGGGGTTCGTCGAAAAGGTCACGGGGCTCTGCCACGAGGCGGGGTTCGCGCCCAATGTCGCGCAGGTCGTGGGCGACGGCTTCACCGCGATGGCGCTGGTGGCGGCAGGGTTCGGCGTCTCGGTCGTCCCGCAATCGATCACATCGGTCATCATGGAGGGCGTGAAATGCCTGCCGATCAGTGATGTGAGCGAGACCGCGCGGGTCGATATCTCCTGCATCTCCCGAGAGGATGACACGTCCCCGATCGTCGCGAACTTCCTAGAAGTCGCACGCAGTTTAAGTCAATAAATTCCGCCACTTGAAAAACGTTCTTCATGCGACAGACCGGACGCGATCCGGGTACTGCATCATGCCATTTGACGGGTTTCCTCTTACCCGGAGCGATGCGCCTTCGGTATCGCAACCCGGACTAAATGGTATTTGATCGTATCGCCTTTTCTGCCCCAATCTCGGTCCACGGACACGCCGAGGAGGCCCCGACACGCGGGGAATGAGGGCGCGTCCCGAGACAGAGGAGCAGTCATGCCGGTAATCCAGATCAACCTTATGGAAGGCCGCACCGAGGCGCAGAAAGAAGCGCTGATGCGCGAGGTCACGCGCGCAGCGGTCGACACGCTGGGCGTCAAGCCGCAGGCCGTTCGGATCATGCTCAACGAGCTGCGCTCGGGCCATTACGCGGTCGCGGGCGAGCCGAAATATGTCGAAGCGAGCGAGCAACCCGCCGCCTCGAACGGCACAGCCCCGACCAACGGCCACGAGAAGGCCCCCGCAAACTGACCGCATTCACCTTATCGAGCTTTAGGGAGGACACCATGAGCTTTCAGGAACAGATCCACGATATCGCGCAGCTTGCCTGCATCGAACTTTTCACCCCCAAATTCGAGGAAAGCTTCTGGTTCTTCCACGATGTGCTGGGCATGACCCCCACCGAGGATGACGGCAAATCCTGCTACCTGCGCGGCTACGAGGATCGCTATCACCACTCGCTGAAGCTGACCCGCTCGGACAAGGCCGGGATCGGCATGGTGGGCTGGCGCGCCTCGTCGCCGCAGGCGCTGGAGCGCCGCGTGGCCGTGCTCGAGGCCTCCGACAATCCGGGCAAATGGGTCGAGGGTCACAAGGGCTATGGCCGCGCCTATGAATTCACGACGCCGGACGGCCACAAGCAGCACCTGTTCTGGGAGGTCGAGTATTACGAGGCCCCGGCAGAGCTGAAATCGAAGTTGCTCTCGCGCGCCCAGAAGCGTCCGCTGCGCGGGGTGCCGGTGCGTCGTCTCGACCACGTCAACCTGCTCTGCTCGGACGTGACCAAGAACGGCAAGTTCCTGCAGGACAATCTCGGCTTCCTGAAGCGTGAGAACGTGGTCTTCGGCGGCTCGGACGAGCTGGCGGCGTGGTTCTCGGTCAGCCCGCTCGTGCACGAGGTCGCCTTCACCAAGGATCAGGCAGGCCCCGGCAACCGTCTGCACCATGTCGCCTTCTGGTATGGCAATCAGGGCCAGATGCTCGACCTTGCCGACATCCTGCAGGAATATGACGTGACCATCGAGGCGGGCCCGGCGAAGCACGGCGTCTCGCAGGCCTATTTCATGTATGTCTACGAGCCCGGCGGCAACCGCATCGAGCTGTTCGGTGACACCGGCTACCTGATCTTCGATCCGGACTGGAAGACGCTGACCTGGGACGAGAGCAACTTCTTCAACGGCGGCGGCGTCTGGTTCGGCGGCGAGCTTCCGCAGGACTTCTTCGTCTATGGCACGCCCATCGTCGAGGCCGCGATGGCCGACGCGGAGACCAAGGACGAAGTGGCCGAGCCGGCCGAGTAACACCTCTCCGCAGTTTCGGAGACTGGCCATCCCCTCGGGGGGTGGCCTTTTTGGTTTTGGGCGGAAAGGGCCGCGCCCGACCTCGGGTGGGCGCTGTACGCGCTCTGTGGCTTGGCGCTTTATCTCGCAAGCCCGTAGACCGGTTATACCCGCGACGCCTTCGCCAATGCGCCCTCCCGGGGGGAGGTCGGGCGCGGCCCGGGGCTAGTCGCCCCGCGCCAAGGAGATCCCGCCCCCTCCAAGGGTATCACAAGGGTAATCCCCAATACCTCCGCGGTATGTTTTCCTTCCCCCGTCCCGCGCGCTACAACCTCCCGCAAAGAGGAGGCTTTCATGCACGCACTGACCCATGACGGGGTGACGCTCCACATTCTCGACGAAGGCCCGCGCGACGGGCGCGTGGTGATGTTCGGCAATTCGCTGGGCAGCGATCTGCGGCTTTGGGAGGCGCTGATCCCGCATCTGCCCGAGGGGCTGCGGCTGATCCGCTTCGACAAGCGCGGGCATGGGCTGAGCGATTGCCCGCCCGGCCCCTACAGCATCGAGGACCTCTCGGGCGACGCCGCCGCGATCTGCGATGCGCTCGGGCTGCGGGACGTGACCTTTATCGGCCTCTCGATCGGCGGGCTGATCGGCCAGAGCCTCGCCGCGCGCCGCCCCGATCTTCTGCGCGCGCTGGTCCTGATGGATACCGCCGCCAAGATCGGCACGCCCGAGATGTGGAACGAGCGGATTGCCAATGTGCGCCGCGACGGCATCGCGAGCATCTCCGACGCGATCCTCGCACGCTGGTTCGCGCCCGGTTTCGCCGAAGCCCACCCGGCGGAGTTCACGCTCTGCCGCAACATGCTCGAACGTGGGCCCGACGAGGGCTATGCAGGCTGCTGCGCGGCGATTGCCGGGGCCGATCAGACCGAGGCGACACGGGCGCTGACACTGCCGGTGATGGCGATGACGGGTGCGGATGACGCCTCGACCCCGCCCGATCTGGTGCGCGGCACGGCGGAGCTGTGCGGCGCCGCGTTCCACGAGATCGCGAATGCGGGCCACCTGCCCTGTTACGAGCAGCCCGAGGCGGTCGCGGCGCTGCTGAAGGATTTCTTGGACAAGACCTGAGCTAACACCCCGCCCGGTGCGCGCCGAAGGCGCAGGGCGCGCGACGGCCCGTCCCGACGGGCTGGCGCGATTGAGGCGGCGTGCCCAGCGGGAAGCTCAGAGGAATGTGGCGGGCATAAACCGCAGCGGCGGAGAACGGGCGCGCGCCACCCCACGGGCCGCCGCGCACCCTGCTTTCGTTACACCGCTTCCAGCGCCACGGCGATGCCTTGACCCACGCCGATGCACATCGTGGCAAGTGCCCGTTGGCCCTTGCGGCGTACCAGCTCCAGCGCCGCCGTGCCGGTGATCCGCGCGCCCGACATCCCCAGCGGATGGCCAAGCGCAATCGCGCCGCCATTCGGGTTCACGCGCGCATCGTCATCCGCAATGCCGAGATCGCGCAGCGTGGCCAGACCTTGGCTCGCAAAGGCCTCGTTCAGCTCGATCACGTCGAAGGCGTCCTGCGTCAGCCCCAGCCGCGCCATCAGCTTCTTGCTGGCAGGCGCGGGCCCGAAGCCCATGATCCGCGGCGGCACGCCCGCTGCGGCCCCGCCCGAGATCTTCACCAGCGGCGTCAGCCCGTGTTTGCGCACGGCCTCCTCGGACGCGATGATCAGCGCCGCTGCGCCATCGTTCACGCCGGACGCATTGCCCGCCGTGACCGTGCCGTCGGGCCGCACGATGGGCCGCAGCTTGGTCAGCGCGTCCAGCGTGGTGCCGGGGCGCGGGTGTTCGTCAGTGTCGACCACGACCGGCTCGCCCTTGCGCTGCGGGATCGTGACCGGGGTGATCTCCTCGGCCAGACGGCCTTCTTCCATCGCCTTGGCCGCAGCCTCCTGCGAGCGCAGCGCGAAGGCGTCCTGATCTTCGCGGCTCACGCCGAAATCATCGGCCACGTTCTCCGCCGTCTCGGGCATCGAGTCGACGCCATGAGCGTCTTTCATCAGCTTGTTCACGAAGCGCCAGCCGATGGTCGTGTCATAGACCGCATTGGCGCGGCTATAGGCGGCCTCGGCCTTGGGCATCACGAAGGGCGCGCGCGACATGCTCTCGACGCCGCCCGCGATCATCAGATCGGCCTCGCCCGCCTTGATCGCGCGGGCGGCGGTGACGATGGCATCCATCCCAGAGCCGCAGAGCCGGTTGATCGTCGTCCCCGGCACGTTCACCGGCAGGCCCGCCAGCAACGCCGACATGCGGGCCACGTTTCGGTTGTCTTCGCCCGCCTGATTGGCGCAGCCGAAGATCACGTCCTCTACCGCCTCCCAATCGACGCCCGTGTTGCGCGCCATCAGGGCTTTCAGCGGGATCGCCCCTAGATCGTCGGCCCGAACAGACGCCAGCGCGCCGCCGAAACGGCCGATCGGGGTTCGGATATAGTCGCAGATATAAGCGTCACGCATCGGCCAGCTCCTCGGGACAGATTAGATCACCCACCTCGCCCTCGACATGGAGGGTCGCACCGGTGACGGATTGCAGCTCCTCCATCGAGATCGCGGGGAGCTTTTCGCGCAGGACGAAGCGGCCATCCACGACGTCCACCACGGCGAGCGACGTATAGACGCGGGTCACGCAGCCCACACCGGTCAGCGGGAAGGTGCAGGCCTCGACCAGCTTCGGCTGGCCCTTCTTGGTGACGTGGTCGGTGATGACAGCCACGCGTTTCGCGCCATGCACGAGGTCCATCGCCCCGCCCACGGCCGGCACGCCTTTCGGCCCGGTCGACCAGTTCGCCAGATCGCCCGTTTCGGCCACCTGATAGGCGCCGAGGATTGCCACGTCGAGATGCCCGCCGCGCACCATCGCGAAGCTGTCGGCATGGTGGAAGAACGCGGTGCCGGGCTTCAGCGTGATCGCCTTCTTGCCCGCGTTGATGAGGTCCCAGTCCTCCTGACCGGGTTCGGGCGCACGACCGAAGCCGAGAACACCGTTTTCCGTGTGGAAGATCGCCTCGCGACCTTCGGGCTGGAAGCGCGCGACCATCTCGGGAAAGCCGATCCCGAGGTTCACATAGGCGCCGTCCTCGATGTCCTGGGCGGCGCGCCAGGCGATCTGTGCATTGCTCAGTTTCTGGGTCATGGGTGATGGGCTCCGGCGCGGTTCAACTCTTCTTCCTGGGCGGGGTTGGCGACCTCGACGATCGCATCCACGAAGATGCCCGGGGTGACGATGACTTCCGGGTCGATGTCGCCCGGCTCCACCGCTTTCGTGACCTGCACGACGACCCTTGAAGCCGCCGTCGCCATCAGCGGCGAAAAGTTGCGCGCCGCCATCCGGTAGGTGAGATTGCCAAGCGCGTCGCCCTGCTCGGCCTTGATCAGCGCGTGATCGGCCTTGAGCCAGCGCTCCATCACGTAGTCGCGGCCGTCGAATTGCTGCACCGGCTTGCCCTCGGCCAGATCGGTGCCAACGGAAGTCGGTGTGAAGAAGCCCGGAATGCCCGCGCCGCCTGCGCGGATACGTTCAGCCAGCGTGCCTTGCGGGACCAGTTCCAGCTCGATCTCACCCGCCAGATAGCGTTCGGTGAACACCGTCGGATCGGCCGAGCGCGGGAAGGAGCAGATCATCTTCTTGACCATGCCCTGTTCGATCATCGCGGCGATGCCGACATGGCCGTTGCCCGCGTTGTTGTTGATCACGGTCAGCCCCTTGGGCGATCCGGTTTCGAGAAAGCGGTCGATCAGGGCGTGGATCAGTTCGATCGGGGCCCCCGAGCCGCCAAAGCCGCCGATCATAACCGTGGCGCCGTCTTTGATATCGGCCACGGCCTCGGTCAGCGAGGAAAGTCTCTTGTCCATTTGCGGTCCTCCTGAGGCCTGGGATTTAGACCTGCGCGGGACGGCTTTCCACGGATTTCGTGCGCATCTTGACATTTGTTCGCATCGCGCGAAAACCTGTTCGCATGTTGAACAAACCGACCGATTTCATCGCCTCTTTCGCGAAAGGCCTGCGCGTCATCGAATGTTTCGGGGCCGAGACGCCGCGGCTCTCGATTGCCGAAGTGGCGCAGGCCACGGGCTTCGACCGGGCCACCGCGCGGCGCTGCCTGCTGACGCTGAATGCGGAGGGCTATGCGGAATACGACGGCAAGTTCTTCACCCTGACGCCGAAGGTCTTGCGGCTCGGGATGGGGGCGCTGGCCTCGCTGCCGCTGCCGCAGATCGTGCAGCCGTGGCTCGATCAGCTGACGGATCGGATCGGGCAAAGCTGCTCGGTCTCGATCCTCGACGGGACCGAGATCGTCTATCTCGCGCGGGCGGCGCAGAGGCGGGTGATGTCGATCGGGTTGATGCCGGGGTCGCGGCTGCCCGCGCATTGCACCTCTATGGGGCGCGTGCTGCTCGCCGCTCTTCCCCCGGAGGAGGCGCGCGCCGCGGTGGAGGCGTCGGACCTGACGCCGCGTACGGCTTACAGCCTCACCGATCCGGGCGAAATCCTCGCGCGCATAGATCAGGTGCGCCGCGAGGGTTACGCGGTGATCGATCAGGAGGTGGAGATCGGGCTGCGCTCCATCGCGGTGCCGCTTTACGACATGCATGGGCGGGTCGTGGCCGCGCTCAATACCGGGATGGCCGCGAGCGCCGACCCGGCGGAGAGCCTGATCGAGACCTATCTGCCGGAACTCACGCGGGTGCAGACGGGGCTGCGGCGGGTGCTGCGCTAAGGCTCACCCCGCCACGGTGATCTCGGTGTCCCATTGCGCGCAGAGCGCCATGAGCGCGTCCGGCAAGGGCTTGTCGATGAAGACCCGGTCGATATCGGAGAGCGAGGCCAAGCGCACCGGCGCGGAACGTTCCAGCTTTGACGCGTCGGTCACCAGAAAGCTCTGCCGCGCCTGCCGCAAGATCCGGCGGCTCACGCGCACTTCGGCCAGATCGTAATCGAGCATGTCGCCGTCCGCATCGAGCGCGGAGGTCCCGATCACCGCGAAATCGGCTTTGAACTCGCCCATGAAATCCGCCGTCAGGTCGCCCACCAGCCCGCCATCCGAGCGGCGCAGGTTGCCGCCCGCTACGAGGATATCGCAGCTCTCATTGGCCAGCAGGATATTGGCAACGTTGATGTTATTCGTGACCACGGTGATGTTGCGGTGATGCAGAAGCTCTCGCGCCACCGCCTCGGTCGTGGTGCCCAGCGTCAGCACGATCGAGCTGTTGTCGGGGATCGCCTGCGCGCAGGCGCGCCCGATCGCCGCCTTTGCTGCCTCGTTCATCCGGCGGCGCTCTTCATAGGCGAAATTCACCACGCCGGTGCGGATCACCGCCCCGCCATGCACGCGCTCCAGATGGCCCGCTTCGGAGAGCTCCGTCAGATCGCGCCGGATCGTCTGGACCGAGACATTGAAGCGTTCGGCCAAGGCTTCGACCACGACGCGGCCTTCGTCGCGCGCGATTTCGAGAATTTCGGACTGTCGGAAATTGAGCGCCATCCTGCCCCCCTTTTGGGCCTTGCTGCCACAGGTTACCGACAAAGTCATGTCTTGGCAGTGTTTTTGTGTGAAATCACCGGGGACGGTGTGGCGCGGTCAGTTCAGGCTCAGCCCCTCGATCCGGGCGCGGATCGCGCTGTCGGTGTCGTCGCTGTCGCCAGACAACGCCAACCCCACAAGCTGCGTCGCCTGGCCTCCGAAAGCGCGCTGGTAGTCGCGCGCGAGATCGACGCTCTCGGAATGCGATCCGGTGCCCGCCGGGCGCAGCACCACGGTCTTGCCGCGCGCGCCGAGATAGGGCGAGGGCAGCAGCGCCCCGCGCCCATGCTTGCCGCCCCAGACATACATCAGCACGCGCGCCTCCTTTACCGCCAGAAGCTTGCGGATGCTGGCCCCTTCATTGGCGCGGGCGACGGCCTCGGGCATGAAGACGAAATAGAGCGACAGATCGCGATCATCCCCGCCCTTGCGGTCGAGCGGCGTCGGCGGAACGCTCTGGCTGACCGACCACTGCCACGCGGCCTTGCGCGTGCCCCAATCTGCGCGCGGCAACGCCCGCCAGATCAGCGAGACCGAGCCGTCCGAGCGCATCGCGACACCATTGGCCGATTGTTGCCAGTCGTTGGAGGAGAACAGCGAAAACCGCTGCTCGGTCCAGCCGCCGAAGATCGAGGCCGAGGCGAGGCTCGGCATCAGCGCAGCGCAAAGGCTTGATACGAGAAAGGCGATCGACAGGCGGCGCATGACACTCTCCTCTTGCTTGAGTGACAGGGCTACGCAAAGGACCGCCGCGCCGGATCACTCGGCCCGGGTCGCGCGCATAGACCCACGACCGTCACTGAAGGCTGTCGAGGCGCAGCACCGCTTTCAGATCCTCCATCGTGGCACGGACGATGTCGGCATTCTCGCTCAGCCCATCGCAAATCCCGAGTGCCGCCTGATCCTCGCAAAATCGCGGCAGGAGGCGGGCGCTGGAGGCGCAGACACTGGCGACATTCCCGAGCGTGTGCAGCGCCGCGCGGAGCTTCGCGATTTCGTCTTCGGTGAAATCGGCCCGGCTACCGCCGACCGTGTTGGCACTCACATTCATAGCGACCCCCGTTTGCCCAGTCCCGCGGGGTCAGAATTATCACGGAAACTTACATGCCAGATACGTCAAATCGTTATTGGACGGTCAGATATGATCGAAGTTCTGTGCGTAGGGTCACGCAATTGCGTTTTGCAAAGCCTCTCTGAGCGAGTCGGAGGAGAAGGGTTTCTGGACGACCGTGCAGGGCGGGTAGATTTCCAGCAGGTCAGGCGCAGACCCGTAGCCCGTCGCCAGCACGAAGGGCACGCCCATCTTGTGCAACCGCTCGGCGACCGGCACGGATTGCTCGTCTCCGAGATTGACGTCGAGCACGGCGAAATCGGGTCGCGCGCCCTCCAACCATGTCAGCGCGCCTTCCACCGAAGAGGTGATCTTGACGTCGCGCGCGCCCAGATCCTCCAGCACGCCGGCGGCGTCCATCGCGATGATAAGCGTGTCTTCCAGCACCAGCCCCTGCCCCGACAGGCGGAAGGCGGCGCCGGTCTGCCCGGCGGGTGCCGCCGCAACGTCTCCCTCCGTGCCGGGCTGATCGATCAGCTCCGCGATCGTGGTCGGCGGGATGCGGAATTGCGCCTCCACCCCGGTCATCTTGTAGGAAATCTCGGCATCGCCGCGCAGCTCGTGCGGGATCGAGTTCTCGATGATGATCGACCCGAAGCCGCGCCGTTTCGGCGGGGTGACGGGCGGACCGCCGCGCTCTTTCCAGTCGATCAGCAGCCCCCCGCTGTGATCGGTGGAGAGCGCGATCTCGACGCGCCCGCCGCTATCGCACAGCCCTCCATATTTGATCGAATTCGTCGCCATCTCGTGCAGCACGAGCGCCAGCGTCGTATAGGCCTGCGGCGAAATCAGCGCATCGGGCCCGGTGATGATCACGCGCTCGGCCTTGCGGTCGGCATAGGCGGCGAATTCGCATGAGATCAGCCCATGCAGGGAGGCGGGCTCCCAATGCTCGGCCGTCAGCTGGTCATGCGCCCGCGCCAGCGCCTGAATTCGCCCGTCGAGATTGTCGGTGAACTCTTCGAGCGAGCGCGCCGAGCTGCGCGACTGCGCCAGCAGCCCGCGCATCAGGTTGAGGATATTGCGCACCCGGTGGTTCAGCTCCGAGATCAGCAGCTCCTGATGCTCCTGCGCGCGCTTGCGCTCGGCCGAGGTCGCGTCGGTGATTTTGAGGAAGATCTCCAGCAGGACCGTGCGCAGCAGTTCCGCTGCGTGGCATTGCTGGTTCGTCCAGGGGGCCGAGCGCCCGGTGACCGTCTCGCGCCAGACCTCGAAGCTCTTGCGCGGCGTGAGCCGCACGCCGTTCGGGCCGAGCTGCGCGGGTTTCGTCGGATCGCCCGCCCATTCGACCGTATCTGCGATCTGACGGCGGAACAGCACGAGATAGTCGCGCGGCCGTTTCGAGATCGGAATGGCAAGCAGCCCCGCCGCGCGCTCCGGGAAGTCGCGGGCCGGTTCGTGGGCGCGACCCAGCTGATCGGTCGCGAAGGTCGAGGACCCGATCGACCGGTCCAGCATGCGCGCGATCCCGGCGAA
Source organism: Thioclava sp. F36-7 (assembly GCF_002020075.1). NCBI lineage: Bacteria > Pseudomonadati > Pseudomonadota > Alphaproteobacteria > Rhodobacterales > Paracoccaceae > Thioclava > Thioclava sp. F36-7. The sequence continues at coordinate 297,406 of NZ_MPZR01000003.1, read as the reverse complement.
TTCCTCTTTGGTCGGCGTCGTCCCGGTCGCGCTGAATTCCTCGTTCTCATAAAGGACGAGCCCGTCATGCGGGATCACCAGACGGATTTCGTCGGAGACCGCCATCAGGCTTTCCGACAGCGCCTTGCCATCGGCCATATGCCCCATCAGCGTGCGCTGCAAGCTGGCCGTATCGGATTGCGCCTGCTTGCGCTCCCCATCCTCGAACTTGCTGAGTTCATAGGAAAACATATGGGCGTACATCTCGATCGCGGTGCGCAGCTCGTAGTCGATGTAGCGCGGCGCATCATGATGGCAGGCGAACAGCCCCCACAGCTCGCCGTCGCGCATGATCGAGACCGACATCGACGCCCCGACGCCCATGTTGCGCAGGTATTCGATATGGATCGGCGAGACCGCCCGCGTCACCGCCAGCGACATATCGAGCGGCTGCCCGTTCAGATCGACCCCGGGCAGCACCGGCGCGCCGGGATCGTTCACATCCGCGATCAACCGCAGCAGTGCGCGTTTATACAGGGCCCGCGCCTGCACCGGGATATCGCTGGCCGGGAAGCGCAGCCCGTCATAGAGGCGCTGCTGGTCCTTGCGGGTCTCGGCGATGACCTTGCCCGATTGATCGGGCTGAAATTGGTAGATCATCACGCTGTCGAAGCCCGAGAGCGCCTGCAGCCCCATCGCCGCATCGCGCGCAAGCCGCTCCAGCCCCCGGTCGCGACGCAGGCGCGCGATCTGCGGGTAGACATCGGTCATCACATCGCGTCCGCGCGTGCCCAGCTTCGGCTCGAATTCGACGACCAGATACGGCCCCGAGGCATGCAGCGAGACGTCGAAACTCTTCCCATTCGCTTTCAGTACCACACCGAACAGCCGCACCGCCGTCTCGCCGCCCTCTGCCGTGCGCAGGCTCGCGCGGATCCGATCGAACCCGTCCGAGACGATCAGGTCGGCCAGTGGACGGCCAAGCGCCTCCTCACAGGCCATGCCGAGGATCTCCTCGAGATTGGTCGAGGCGTGCTGCACGATCCAGTCGCTCGAGAGCGCCAGAAGCGCGCCGTAGCTCTGGACCCGGCCCAGTTGGTGGATCGGCTCGCGGTCGCAATCGGTCAGATCGACGGGGCGCTGGCTGGGGGCGGGGCTGGTATCGGACGTCACGTCGGCTCCTTGGGCGTCAAATTGGTGTCTGTCGCGATCCTGGCGGGCCGCGGATGGTCAATGGAATTGGAGGCAAGCGCTGGTGCGAGAGCGTCGGACGGCGTGCCCGCCCCCTGCGCCTGCACGGCCTGCGCGAAAAGATGGAAGCCTCGCGTCGCATCGGCGACAATACGAGTTGCGCGCGGCTCTGCGGGCCTCAGCGCGTCGAGCGTCGCGCAATGCCGTTTCCACAGCGCCCCGGCGGCAGGTGCCTGAAAATAAAGCGGTTTGACCTCGGCCGGGGTCTCGGCGAAGACCTTGCGGTCGATCACCTGCGTCCCGAGCCGCGAGCCCAGCACGAGATAGTCGACCGCCAGCGGGTCGAGCAGCCCCTGCTCTGCGTCCGGGGCGGGCACCGGGTGCACAGGACGGCCCAGCCGCGCCAGATCCCGGTCGAGCCGGTCGAGCAAATCGCTCAGCAATCCCGCGCAGAGCGCGCCGGGAGCCGCATGGCGCGCCAAGACGCCAAGCCCCGCAGCCTGCGCCGCGAGGAACCAACCCAGCTTCTGCGCCGGGGCCGCGAAGAACTGGGAGAATTGCGCCTCCCCCGCCTCATGCGCGGCGGAGGTCTCGTGTCTCAGGATTTGTCGGAAGGACACCGCATGCAAAGGCGCGGGCCTGTGAATCTTGGTCATTACAAACCCGTCTGCGGCGTGTCGTGGAAGCTGGAATATCTTCAACGCCGGAGCTCGGCAAAGGTTTCTTTGCGGGAACCAGAATTGCAGCTGCGCGGTTCGCGCGCGCGAGAATTCACAGTGCGCAGGGCCACGCGGGCCGCTCTCCGATGCGCCCTCTGCGGCCTTCTGGCCGCTCCCACAGGCCATGCTTTCGACCATTAACCTCAAATTAACCTCGCTTGCGCGACGGTTAACGCGAGGTCAACCAAGCGCGCCCCGTCGCCTCCCGACCTCGCGAACCGAGTGAAGGAGTGGGATTGTGATCATCAGCGGCGCATCGCTCGACATTCTGATGCTGACCCCGTGGTTTCCGAACCGTCCCGACGGCTGGCCGAGCCGCTTCGTCGCCGACAGCGCAAGGGCGCTCGCGCGGCGGGGCCACCGGGTCCGGGTCGGCGTGCTGCGCGGGCTGACGCCTGCGGGCACAGCGCGGCTCGCATCGCCCGAGCATCGCGGCGAGATCGACGTCACGCGCTTCCCCGAGATCGAGGAGATCCGCCTCGCCCGCTACCCGACCCTGCCCGGCGGGCTCATGCGCAAGCTGACCAATCGCACGCTCGACCGGGCGCTCACGGCGCTGGCGGACGAGATGATCGCCGCGCGCCGTCCCGATGTGATCCTGGTACAGACAGAGACCCTCGCACCTGCCGCGCAGTCGCTGGCCGCGCGGCTGGGACTGCCTGTGGTCGGCGTGCTGCACGGCGAGAACAGCAATTGGCGGTATCTCTGGACCAACGGGCAGGCCGAGCGGTTTCGGGACGCCCTGGGCGGGCTTGACCGGCTTGTGGTGGTGGGCGAACCGCTGCGCCGTTTCGCGACCGATCTGTCCGGGCGTGGGGATCATATCGAGGTGGTCTGGAACGGGGTCGATCCCGCGCCTGACCGTCCGCCTCTGCGGCTGCCGGACGAGGCTCCCCTGCGGCTGGTGAGCGTCGCCAATCTGCATCCCGCCAAGGGGCTGAACCTGCTGATCGCGGCGCTCGGACGGCTTGCCCGAGAGGGGGACACACCATGGCATCTGACAATCATCGGCGACGGGCCCGAGCGTGCCAATCTCGCCGCCCAAATCGCGCGGCAGGGGCTTGCGCATCGGATCACCCTCGCCGGTCAGAAACCACATGAAGATGTTCTCGCAACGCTCGGACAAAGCGACATTTTCGTATTGCCCTCATGGCGAGAGGCTTTCGGGATCGTCTATCTCGAGGCGATGGCGGCCGGCGCGCTCTGCATCGGGGTCGAGGGCCAGGGCCCCGGGCAATTCCTGCGCAACGGCGAGACCGGCTATCTGGTCGCGCCACGCTCGGTCGGGGCGCTGGTCGAGACGTTGCGCCCCCTGGTGACCGGACCGCGTGCCGAGTGGCGCCAAATTGCGCGCGCGGGCACCCGCTTCGCCCGCGATCATGCCAGTTGGGATGCCCATGCCCGCGCATTGTCCGAAGTGCTGCACGTCGCCTGCGCCCGCGCCGCCCCTTATCCGCAGGAGGCCCGCCTTGTCGGTTAAGCCTCCCTGCCCCGAAGCCTGCCCCGGCTCCGCGCTCGCGGTGCTGATCGAGCCCGCGCCGTACATGGTCGCAATGACCACCGCGCTGGCAGAACAATTGCCCACCGGTCTCACGGTGCGCTATGTCTCGGCGGCGGTTACGCAGAGATGGGCAGACGCCGCGCCCGAAACCATCCTGCCCGCGAAGCGTCTGGCGGCCCTCGTCACGCTCTGGCGCGAGATCCGCAGCACGCGCCCCACAGTCATTTTCGTCGCCGGTTGGGCGCATTTCCCCCTGCTGGCTGCGATCGTCCTAGGCAAACTCTCTGGCGCGCGGATCATCGCGCTGAGCGACACGTGGATGAGCCCTGCACGCGGGGTTCGCGCGGTGCTCAAGCGTCGGATCCTCGAGATGATCGACGGTTTCTGCCCGGCAGGCCAGCGTGCTGCCGACTATCTTCGCGACCAAGGCGTGCCGCCCGAGAAGATCGTCCCCGGACGGATGAGTTCGGACACCGCCGCCATCGCGCGCCACGTTCGCACCCTCGGCCCTGACGGGCGGCAGAAGATGCGCGCGCGGCTCGGGATCGCGGCCGATGCGCCCGTGTTGATGTTCCTCGGGCGGCTCGCCCCCGAGAAAGGGCTGGACCTGCTGCTGGACGCTTTCGCGCAGCTCAACGCCGCTCAGGCGCGTTTGATCGTGGCGGGCGACGGGCCGCTTGGCGAGACACTGGCGAAGGCGGCGGCACGCGATCCCCGTATCCTGTGGCGCGGGCGGCTCGAAGGGGCGGCACTGCGCGATCACCTCGCCGCCGCGGATTGCCTCGTCCTGCCGAGCCGCGCCGAACCTTTCGGGCTGGTGATCGGCGAGGCGCTGGCCGCGGGCTGCGGTGTCGTGGCAAGCGGGGCCTGCGGCGCGGTGCCCGACCTGCTGGGCGGGCGCGAGGCCGGGCTGATCGTGCCGCCGGGCAACGCTGGCGCGTTGCACGCCGCACTGGCCCGCGTCTGCGCCGATCCCTATCTGCGCGCCCGGATGCGGGGCGATGCGCCAGCGGCCATCGCAGGCTGGTCGAGCGCGGGTTGGGCGAGCCAGCTCTGCACGCTGGCCGAGCGGGTGACGCACGACGCGCCCGAAATCACGCGAAAAGCCAGCTCCGCGCCCGCGCCCAACCGCAAGGCGGAACGCGCATGAGGCTCGCGATCCGCAAACGCGGCCTGTTGTTGGGCCTCGGCATCGTCGCCACCGCCGCGCCGAGCGTCATCTATGTCAACACGCTCTTCGGACCCGGCGCGCGTTGGGCAGCGATGGGGGCGCTGGTCCTCGCGCTTCTGCTCAATGGCCGCCTGTGGCGCAAAATTCCGGGCGACGGGATGTATTTCCGGCTGGCGCTGCTGGGCTTGGCGGCGCTGTCTGCGCTGTGGTCGAGCGTGCCGCATCTGAGCGGTCCGAAAGCCGCGACTTACGGGCTGACCGCGCTGGCCTTCGCCTCGGCGGGCGCTGCCTGGGCGCAGCACACGCGGCGGCGCGATCTCTTCGCGATCCTCTGGCCGCTGCTGGCGCTGGTGCTGTTCGCTGGGGTCGGCGGGCTGCGTTCGGGCTTCGGCACGGTCGAGATGAACGCGGATATCTCGCTCTATCGGGGGCTGAGCGCCAATTCCAACTTTCTCGCCCTGATGATCCTCACCGTCGCGCCACTGCCACTGTGGCGGCTCGCCCAGCGCCGGATCGGGCGACAGAGACGGCTGTTCTGGCGCGCGGTGGTACTGATCCTGACGGTGCTGGTGCTGATGAGCCTGTCGCGGGCGAGCCTTCTGTCGCTGACGGTGCTGATCGCGGTCTTCCTTCTCGGGCGCGGGCTCAAGCGGCTGGCGATGGCGGCGGCAACGCTTGGGGCGGTGCTGTCGCTTCTGTGGCTCTATTTCCCGGACCGGGCGGAGACGCTGACACAGCGCTATCTCTTCAAGGCCTCCGCACAGACCGAGACCCTGATCGCCTCGCGCGCAGAGACCTGGGCCGCCACGCTCGAAGGGGCCCGCGCGGGCGGCATCTTCGGGCTGGGCTTCGGCGTCTCGTATGGGTTCGACGACTACGCGCTGTCGGCGAGTGCGTCGCACTATGGGCGCGAGAAGACCAATTCGGCGCTGGCGCTGATCGAAGAGGTCGGGCTTGCGGGGGCCGCGCTCTTCACCGGAATGCTGCTGCTGATCACACGCGGCGCGGTTCTCGCGGCCCGGCATGCGCGCCGCCGCAGCGACCGGGTGCTGATGGCGCTGTTGCTGGGCTATCTCGCGGCACTCTTCACGCATGCGCAGTTCGAGGCATGGCTGCTCTCGCCCGGAGGCGCGGCGACCCCCGCCTTCTGGACCGCGCTGGGGATGACGACCGCGCTGGCCAAGCGCATTCGCACCCGGCTCAAGCCCGCTCGGCTCAGCCCGAGCGTGGCAGGCGCGATCGAAGCGGTCCGGGCACGCTTCCCCCAAGCTGCGGTGCGCTCCAATGCGTGATGCCATGCCCCTCCCTGTCCCGCCGCAACCGGGCCCCTCCTCCCAGCAAGGTCCCTTCCGGCCGATCGCGGCGCAGGACCTGTCCCGCTTCCCCCGCCCCGTGATCGCGGGCAATCGCGGCTTTGGCTGGCGCGTGGCGTGGTATCTGGTCAATGCGCTCTTCTTCCAATCGGCGCTTCTCGCCCTGATCCCCTCGCGGGCGAAAGCCGCGATCCTGCGCGGGTTCGGGGCGAAAGTCGGCCCCGGCCTCGTCTGCAAACCGCGCGTCACCATCAAATACCCGTGGCTTCTGGAGATCGGCGCGCATGTCTGGCTGGGCGAGCGCGTCTGGATCGACAATCCCGGCCCGGTGCGGATCGGCGCTCATGTCTGCATCAGCCAAGGGGTGCGCATCGTCACCGGCAGCCATGACTGGGCGCGTGGCGATTTCCGCTTCTTCGCACGACCCATCGAGATCGGCGACAGCGCATGGGTCACGGCGCATCGCGTCTTGCGCCCGGGCGCGGTCGTGCCGCCGCGTGTCGTCGTGCTGGACGATGTCAGCGCCGGAGACGGGCGAGGCCCGTGCGCGGCATCGGATGGCGTATCCTCGGAGGGCGGTGTCCGATGAGCGTCTCCGTATCGTCCCCCGGGCCTTTGCCTTCCTCCTCACCACAATCACCTCCGTCGCGTGCGCTGCGCAATGGGGCGATTACATGGGGCCAGATCGCAGGCGGGCTGGTTGCGCGGTTACTGAGCACCCGCTTTGCGCTCGCCGCTTTGGGGATCGAGGCGATGGGTGCCTATCTCGCAGCCCTCGCGCTCGCGCTGATCGCGAGCATTGTGACCGGCGCGCTGCAAAGCACGACGCTGCGGGCGCTCTCCCTTGCGCCGTTGGCAGAGAGACCGCGCCTCTTCAATGCGCTGATCGGGCTGCATCTGCGGGTGGCGCTCGGCGTGGCGGGAATTGGCGTAGTTCTCGGCCCACCCGCGCTGGCGGGGCTGTTCGAGCTGCCCCCCGCGCTGGCGGATCAGGCCCGGGTCGCCTTCTTCTGCGTTCTAGCGGCGAGCGTCGTCGCGATCGTGCTCGCCCCGTACGAGATCGCCCTGCAGGCGCGCGAAAGGTTCGGGCTGTTCGCCGCACTCGATCTGGCGCGGGCTGTCGCGCTGATCCCGGTGTCCTATCTTCTGATCGGGCACCCCACGCCGCCGCTTGCCGCCTTCGCCGCGCTCTCCGCCGGGCTGAGCCTGAGCGTAACCCTTGCGGGAGCGTGGCGGGCGCGCCAATCTCTGCCGGAGACGCGGCTGCATCTGCGCTGGATCCTGAACATCCGCCCCGCCCGCGGACAGACCGCGCTCCTGTCGTGGTCGATCCTCGGCGGGCTGGCGGCGAGTGCGCGGGCGCAGGGCATGGTTCTTCTGATGGCCGCGCTGGGCGGTCCGGTCGCGAGTGCGGCCTATGGGCTGGGCAACCAACTCCCCACCGCTTTGCGCCAATTCGCCGAGGCTACACGTCAGGTTCTGGCCCCGCGCCTCTATGCCGATCATGCCGCAAGAGGCTCTGACGGCAGCGTCACCGGCGCGCTGGTCGCCAGCCGGATCGCTGCGCTGATCGCGTTCGGGGCGGCGATCCCGATGGCGGTGAACGCCCCGGCGCTGCTGTCGCTCTGGCTGGGGCGCAGCAGCCCCGAGATGGTGATGGTGGTGCGGCTGATGCTGGCGGCACTCGCGCTCGATCAGCTGAGCGCGGGCTTGGGGCTGGCCTTTCTCGCGCGCGGTCGCATCGCGTGGATGCAAGGCTGGGGCGCCGCACTTGCGGTGATGAGCCTGCCCGCCGCCTTTCTCGTCGGTCGGGCCAGTGGCGAGATCGGCGCGGCGCTTTGGGTGGCGCTTGCCGCCACCACCGCGATCGCCGCGCTACGGATTATGCTTCTGACGCGCCTCTCCCCCGGCACCGCCACACGCTGGGCGCACGAGACCCTGATCCCTGTGCTGGCGAGCGCGCTGCCCGTGGCGCTTGGCGCGGCGCTGGTGCAGGGACTGCTGCCCGAGGGCGCGGCGCGGCTGGCGCTGAGCCTCGGGCTCTGCGCGGCACTCTGGCTCGGGGCAAGCTGGCGGCTGGGGCTGAGCGCGCCGGAACGTGCGCGACTGACCGCACTCCTGCGACGCCGCCCGGCGGAGGGCCCGGCATGAGCGTGCCACCCAAAAAACCGCGCGCCGTGCTCGCCCATGGGATCTGGGGGCGCGGCGGGGCCGAGGCGGTGGCCGCCTGGACGCTTGTGGCGCTGCGCGAGCGGTTCGATCTGACCCTCGTCACGCGTGGCGGCTTCGACTGCGACGCGCTCAACGCGCTGGCGGGCACCGACCTCTCTCCCGGCGATCTGCGGGTGCTCACCCTTCCCGCGCGAAGCCGCATCGGCACCTTCGAGGCAGCGCGGTTCAACCGGGCGCTGGCGGCGCTCGGGCGGGACTACGATCTGCGGGTCTCGCTGTCAGGCGTCCGCCGCTGGAACGCGCCCGCGCTGCATCTGCTCTCTGCCCGCGACTGGCATCCCGCGCTCGCAGGGCAAACGGGCCCGCGCGCCAAGATCCTGCGCCGCGTGATCGACGGTCCCGCCCTGCGCCCGCGCCCCGATGACATGGTAATCGCCAATTCGCATTGGCTCGCGGCGGCGAGTGCCCCGCTTTGCCCCGGCCGGGTCCGCGTGATCCCCCCGCCGGTGGCGCTGGCCGCCTCCGGCTCGCCCCCCGACTGGTCGGCGCGGCGCGAGGATGTGCTGATTTTCGGCCGGATCGCGCCGGAAAAACGGATCGAGCGGGCCATCGCCATCGTCGCGCGCGCTCGTGCCCAAGGGTTTCACTGCAGGCTCGTGATCGCCGGGCCCGACGGGCCGCCCGATTACATGGCCCGTATCCGCGCGCTGATCGCTGGGCAAAATTGGATCGAACGGCTGCCCCCTCAGAGCGGTGCCGCGAAAGCCGCGCTTCTGGGATCGCTGCGCTACGGGCTCAATTGCTGCGAGGTGGAGGCCTTCGGCATCGCCACCGCCGAGATGGCCGCCAGCGGGATGATCCCTCTGGTGCCGCGCGGGACCGGGCAGGACGAGATCGTCTCCGCCCCGGACTGCCGCTTCTCGGGCGAGGCAGAGGCCGCGCGCTGCCTGCTGGCCCTGTCGCGCGACGCGGACCTGCAATCCCGGCTCAGCGCCGCCCTGCAGGCCGACGTCACGCGCTTCGCCCCTGCCCGGTTCACCGCCGCCCTCGCGACCGCGGCTATGGACCATCTCTCTACCGACCCGACGCCTCAACCGGAGTTCTCCCATGATCTCTCCCCCGCCTGAAATCACCGTTCTGCATATCGTGCCGGACCTGCGCCGTTGCGCCGGAGGGATCGCAGCCAATGCGCCCGCTCTGGCGGAGGCGCTTGCGGCGCAGGGCATCGCGAGCCGCTTTCTGACCCGCGCCTTCGACCCGGACGCGGAGATCGCCGCGCGCTGCCTGCGCGTCGCGCCCACGCAAGGTCCGAACGTCGCGCAGCTCGCGCGGGCGATGGCCGGGATGCGCGCGCAAGTGAAGGCCGGCGCGCGGATCGTGGTGCATAGCCACGGGCTGTGGGACCCGCTGAACCATGCGGGGCTGCGCCTTGCCGCCGATCTGGGGCTGAGCCGGATCGTCAGCCCGCACGGGATGCTGCTGCCATGGGCGCGGGCGCACAAGCGACGCAAGAAAGACCTCGCATGGCACCTGTATCAGCGTCGCGATCTGGCACGGGCGGAGCTTTTGCACGTCACCTCGCAGGCCGAGGCGGAGGCGGTCGCGCACCATTGCCCGGTCGCGCGGATCGCGCAGGTTCCGCTGGGGATCGCCTTGCCGCCGGAGAGTGCGCCAACCCGGACGCGCAGCCCGAATGGGCGCAAACGGCTCCTGTTTCTCGGGCGGCTGCACCGGGTCAAGAACCTCGACACGCTGATCCGCGCCTTCGCCGCCTGCGCGCCGCGCGATTGGGAACTGCGTATCGTAGGCCCCGACGAGGACGGCCTGACCTCGGCGCTGCGCGCCCGCGCGGTCGAGCGGGACGCGGCAGAACGCATCACCCTCGCAGGACCGGTCTGGGGTGCTGCGAAACAGGCGGAAATCGTGGCGGCCGATGCGCTGATCCTGCCGAGCCATACCGAGAATTTCGGCACTGTGGTTGCCGAAGCGCTGGCCGCCGCCCGCCCCGTGATTACCACGACCGGCAGCCCTTGGGCGGAACTGGCCAAGGCGGGCTGCGGCTGGTGGGTCGCGCCCGATCTGGCGGGCTTGGGCGGCGCGATTGCGGCGCTTGGTGCGACCACCGCGCCCGAGCGCGCGGCGATGGGCGCGCGCGGGCGGGCGCTTGTGGCCCGGGCCTATCTCTGGCCGCAGGTCGGGGCGCAGATGGCGGCACTTTATCGGCAGGCCGCGGCCCTGCGTGCGGAGGCTGCACGGAGCGGCCAAGGTGCTGCGGCACAAAACCCTGAGCGTCTCGCCAGCCTCATCGGGAGGGCGGGCGAATGAGCCTCATGCTGCGCCACCGGATCGACCGGCTTATGAGCTATCACCTCGCCGAGCGGCTGCCCCAACAGGGTCTTGCGCTGGCGCGGGGCAACGGGCTCAGCGCCTATTGGTTTCGCGAGACGCTGAATTTCGGCGATCTGCTGACGCCCGCGATCCTGCGCCATCACGGTTTCACCCCGGTCCATGCCTATCCCGACCGCGCGCAGCTGACCGCGACTGGATCGGTGCTAGAACACCTGACCGAGCAATATCGCAGCACGATCCTCGGCTCCGGGTTCATCGATGCGCGCAGCACACGGCGCTTCACCGGGGCGCGGATCGTGGGGCTGCGCGGCGCGCTGAGCCGGGACCGGATCGAGGGCGTGGGCCATAGCGTGCTCCTCGGCGATCCCGGGCTTTACGCAACACGTCTTCTCGTTGGAGGGGCCGAGAAACGGCCCTCCCTGCCCGCGCCGACCCATGCCTTCGGACTGGTGGCCCATCACGCCCATCTCGACGCGCCGGAATTTGCAGCGTTGAAAGCGCGGCACGGGGCGGCGATCCGGGTGATCTCGCCCGCCGCTCCGCCCGCGCGAGTGATCGCGCAGATCGCCTCTTGCGAACGCATCGCCTCGGCCTCGCTGCACGGGCTGATCGCGGCGGATGCGCTTGGCCTGCCCGCGATCTGGCTGGCCGCGCCGGGGCTAATCGGCGGCCGGTTCAAGTTCGACGATTACGCCAGCGCGGTGGCCCGGCGCGGCTGGGAGCCCGTGGCGCTCACGGGCTTGGAAAGCCTTGCCGATCTTCGCGCCCTCGCGAGCTGCGCCCCGCAAAACGCTATCGACGGCGCGATCGCCGGGCTGGCCCGCGCCTTCACCCAATTCGCCGAGGAGGTCGCCTTCGCATGACCGCGCTTTCGCCAAGGATGGACCACCTTCCCCGTCTCTGCACGCCCAGCGCCGGGCCCGACCGCTGCGCCGATCTGAGCGTGGTGATCCCGCTCCATGACAAGGCGCCTTTCATCGCGCGCACGCTCGCCTCGATCGAGGCGCAAAGGCCTGCGCCCGCCGAAGTGGTAGTGATCGACGACGGCTCCAGCGACGAGGGCGCCGCGCTCGTGGAGCGGATTGCCGCGCGCTCGCCGCTTACCATCCGTCTGATCCGGCAGGACAATCGCGGTGTGAGTGCCGCGCGCAATGCCGGGATGCGGGCCGCGCGGCGCGACTGGATCGCCTTTCTCGACGCCGATGACGCCTATCTGCCGGGCGCGCTGGCCGCGTTCGAGCGCGCAAGGCGGACGGTCCCGGGGGCGGAGGTGATCTTCGGCGAGGTGTGCCACGCGGGGCGGGACACATCGCCCGCGCCCGAGCTTACCGAGGCCCCTGTGCTTTTCCTGAGCGATTACTTCGCGCATCTGGTTCGGGGCGGGCCGGAAATCACCGCCTCCGCGGTGATGATCCGCCGTGGCGCGCTTATCCGCGCGGGCGGATTTCCCGAAGGCGTCACGGTCGGCGAGGACAGCGACACGTGGTTTCGGCTGGGCTGCGAGGCGCGGTTTGCCTATCTCCCCGCCCCCGTCGCCCGCTACCACATCGAAGACGGCGCGAGCGGCTGGCGCGCGCATCAAGGCGAGGTGCCGCATTGGCATCAGACCTTCGCGGACTGGATCGCGCGCGGACGTATCGCTTTGCCGCGACGGCGGAGCGCGGCGCGGTTTCACGCCTATTCCTGCCTGCATGCAGTGATCTGGCATGCAAATGCGGGCCAGAGGGATGTGGCGCTGGCGCGGCTGGCGCAGGTGGATTGGCAGGTCGCGCCGAAAGCGCTTTGGGCGAAGGCGCTGGTGATCGCGCTTGCGCCCTCGCTGCTGAGAGCGTGGCTGCGACTGAAACCCCGGAAGGCCGCGCGATGAACGGGGGGGAGCTGGAGCTGTCCCGCGCGATCCGTGCGCAAGTCGACGCCCTTGCCGAAGAATTGCAAAGGCTGGCAGAGGCGCCGAGCCCTGCGGCACTGCAGCAGGCGCGCACGGGCTGTGCCTTGCTCGCGCATCACCTCGCGCAGGGAGAGGCCGCGCAGGGCTTCACGGCTTTGGCGGGATGGCTGAAGCTGACATATGGTGCCGCGCGGCTGTCCGAAACCGGGGACGACGGGACTACGCTCGCCGCTCTCTGGCACGACAGGCTCAGCCCGGAGCTGTCGGAGGCTGCCCGCACCACGCTCATGGAAGGCTTGACGCGGCTGACCGAGACGCTGGCCCGACCGCCCGGTCGTGCGCTGCGGGTTTTGTTCATCGGGGATTGCCTGATCTGGGATATCGCGACGCAGCTCAAGATCGCGGCGGCGGCGGAGGGCATCGTGATCACGCCGCATCTCTGCGCCCAGCGCGACGGGGCGGAGTTGCGCCGCGCGCTGGAGCGGGCTGGCCCGGTCGATCTGGTCTTCTACGCACCCTTCGGTTTCGGCTTCGCGCAAAGCTATACGCGCGCCCTTGCGCCCAGTGCCCTCCTGCGCCCGATGGCGCGCGACCTGCCCGGTTTACGCGCCACGCTGGATGAGGTGGAGGTGACGCTGTCCCACCTCCTCGCGCGGACCGACGCCCCGGTTTATCTGCATGACATCTCGGGCGCGCGGCAGGCTTCGGGCTGGCGCGGTGCGGTGACGGATCGCATCGGCGCGCGGAGGCGAGCCCGCGTGGCGGCGTGGCTGAACGCGCGGCTCGATGCGCTGGCGCAGCGGGCGGCGCGCCCGGTTCTGCGTATCCCGGAGGCCGCAGAGGCGCATCGACTGGGTCCGGCGGCGGGGCGCGTTCTCTTCGAGGCGGGCGATCTGCACCCCACGGCGCTTGCGACCTCTATTGCATCCGGCCCCTATCTGCGCGCCTGCCGTGCGGCGCATCTGCTCTCGCGGCGCAAGCTGGTGGTGAGCGATCTCGATAACACGCTCTGGGCGGGTGAAATCGGCGAGGGTCCGATTGCGCATCACCACGACCGTCAGGCCCTGCTGCTGCGACTGAAGGCGCGCGGGGTGTTGCTTGCGGTAGCCTCGAAGAACGATCCGGCGAATATCAGTTGGCGGGGTGCTGCGCTGCGGGCGTCCGATTTCGTCGCGTGCGAGATCGACTGGGCGCCGAAGACGGGCAATATCGCCAAAATTGCGGCGCAGCTGAACCTCGCGCCCGAGAGCTTCGTCTTTCTCGACGATCGCGCGGATGAGCGCGCGCTGGCCGAAGCGGGGTGTCCGGGGCTGCTGGCGCTTGACCCGAACGCGCCGGAGACGTGGCAGTTGCTGGACGACTGGGCCGATCAACGTGCCTCGTTTGCGGGTTCCGACCGGACCACGCTCTATCAAGCGCGGGCGGCGCGGCAGGCCTATGTCGCCACCCCGTCGGAAGCCCCCGGTGCCGCCTATCGCCAGCTTGGACTGCGGGTCACGATCCGCACCGCCAAGCGGCGCGATCTGCCCCGAGTGGGCGAGTTGATCGCGCGCACCAATCAGTTCAATACGACGCAGGTTCCGATCTCGACTGAAGCGCTCTGCGATCCTTCCCGCCATGTTCTGATCGCCGAAGCGCGTGACAGGTTCGGGTCGATGGGGATCGTGAGCGCGCTCGTGATCGCGGATGGGGCCGAGGCGGGTGAAATTACCCAATTCGTTCTCAGTTGCCGGGCTTTCGGCTACGGGATCGAGACGGCGCTGTTGCAAACTGCGCTGGCGGCACAGTCGGGCCGTCCCTTGCGTGGACGGATCAACGAGAGCCCCCTCAACGCGCCGTGCCGCGACGTCTATGCCGCGAACGGCTTCACGCTGCGGGACGGGATCTGGACGGCACAGGAGCCACGGCCCGATCTGATCCCCGATTGGCTGAGCCTCGACATCGCGCCTGACCTGCGCGTGTTCGGCGCAAAGGTGACTGCATGAGCGCGGGTCTGCCCCATCGCCGCGACATTCAGGTGCTGCGCGCGCTCGCCGTGGCGATGGTGGTGCTCTATCACGCGGATCTTTCGCTCGCGGGCGGCTATCTCGGGGTCGACATCTTCTTCGTGATTTCGGGCTACCTGATCACCGGGATGATCGCGCGTGCAATGGCCGAGGGGCGGTTCTCTTTGCGCGCGTTCTACCTGTCGCGCGCCAAGCGGCTGCTGCCTGCGGCCTTTGCCGTCTATCTCGCGACCGCCGTGGCCGCGCTCTGGCTGCTGTCGCAAGCCGAGATGGCGCGGTTTCTCGACACGCTCGGGGCGGCGTTGAGCTTCACCTCGAATATCGCGCTATGGCAAAGCGTGAATTACTTCACCGCAGGCGCGCAGTTGAACCCGCTTCTGCATAGCTGGTCGCTGTCGCTGGAGGAGCAGTTCTACCTCGTCACGCCCCTCGCCATGCTGATTACGCCGCGCAGGCATTGGCCGAAGCTACTGATCGGCGCGCTGACGGTCAGCCTCGTCGCCTGCCTCGTTTTGGCCCCGCGCAGCCCGGTTGCGAGCTTTTTCCTGCTGCCGACGCGGGCGTGGGAACTGATGGCCGGGGCGGTGGTAATGCTGTTCGAGCCGCGGATCGCAAGGCGTGCCGGGCGCTGGCTGGGCCTGCTCAGCCCCTTGGCGCTTGTCGTTTTTCTGGCGGTCTGCACTGTCGCGCCGGGTGCGGGCTGGGGCTCGGTCCATCCGGGGCTGGATGCGGTGATCGTGGTCGGGGCCACGGCGCTTGTGATCGCGGCGCGGCCCGTCTGGATGAATGGGGATCATCGGATGATGCGACCGCTCCTCTGGCTCGGCGGGATTTCCTATGCTCTCTATCTCGTGCACTGGCCGCTTTTCGCGCTGACGCGCAACGCGTGGTTGGATGCGCCTTTGCCGCTCTGGCTGCGGCTGAGCCTGATCGCTGTTTCGCTGGGGCTCGCTCATCTGCTGTATATCGGGATCGAGCGCCCGCTGCACCGCGCGCCGCTGCCCTCATGGCCGCGCGCAGCGGGGCTGGCGCTTGGCGGGACGGTGGCGCTATGGCTGATAGCCCTCGCCCTGCCCGGCCTGCGCACGCCTCCGCGCGACTACCTCGCGCTCGGGTCCGCCAATACCGGGATCGCGCCGGGATGCGACTTCACCGGGGCGTTCGACCCGGAGGCCCTGTGCACGACAGGCCCGCACCCGACCACGTTCCTCTGGGGCGACAGCTACGCGATGCATCTGGCCGCGACCCTACCGCCCGAGATCGGCCCCATCGCGCAGGCCACGAAATCCGCCTGCGCGCCGGCGCTCGGCCTGTCCCAGATACAGCCTGAGGTCGGTCAGGATGCCATCTGGGGCGAAGGCTGCATCCGCTCGAACGCCGCAATCATAGCCTATCTGCAAGCCCATCCCGAGATCACCCGCGTCGTCATTTCCAGCCCCGTCGCACAGATCCTAGGTTCCAAACCGCGAGGCATGGCGATGGAACGCGGCCGGATCGTCCCCTTCGCAATGACCTTCGCCCGAGGCCGCGCCGCCTTGCACGCGGCTGTGCAGGCCATCGCGCGCCCCGACCGTCGGATCGTCGTGGTAAGCCCGCCGCCCTCTGTTGGCACGAATTTCTTCGCCTGTCGCGAACGGGCCGAAAGCGGGCTTTTCAGCTTCGGCCCCCGCGCGCGTTGCGAGATGCGGCAGACGGAGGCGCGGGCTTATCGCGCGCAGGCCTTCGCCGCGCTCGACGGGCTAGAAAAGATCGAGGGCGTGCGCGTATTGGATCTGATCCGCGTCCTTTGTCCGGATGAGACCTGCCCGCTGGAGGAGGCTGGCACGCCGCTTTACCGCGATGCGGGTCACCTGAGCATCCAAGGCGCGCAGGCCTTGGGCGCGCGCGACGCGTTGGGGTTTCGCGCGCTGTTCGGTCTGGACGAAAAACTCACGCGGCTGGAGAAATGAAAAACCCGGCCATGTGGGGCCGGGTTCGTTCAAATCGCTTGGGACGCGCTCAGCTGAGACCGAGTTTCTTCAGCCGGTTCTCGCGGAGCCGCGCGAAATCGTCGCCCGCGTGATAGCTCGAGCGGGTCAGCGGCGTGGCAGAGACCATCAGGAAGCCCTTGCCGTAAGCCGCTTTCTCGTAGTCGCGGAACTCGTCCGGGGTGATGAAACGCATCACCGCGTGGTGCTTCGGCGTCGGCTGCAGATATTGCCCGATGGTCAGGAAATCGACATCGGCCGAGCGCATGTCATCCATCACCTGACGGACCTGCGGCGCGTCCTCGCCCAGACCGACCATGATGCCGGATTTGGTGAACATCGACGGGTCCAGCTCTTTCACGCGCTGCAGCAGACGCAGCGAGTGGAAGTAACGTGCACCGGGGCGCACGCCGGGATAAAGGCCCGGCACGGTTTCGAGGTTGTGGTTGAAGACGTCGGGGCGCGCCTCGACGACCTTCTCCAGCGCGGCGGGCTCGCATTTGAGAAAGTCCGGCGTCAGGATCTCGATCGTGGTGTCGGGCGAGCGGTGGCGGATCGCGCGGATCGTCTGGGCGAAATGCTCCGCCCCGCCATCGTCCAGATCGTCGCGGTCGACCGAGGTGATCACCACGTGGTTCAGACCCAGCGTCTCGACCGCATGGGCGACGCGGCCCGGTTCGAACACGTCGAGCGCATCGGGGCGACCGGTGGCCACGTTGCAGAAGGAACAGCCACGGGTACAGATCTCGCCCATGATCATCATGGTGGCGTGACCCTGGCTCCAGCATTCGCCGACATTCGGGCAGCCTGCCTCTTCGCAGACGGTGACCAGCTTGTTGGTCTTCAGAATGTCGCGCGTCTTCTTGTAACCTTCCGAGACCGGCGCTTTCACGCGGATCCAATCGGGTTTCTTGGGCTGAGCATTGTCGGCGCGATGCGCCTTTTCGGGGTGGCGTTCACCGGGCATCTTGAGATCGCGCATGATCCATCCTTTCGGAGTGCGGTTGATCGTCACATAAGCCGATTGCGTGTCGGATGCAAATGCGCAGGCCCGAAGGCAGCCTTGCACATCGCGCGCGGCTGACCTGCGCGGAAGCGGCGGTCAGGATCACCACAAGGAAAACGAATTCAAAGACGCCGAACATCTCCGCGCATCCGAAAGGGTCTCGCGCAGCGAATGCCGCAACTGCAAAGTCAGCGATTGTGACCGAAAGGGACATCCGCTAGTCAGGACACTCTCCAAAACGCAACCTCCCCAACCGATAAAGGAGACCTCCCATGCTTCCCGGTTCGAAACTGCCCGAAGTGACCTTCCACACCCGCGTGCGCGACGACAGCATCGAGGGGCCGAACCCCTTCCGCTGGGAGGACAAGACCACCTCGGATTACTTCGCGGGCAAGCGCGTGGTGCTGTTTGCACTGCCCGGCGCCTTCACCCCCACCTGCTCGACCTACCAGCTGCCCGGCTTCGAGAAGGGCTTCAACGATTTCGCCGAGCAGGGCATCGACGAGATCTACTGCCTGTCGGTCAACGACGCCTTCGTGATGAACCAGTGGGCCAAGGCGCAGGGCCTCGAGAACGTCAAGGTGATCCCCGATGGTTCGGGCGAGTTCACCCGCCGCGTCGGCATGCTGGTGCGCAAGGACAATCTGGGCTTCGGTCTGCGCTCGTGGCGCTATGCGGCCGTCGTCAATGACGGCGTGGTCGAAGCTTGGTTCGAAGAGCCGG
Organism: Thioclava sp. F36-7; assembly: GCF_002020075.1. Classification (NCBI taxonomy): domain Bacteria; kingdom Pseudomonadati; phylum Pseudomonadota; class Alphaproteobacteria; order Rhodobacterales; family Paracoccaceae; genus Thioclava; species Thioclava sp. F36-7. The sequence goes on along the minus strand of NZ_MPZR01000003.1, from coordinate 279,421 downwards.
GCCTTGAAGACAACCACGGCGAAGACCCCTACGGCGTGTCCTCGCCCGAGACCGTCATGAACTGGCTGGTCGACGCCAAGGCCGAAGCGGCGGCGTGACCCTATGCCGGCCCGTAATCGGGCCGGCTTACGAGGGACCGGGCCGCGCGGCGATCAGAAGCGTCTGCGCGCCTGCGCCACCATCCCCTCGCCGGCTTTTTGCAAGACCTGCGCGAGCGGGTCGAACCACGCCTCGGCATCGGACACTTCGCGGGCACGGACCAGCCTTACGGTCCGTGCCGGCTCCTCGTCGAACCGGCTGAGCGCGAGAGTCGGGAAGGCGCGGGTTTCCTGCAAGCTCGCGATCTCGGGCACCAGCGTCAGCCCCATCGCCTGCCCGGCCAGCGCGCAAAGCGTGGTCAGCGAGGACGCCCCCAGATCGATGCGCTGCGCCGCCCGCGTCAGCCCGCACAGCGCCAGCGCCTGATCGGCAAGGCAATGCCCCTCATCGAGCAGCAAGAGCTGATCCGGGTCGATCGCCTGCGGGCTGAGGCCGCGCACCATGGTCAACTGATCCGGCGTCCCGGCCAGCAGGAAACGGTCCTCGAACAGCGGCGTCTCGAACAGTTCGGGCGCGGGCGTCGCGATGATCGCCGCATCAAGGCGCCCCTCGGCGATCTCGGCCAGCAGCGACTCGGTCGTCGCTTCGCGCAGCCGAAGCCCCCCTTGCGCGCGCAGCCCCGCCAGAGACGCAGGCAGCAGATAGGGCGCGATGGTCGGGATCACACCGAGATTGACCTGCCCCAGCCCGCGCCGCGCCTCGGACTGCAGATCGCGCAACTCGCCCGCGACCCGCTCGGCGGTCTCCAGCACGCGCCGCCCGGCCCGCGTCAGCCGCACATCGCGCGGGCGGCGCTCGACCAGCGGCTGACCAACCTGCTCCTCGAGCTCACGGATTTGCACCGAGAGCGCGGGCTGGCTGACATGGACGATCTCAGCGGCGCGCGAGAAAGAGCGCGCCTGACCGAGCGCCCGCAGATAGGTGAGTTGGCGAAGCGTGATATTCATAATCTTCGATTATCGACATGCGAAAAACTTTACAACTTCACATTATACCATTTCCACATGGATGGCTCATGCCACGAAGAGAACTCGTGAGGGTGCGCGCCATGCCCGGCAGGACGCGGACCAGCGACAAAAAGAAAGGGCGCGAGAAAATATCACGCCCTTTCTTTCGCTTTATCAGAGTCTTGCAAAGAAAAGCTAAGGTAACCCCTTAACTTAAGCGGACTGTTAGGCATTGAGGGTTCGGCTGAGTGAGAACGCCCGGACCGCCACTCACCCAATCATCGGACTGGCACCGCCATAGGTGTCGTCGTAATGCCGCTTGAGGCGTTGCAGAGCGATGCGGAGGACGATCTTGCCCGAGCGTGCCGACCAGCCAAGCCGCTTCTCCGCCGTCTCCAGACCTTCGAGAAAGCAGCAGCAGCGCAGCGCCATGTCGCCCAGTCCCGGCCCCAGATCGCGCAGCGCGAGCGCCACCCGCTCGCGCGCGGTGTCGGAGCCACCACCCATCGCCAGCTCGGGGCGATACTGCCCGCGCCCGCCACCACCGGTCAGAAACCGTTCCCAGTTCTGACCCACGCGCGGGCCCATCTGCGCCAGCTCAAAATCCTCGCGCAGGCGCTCGCCCGCCGCGACCAGATCAGCACTCAGGAACGGCCGCCCCTGCTTGTCACGCCGCCGCGCCAGCACCGCGAGCGGGCTTTCTGCCAGATTGGCGCGCACCCGGCGCTGATGCCCGTCCGCGTCGGCGCGCGTCTCGTGGGCGAACTCGCCATGCTGGGCGGCGAAGGGATTGGCGGCTGTCTCACCGCGTGCCGCGGCCTCTTCCTCCAGCACGCGTTTCAGCGCCGCGCGCCCCGCCTGTGTGATCTCGTAGCTGGTGACGCGCCCAGCATGGGCGACCTCGATCCAGTCCTTGAGCGCGAAAGCCTGCGCCACCGCGCGCTCCAGCACCGCCGTGCGCACCGTGCCGCGCAGCACCACGGCCTTGTCCATCTCGCGCCCCACGATCAGGAGCGCGCCCGGCTCGGCCAGACGGCGCAGGATGCGGCGCGTCTCGCGGCGCAGCTGGTCTTCATCGGCGGGCGTCTCGGAGGGGCGGAAAGCAGCGGTCATGGGCGTGTCCTTTTGGAGCACGGTCGTCATCGGAGCCTCGGGATAATTGGCAGCGCCCGGCCCGGCCGCGCGGCCAAGACGTTCGAGCGCCTCATCGACCAGCGGATCGTCCCGCCGCGCCTCGATCCGGCGCACACGGCGCAGGATCGTCGAGGCCGCGCACCCTTCCGCCCGTGCCAAGGCCCGTATCGGAACGCCTTCTTCGACATGGCGCAGATAGAGTCGGGCATGTTCGGGCAGCCAGGCGGGCAGTGCCGCCGGGGCCGGTGCGATCGAAGTCATATTGTCCCCCAGATTGCGCCGCGAAATGCGCGACGAGTCCGTCCGGTAACAACCGTGAGTTGCTTTGGTTACCCGTTCGTTAATAAACGGGACGCCAGCAAGAATTCCTTAAACTTCCTAAACAAAGCTTTGCGGGGCGCGCGCTTGAGGGCGAAATTGCGCAACACCGCCTGAGGCTGGGTAACGCTCGGGATCTCACCTCAAGGGAGTTTCCGATGACCTTCGCATTTCGCCAGAAATCCACGCCCGCCGTCCACGCCCCGTCGCCCTTGCGCCTCGTCGAACCGGCCGAAGCCGACAGCGTCGCCCCTGATCCCGATCCTGTCACCGCCGTGGCGAAACTGCGCCGCCCGCGCCTGTTGATCCGCGCGGCCCGGCACGGGCTGAGCGATTACAGCCGCAAGCGCGACCTCAAGCGGGTGATGCGGATGAGCGAACTACCACGTCCGGGCGCGGCCCTGCGTGCGCTGATGGCCGAGGAAGCGGCGCTCGATCAGGCGCGGCGCGCGGGCGAGGCGACCTATTCGGTCGCCCGCCATATCGAGCTGCTGATCGCGCTTCTGGCGGAGGCGCGGCTGGCGCGGCGGCCCACCGATAACTGTGCGGCAGATCCGTCTCTCAGCGCGACTTGAAGAGCGAGCCGAGAACCCCGCGCACGATCGTCTGGCCCGTCTTGGTGCCCAACTGACGCGCAAGGCTCTTGCCGAAGGTCTCGAGGATCGTATCGGACCGGCGGGCGGACGTTTTGCGCGTCGGCTTCGACTTCGCCGTCGGATCGTAGCGCCGCGCATTGTTGAAATTGTCGAAGCCCTCATCGAGCTCGGAGCGGCCCGCGGCGGTCTTGGCCGCCTTCTCGCGCGCCTCGGCCTCCGCGGCCTCGCGCGCGGCCAGTTCGGCACGCTTGGCGAGGATTTCCTGCGCCGACTCGCGATCCACCGGCGTGTCGTATTTGTCGCCCAAACCGCTTCCCGCGATCACGGCGGCACGCTCGGTATCGCTAAGCGGGCCGAGGCGCGACTGCGGCGGGCGGATCAGGGTGCGCTCGACCATGCCCGGCACGCCCTTCTTCTCGAGGAAGGAGGTCACCGCCTCGCCGGTGCCGACTTCCTTGATCGCGATCTCGGTGTCGAAGCTCGGATTGGCGCGGTAGTTCTCGGCGGCGCGGTGCAGGTCCCGCTGATCTTTTGCGGTGAAGGCGCGCAGCGCATGTTGGACGCGGTTGCCAAGCTGGCTGAGAATGCCGTCGGGCACGTCGCCCGGGTTCTGCGTGATGAAGAACACCCCCACCCCTTTCGAGCGGATCAGCCGCGCCACCTGCTCCACCTTGTCGACCAGCGCCTTGGGCGCGTCGTCGAACAGCAGATGCGCCTCGTCGAAGAAGAAGACCAACTTGGGCTTGTCCGGGTTACCGACCTCGGGCAGTTCCTCGAACAGTTCCGAGAGCAGCCACAGCAGGAAGGTCGCGTAGAGCTGCGGGCTGCCCATCAGCTTGTCGGCGGCGAGGATGTTGATCTGGCCCATGCCGTTTTCGTCGATCTGGATCAGGTCGGCGAGGTCCAGCGCGGGTTCACCGAAGAATTGCGCCCCGCCCTGATTTTCCAGCACCAGCAGGTCGCGCTGGATCGCGCCGATCGTCGAGGTGCCGACATTGCCGTATTCGAGCGCGATCTCGTCCGCGCGCTCGCCGATATGGCGCAGCATCGCGCGCAGGTCGTCGAGGTCGAGCAGCGCCAGCCCCTCCCTGTCGGCGATGTGGAAGGCGATGTTGAGCGCGCCTTCCTGCGCCTCGGTCAGCCCCAGAAGACGGCTCAGCAGCAGAGGCCCCATCTCGGAGACGGTCGTGCGCACCGGATGTCCCTTCTCGCCGAACATGTCCCAGAAGACCGTCGGATAGGCCCGGTATTGCAGATCGAAACCGATGGTCTGCGAGCGTTCCATGAAGGCGTTGTGCAGCTTGGCCTCGGCCGAGCCAGTCGCCGCGATGCCCGACAGATCGCCCTTCACATCGGCCATGAAGACCGGCACGCCCGCCTGCGAGAAGCCTTCCGCGAGGATCTGCAGTGTCACCGTCTTGCCGGTGCCGGTCGCGCCCGCAACCAGCCCGTGACGGTTGCCGTATTGGAGCTTCAATTCCTGCGGGCTTGCGTAGCCTTCACCACCGCCCCCAACGAACACACCCTCTTCGGTCAGAACACCGGTCATCTTGCCCTCGCCAAACAAATTTCGGCTCCGACAATACTACCTTAACCCTTTTGCGCCAGTGTGATCCTGCCCCCGGAGTGCGCTTTTGCGCGGATGGGGGCGCTTCCTCCCTGTTGAACTGGCCGCGCCACGCTTGGCGCGGTCTTTTTCTTCTGTGCCAAGGGATTGCGTCCCGGAGTTCATCGCTTCACCGAGCGTCACATTTCCTCAACTTTGCCTGTTGACCTGTGAAAAATTACGGCCTAGCGTGTCGGCAATGACGAAGTCGGCCAGTCCGACAGGGGGAAAAGGAAGGGGTCCGAATGGGCCCCTTTCGCTTGGAAAGCCCAGCTTTCACTCCCCCCGGAATAGCCGATACAGCCCGCGCGAGACGCGGCTGAATCTCCCCCGCTCTTTCGGCGAAATCCCTCGCCTGCGCCAGCGCCGATGCAGGCCGTCGAGCCGCTCACGAAACTGTGGCAGTTTGCCGCCGATCCGTGAGCGCCGCTGCGGAATTCGCGACTGACAGGGGCGCAGCCCCGTGTTAAGCCTTCGCCCAATACGTTTCAGGAGAAGAGTAATATGTCTCAACTGACGAAACCGCTCGCCCTCGCTCTGGCCCTCGGCCTTGCAAGCGGGGCGTGGGCGCAAGATACCACCTCGAGCGACACGACCACGACCCCCTCGGCGGATGCGACCGCAGGCGCGACCACCGATGGCGCGGCAACCCCGGCGGCGGATGCGGGCGCAGACGCGACCAGCACCGATCAGGCGCCCGACGCCACCGCGAACGGTGCTGACGCCACGCCGACGATGCCCGGCGCCGATCAGCAGGCACAAAAGCCGCAGGAGCCGCAGACCTACACCAAGGCCACCTATGGCGATTGGGATCTGCAATGCGCCAAGTCGCCCGACGGCAAGGATCCCTGCCAGATGTATCAGGTGATCAAGGACCAGAATGGCGGCAACGTGGCCGACATCTCGGTGATCGGCCTGCCCGATGGCAGCCAAGCTGCAGCCGGCCTGACCATCATGGTGCCGATGCAGACCCTGCTGTCGCAGAACCTCGTGATGCAGGTCGATGGCGGCAAGGCAATGGTCTACCCCTATTCCTTCTGCGACCCGCGCATGATGGGTTGCTTCGCGCGCTTCGGCGTCGGCAAGGCCGAACTCGAGTCGCTCAAGAAGGGCAGCAAGGCGACGATCACAATCACGCCGCTGGCCAACCCGCAGCAAAAGGTCAAAGCGGATATCTCGCTCAGCGGCTTCACCAAAGCCTTTGACGAGACCGTGAAAACCAACAAGGAAAACGGCGTTCAGCAGTAAGCTGGATTGGTGAGCTTCGGCTCGCAACCGTTTGAAATCAAATACGCCGCGCCCCATCCGGGCGCGGCGTTTTCATATCGCGCGCAGGGCCACGACCGCGTTAAGCCCTCCGAAAGCGAAGGCATTCGAGAGTGCCGCGCCGACCTGTGCCTTGCGGGCCGTGTTGGGCACGTAATCCAGATCGCAGTCGGGATCGGGGGTGGCGTAATTCGCCGTGGGCGCGATCACCCCATCGCCAAGCGCCATCAGGCAGGCGACCAACTCCACCGCCCCCGTGCCGCCGATGCAATGCCCATGCAGCGCCTTGGTCGAAGAGACCGCGACGTGATCGGCCGCCGCACCTAGTGCCGCGCGGATCGCGGCAGTCTCGATCCGGTCATTGACTGCCGTGCCGGTGCCGTGGGCGTTGATATAGCCGACCTCTTCGGGCGCCATGCCCGCATCGCTCAGCGCGCCGGTGATCGCGGCGGAGGCGCTGTCGAGCGACGGCATCACGACATCACTCGCATCGGAATTCATCGCGAAGCCCGCAATCTCGGCCAAGGGCTGTGCGCCGCGGGCCTCGGCGCTTTCCAGCGTCTCGATCACGAAGACGCCCGCGCCCTCGCCCTGCACCATGCCGTTGCGATCCGCCGAGAACGGGCGGCAGCCATCGGGCGACATCACTCGCAGCCCTTCCCACGCTTTCAGCCCGCCGAAATTGAGCATCGCCTCGGACCCGCCCGCGAGCATCCCCTCGGCCATGCCGGACCGCACCATCTGGAACGCGAGGCCGATGGCGTGGTTGGAGCTGGCGCAGGCGGTGGCCACGGCAAAGCTCGGCCCCTGCAGCCCGTAGCGGATCGAGAGATGCGAGGGCGCGGCGTTGGCCATCAGCTTGGGCACCGTCAGCGGATGCACGCGGTTCTTTTGATCTGCGAAAACCGCGCGATAGGCGTTATTCGCGGTCGTGTGCCCGCCGCCTGCGGACCCGATGATGCAGCCCCAGCGCGCGGGATCGGGGGCTGCCTCCAACCCCGCCTGCGCCATCGCCTCCGCGCCGGAGATCAGCGCGTATTGGGTGAAGGGATCGTATTGCGCGAGCTGCGCTGAGGTGAAGCGGTCAGACGCGTCATAGCCGCGGATCTGACCGCCGATGCGGATGCTCAGCCGCTCCACATCCTGGAAGCTGAGCGGCCCGATGCCGCTGCGCCCCTCCGCCATGGCCGCCTTGGTTGCCGCAACGCCCTCGCCGAGCGCGTTGATCGTGCCCGCGCCCGTGATGACGACGCGCCGCATCAGGCGACGGCGGTCGAAGGCTTGCCGCCCGAGACGAGACGCTCCACCGCGCCGACGATCGCGCCGACCGAAGACATGTCGAATTGCGAGGCGGCGGGCTCGTTGGCGTTGAAGGGCACCGAGACATCGAAAGCTTCTTCGATGGCGAAGATCACTTCGACGAGGCCGAGGCTATCGAGCCCCAACTCGTCGAGCGTCATCTCGGGCGAAAGTTCGGAGGGCTCGCGAAGGGCTTCGCGGGCGATGATCGAGAAAACCTGGTCTTGCACGTCTGGCCTCATATCTGGGGTTACTCCGTGCCGCCTTTTTGCGTGAGTTTCGTAACAGTTTCTCGAAGCTCGGCCATTTGCGCAAACAATCTCGGCAATCTGCGGACAGATTTGTTGATCTCGAGTTGCGTTTCCATCTTCACCGCCGGACTCCCCCAGATCGTACGGCCTTTGGGAACGTTGGTATAGATATTGGTGCCGCCCGCCGCGATGACGTCATCGCCCACGGTGATGTTGTCCGAGACGCCGCATTGGCCTGCCAGCACCACGCGGTGGCCGATCCGGGTGGAGCCCGCGATGCCGACCTGACCGCAGAGCAGGCAATCCTCGCCCACCTGCACGTTATGGCCGATATGGACCATGTTATCGAGCTTGCTGCCCGAGCCGATCGCCGTCGCGCGCACCGTGCCGCGATCGATACAGGCATTGGCGCCGATCTCGACATCGTCTCCGATCTCGACCGTGCCGAGCGAATGGATGCGGGACCATTTCTGCTCGGTGATCTCCTCGCGCTGCTCCAGCGTGTGGCGGATTTCCTCGACACCCGAAGGATCAGGCGTGACGAAGGAGAACCCGTCCGAGCCGATCACTGCGCCGGGCTGACAGACCAGACGATCGCCGATCAGAACCCGCGCGCCGATCCGCGCACCGGGATAGATCAGCGCATCAGAGCCGATCTGCGCGCCCTCCGCGATGGTCACCTGCCCCACGATCCGCGCGTTCGGGCCGATCTTCGCCTCCTTGCCGATCACGGTGAAGGGGCCGATGGCGGCATCCTTGCCAATGATGGCGGTCGGGTCGATCACACAGGTCGGGTGGATGCCGGGCTCGACATTGGGGCCGGGATCGAAGGCTTTCGACAGCCCCGCCATGGCGAGACGCGGGCGGGTCACGAAGACCGCCGCCTCCAGCCCGAGCGCGCGCCAGTCGGCACCTTCCCACAGAAGCGCCGCGCGGGCCTTACCCTCGCACAGCCCTTCGGCGTATTTCTCGCTCATCGCGAGGGCGATCTGGTCGGGTTCCGCCGTCGCAGGCTCGGACGCGCCGGTCACCTCGATCGACAGGTCGCCTTCGGCGCGGGCGTTCAGCGCCTGCGCGATATGCTCGATTGTCTGGGACATGGCCGATCCTCTCATGGTCGCATGAGGGCGCGCTTGCCGCCCCCGTTGCCAGAGATTTAGCTGTCCTGCGTGCCCAATTCCACCCCGGCCTTTTGCAAGGCGTTGAAGAGGATCGCGTCACGCCCATAGACGTCGCGGCGATACTCGACATGCCCCGACGCGGTCGGCCAGGCGGTGAAGTAAGTCAGATGGACCGGGACGTGCTCTTCGAGCGGCACGACGGTTTCGCGCCCCGAATTGAGGATGCGCTTGAACTCAGCTTCCGGATCGGAGCTTTGCGCGCCCAGAAGCGTGTAGGCCAGATCGAAGGGGTCGCCGACGCGCACGCAGCCATGGCTGAACGCCCGCGTCTCTTTCTTGAAGAGCGATTTCGACGGCGTGTCGTGCAAGTAGATGTTCCAGCGGTTCGGGAACAGGAATTTCACCAGCCCCAGCGCGTTGCGGTTCGACGGCGGCTGCTTCATTGCGAAGGGGAAGTTGCTCGCATTATAGGCGGCGAAATTCACCGCCGAGCGCGGCACGACCCGGCCCCGGCTGTCGATCAGCTGAAGCTGGCTCGCCGCGTTCGGATTGCGCTTCATCTGCGGCAGGTATTCTTTGGTCACGATCGAGCGCGGCACATGCCAGGCCGGGTTGATGACCATCCGCTCCATCTCGTCGGAAAACTCCGGCGTGCGGCGGTCCGAGCTGTTCTGCCCGACCACCGTCACCGAGCGGAAGATAGTCTTGCCGTGATCGACCACGCGCACCGAGAAATCAGTGATGTTGACCCAGACGTAGCGGCCCGAGAAATCGATGCCGTTCATCCAGCGCAGACGCTCCATCGCGACGAGGATGGCTTTCATCCGCGCCTCGGGGCTCTTGTTGATCTCGCCCAGTGTGCTCGGCCCGGCGACGCCATCGGTCGCGAGCCCCTGATCGGTCTGATAGGCCTGCACGGCCTTCTGCATCTCGGCGTCATAGGTCGCGCTGGCAGAGCGGCCCAGATAGCCCATCCGCTGCAGCCGGTCGCGCAGCGCCAGCACGTCCGGCCCGCTGTCGCCGGGCTCGAGCTTGGTGCCGGGCACCGTCGGCCCCCAGCCGCCCGCTTCGATCTGATGTTCCAGATCGAGGCGCGCTTTCACCAGCTGCGCATATTGCGGCATCTGAGGCGCCAGCTCGCGCAGGAACAGCGCCGGGTTGGTCGAGGCCGCAAAAGCCGTGATCCGGGCTTCGGGATCGGCGCGTTTGGGTTCGCGCTTGATATCGGAGATGACGCTATGCGGGTCGAGCACGCCATGCGACAGGTCATGGGCGTAATCGAGGAAAATCTGGCTCATCTTCACTTCGAGCAGCCCGCGCTGACGCTCGGACTGGACGGCGGCGAAGGCGACACGCAGCCCCTCGGGGTCGTAATGCGAAGTGGGCAGCCCCTGCATTGCCGACAGATCGAGCGCGCGCATGAAAGCCGCGCGGCGGCCCGCATCCTCGGCGGCGGTCCAAATAGGCCGGTAATCGCGGGCGGCGTAGAAGGCGGCCAGAGCGGGATTGTCAGCGGCAGCCTCAGCCACGGCCTGGGTGAAGCCCGAAAGCTCGACGCCAGCCAGCGGCGACATGGCCCCTTGCGCTGCAATCTGGGCAGTGCCTTGCGCCTGAGCGCCGGCGGCGAGCGTAGCTAGCGCGAAGGCCAGCCCTATCTTACGGAAATTGCGCGTCATAGCGTCTAAACCCCTGCCCGGACCCATCGTTCCAGATGTTCCAAACTTACCTGCATCTGTCCAGCGAAGCGTTGCCTGCGCGCAACGAAGTGAGCCGACGCGCGAGGAACGATGCAGGGACGCAACAGCACCTTTCCGCTACCTCCGCCCCCGTCGTCACAGCGCTCCCACTGGGGCGTGAGACCATTTTTACTACCGGCAGGCGAATTTTTGCCGACATACCCCAACATGGCAAAGATGCATCAGTTCCGTTCTTTATCGATTAATCTGTCTATGCCATAAGGAGTAAGAAGTTTGGGTCTACCATCCCTCAACCGCTCGAAACAGAGCGGGAAAATCGAGAGACAGGCGAACACAGGAACTTGCTATGACGACGATTTCCCGGCGCGGCCTTCTGGGCGCATTTGCTGCGACCATGGTGACGGCAGCCCCCACCATGAGTAACGCTTTCGGTCTACTCAAGGGCGCAGGGGACATCCGACGGATCAAGATGTATAACGGTCGTACCGGCGAGACGCTCGACACCGTTTACTGGATCGAAGGCGAGTATATCCCCGACGCGCTGAAGGAAATCACCTACTTCGCCCGCGACTGGCGCACCAACCAGCTGAAAAACATCGACGCGCGCACCGTGGACATCGCAGCCGCCGCGCACAACCTGATGGACTCGCGCGAACCCTACATGCTGCTGTCGGGCTACCGCTCGCCGAAGACCAACGCCATGCTGCGCTCCCGCTCGAAAGGCGTCGCGAAGAACTCGCTGCACATGCAGGGTCTGGCGATGGACCTGCGGCTGAAGTCGCGCTCGGTCAGCCAGATGTACAAGGCGGCGGCCGCCTGCCACGCCGGCGGCGTTGGCAAATACTCGCGCTCGAACTTCGTGCACATGGATTGCGGCCCGGTGCGGCACTGGGGCTCCTGAGCCTCGCGCTCCTCGTCTGACCGACCCGAACGCCGCTTTCCCGAGCGGCGTTTTTCTTTGCCTGCCCTGCCGGGGGGGGCCCCAAACCGCAGACAGAAAAAGGCCCCGCATGGGGGCCTCGATCAGTCGTGCGTAGCGATGCTCAGTCGAGCACCCTTCCCTGCTGGCGGAAATAGGCCTCTGCCTCGGGCGTCAGATCGACCTTCTCATAGCCCGAGACCATGGGGCGCACATGCTGGCGGAAGCCGTGGCCGATGGTGAGCAGGTAGACATGGATCACCACGAAGCTCGCAATGGCGAAGGCCGCGAGGACGTGGAAATTCGCGATGATCTCCAGCCAGAACGAGCCGCCGTCGAGGTGATCCCAGAAGCCGTAGCTGAGATAGGCCAGTCCCGAGATCCAGATCGCCGGGAAGACCATCATCTTGAGCGCGAAATAGGCCGCCGCCTGCAGCGGGTTGTGCCGCCGCTCGTAGCTCTTCACATAAGGATGCTCCTCGCCCTTGAAGACGCCGTAGGCGTAGAAGCGGCTAACCTCCCACATCCCCTGCATGCGCGGGATGAACTGCTTGTAGCCGCCCGTGGTGAACAGCCAGAAGGTCGCGAAGGCCCAGAGCAGCAGGAGCGCCAGCGCGACGACCGTGTGGATCAGCACCGCCGCCCCGAAAGGCAGGATCGGATGCAGTCCCAGAAGCCGCGCGCCGGTGAAGAACAGCAACATGATCGAGGCGACCTGGCTCCAGTGCCAGAGCCGGTTGAAGCGCGAATAGACCTTTACGCAATGCTCAGCCATGGTGGCCTCCATTCTTCTTGCCGCGGTTGATCAGGCGCAGCGCGCCATGGCCCAAGGCCCCCAGAAGCGCCATCAGGAACATCGCGAGCCCCAGCTTGCCGCCGAGATTGATTTCCGATCCGGGAACGTAGATCCCCGCCAGATCGGCCATCCGGCCGCCCTGCGTGTGGCAGCTTTCGCATTGCAGCGCATCGTCTGCGGGCGCGACCATATGGGTGATCGGCCAGTACATGTAGGTATGGACGAAATCGAACTCGCCCGAATACTCCACACCGGCATAGTCCATGCCCGCCTTGAGGGATTTCTCCCAGTCGTAATAGGACCAGAGCGCGGTGCCGTTGCCGGGGCCATAGACGTTGTTATAGGCCAGCACATTGCGCTGGGTGTCATAGGCCTGCGTGCCGACCATCCGCTTGAAGGGGAAGATGCGGCTGTCGGGCTGACCGGGATTGCCGCCGATCTTGTTGATCTCGACCACCTGCGTCGGGTCGATCTCTTCCTCCGGTAGGGTGAAGGTCATCTCGCCGTTGGACCAGGCGTAATAGGGCGTGACGTTCTCGCCCCATTCGAAATTGCCCTTCTTCGACATGTAGGTGTGCAGGTGCTTGCCGTCGGATTGGGTGAAGCCCTCTTCGGTGATCGGCTTGCCGTTCTCGTCGAGCTTGCCCGCCGTGGACCAGTCCCAGACGGTCTTTGTGGCCACCCCGCCCCGCGCGAAGCTGGGGATGTGGCAGGTCTGGCAGGCCAGCGTGTCGGTGTGATCGTTGAGCTTCGCCGCGATCAGCGGGTTCGGCCCCTCATGCGGGCTGTCGGTGTGGCACGACTGGCAGGCGGCCGCGTCGTGGGCGGTGCCCGCCTTTCGATCGGGATGCGGGTCGATAACGTCGGTCTCGTAGCGCGAGCCCTCGAAGACGTGCTTGTCCGAGACGTGGCAGGTCTCGCAGGTGAAGTTCTGACCGTCGGGCGACATATGGACATCGACGTCGCGCGGCGGGTTGAACAGCGCCGAGCTGAGATCGCCATGCTTCACGTTGTCGCCGCCACCGCCGTAGAAGTGGCAGTTGCCGCAATTGTCGCGACCGGGCGGTGCGCCCACCGATTGCGCGGCCTCGGCCAGATCGACGGGCCAGGCGGCCGCGCCGGTGATCGTCTTCGCGCCCGCGGCCACCGGTTCCAGCGGCGGCTCGCCCGCGAGGTTATCCTGTTTGGTATATTGGCCGGATTTGTCGTGACAGACGAGGCAGTCGACCTTGGTCGGATCGTCGGGCATCGGCTCGCGCACGTCCGTCCAGCCATAGCCCGTGTGGCACGAGGTGCAGCGCACCTCGTTCGAGGCGACATTGCCGCAAAACGCGTTCATCTCATGCGCCTTGCCGAGCGTCTTGCCCGTGGCCTCGTTCTGGTATTCCCAGGTCCAGTGAACCGAATGCATCACCTGATTGGAGGCTTCGGTGTGGCACGACAGACAGGCTTCCGTCACCTCGGAGCCCGAGGCGAACGGCCCTTTGAGCTGATCGAATTTCGAGTGGTCGGCAGTGAGCTCTTTCACCGGATCGTTCATATGGGCGGCCTTCGACGCGCCTTGTGCGACGGGTGTCGATTGCGCGCCGATTGCAGGCGTCTCCTCCCCGGCCGCGTCCTGCGCATAGGCGGGAAGCTGGCCCAAAATCACGGCTGAGACGAATGCCGTGATCCGCAATGCACTCTGTGTCATCGATGCTCCGACTGGCTCACTACTGGTTACTCACATTGCTTAGCGTGAACGCGGCGATCACGGGGATGCGACATTTCGTGAGTTTTGCGTGACTTACTGTCGCATCAGATTTTGCACGCGCGGGGGTGCGGCGCGCATCACGCAGCCCTGATCTGCCGTGAGCGGTGCGGCGAGGAACGAAGCGCTGCCGCCCCGCGCTGAGCCTCACCGGGCGCGGACATCCCCATTCCCGGCCCTCAAATCGATTTCACAGGAGAGTTTCATGCAGCGCGCAACCCGCTTCGTTCTTCCCGCCGCCCTCGCCCTTGCCCTCGGTTCGGGCGCGGCGTTCGCCGCCTCTTCGAGCAACGACGGCTCGAAAACCGAATGGATCAACCCGGTCGTGAAGGATTACGGCAAGATGCACCCCGTGCCCGATGGCGCGCTCAGCCCCGATCCGAACAAGGACTGGAAGATCGTCTTCGACGTCGGGATGGGCAAGACGATGGACGGCGGCGTGAACGCGGCACTGTGGCATGTCGCGCGCGCGGTGAACGTCTACGGCAATGCGGGCGTCGACAAGGAACATCGCAAATTCGCGGTGGTGCTGCATGGCGCGGCGACCCCGCTCGCGCTTTCGCCCGAGGCGTATAAGGACAAGTTCGGCAAGGACGATCCCGACACCAAGCTGAAGCAGGAGCTCGCGGATGCGGGCGTCACGCTCTATGTCTGCGGGCAGGCACTGGCCGATCACGGCTTCACCGAGGATCAGGTCGGGCCGAATGTCGATGTGGCGCTCTCGGCTCTGGCCGCCGTGCCCGTGCTGGAAAGCCAAGGCTACCAGCTCTTCCCGATGTAAGCGCGCCTCTCAGGCGGACATGAAAAAACGCGGGCAGTTTGCGCTGCCCGCGTTTCTTTTTGCTTGACGGAGCGAGGCCCGGAGGCCCCTGCCCCTCGGCTTACATGCTGCCGGCGCCCATACCCATCCGGCTTGCCAGATCGGCCAGCACCCAGACGGTGCCCGCAGCCATCAGGATGATGAGCAGGAAGGTGAACAGCACCAGATACAGGTCCGGACGCGCCTCTTTCGAGAAGTCGAGGTGCATGAAGGCCCAGAACTGGATGATCAGCTGCGCGATGCCGAGGATGCCCACGATGGACCATGCGAGGCCCGTCGAGAACACGCCACCCGCGACGATCACAACGCCTGCGAGCGTCAGGACCACCGAGAGCGCGAAGCCCCAGACATAGCGCGCCATGTCGTGCTTGTACTCAGCCGAGTCCATGCCGACGTCGGAGTTGATATAATCCATCACAGCACCCCCATCAGGTAGACTTTCGTGAAGAGCGCGATCCAGACGATGTCCAGCATGTGCCAGAACAGGCCCAGACGCACGAGACGCGACTTGATCAGGTCGTTCATCCCGAAGGTCTTCATCTGAACCATCAGCAGGATGCCCCAGATGATACCCGAGGTGACGTGCAGACCGTGCAGACCCACCAGCGAGTAATAGGCGGTCAGGAAGCCCGACACTTGCGGCGTGTTGCCCTCGGTCCAGAACTCGTGGAATTCGTAGAGTTCGATCCCGAGGAAGATCGCGCCAAGCGCCAGCGTCACGACGAGCCAGCCCACCGTGCGCTTCATCGACGCGCCGTATTTCATCCCCAGCGTGCAGATACCGAAGGTGAAGGTGGAGATCAGCAGCGCCATCGTCTCGATGGTCGGCAGGCCGAGGCTGAACAGCTCATGCGGGCTCGGCCCGTTCGCGATGCCGTGCCATTCGGCATCGGCGTAGTTGGCGATCATCAGCGAGAAGGCGATGAGGTCCGACATCAGGAAGATCCAGAAGCCGAAGATCACCGTGCCCGTCTTGTCGTGATGGCCGTGATCGTGGGAGGCAGCGTGCGCTGCCCCCGTGTTGCTCATAGTTGCACTCATACCTGCGTCTCCATGATCAGGCCGCGGTTCTTGGTGGTGAACTCATCGTCGAGCCGGATTTGCGGCGTGGTTTCGACGAGGCGCTTGTGGGCTTCATAGCCCTCACGCAGTTCTTCCGCGGTGACGGTTTCTTCCCAGTCGGTGTCGTAGGAGCGGATCAGCACCAGCACCCACATGGCCACGAAGCCCACCGCAGCGATCAGCCACATCTGGAAGATCATGGCGAAAGCGAAGAGGGTCGCGACGAGGCCCACCAGGAACGGCATACCGGTCGGTTTCGGCAGGTGGATGTCGACGAACTCGGTCGGATCCATGACCCGCTTGCCCGCTTCCTTCGCATCAACCCACGGCTCTCGCGAGGTCATCGCCGGGATGGTGGAGAAGTCGTATTCCGGCACCGGGCAGCCCAGCGACCATTCGATACCACGACCGTCCCAGGGATCGCCCGCCGGCACCATCAGGCTCTCACGGTTCTTGACCGAGACCCAGACCTGAATGATCTGCGCGGTCAGACCCGCCAGCACGCACAGCGCGCCGAGCATCGCGATTACCAGCCACGGGAAGTAGGCCGGCTCGGTGAAGAAGGCCATGCGGCGCGGTGCGCCCATCAGACCGATCGCATAGAGCGGCATGAAGGCCCCGTAGAAGCCGATCATCCACAGCCAGAAGCTGCGACGGCCCCATTTCTCGTCCAGGCGGAAGCCGAAGCAGAGCGGGAACCAGTAGTTCACGGCCGCGAACATACCGAACAGCAGGCCCGGGATGAGCATGTTGTGGAAGTGCGCCACCAGGAACAGCGAGTTGTGGGTCGCGAAGTCGATCGTCGGGTTGGCGAGCATGACGCCCGTGATCCCGCCGATCACGAAGGTGAAGATGAAGCCGGTGGAGAACAGCATCGCGGTCGAGAATCGCAGCTTGCCGCGCCACATGGTCAGCATCCAGTTGAAGACCTTCACACCGGTCGGCACACCGATCGTCATCGTCGCGATGCCGAAGATGGCGTTGAGGTGGGCGGTCTGACCCATGGTGAAGAAGTGGTGCACCCAGACGGTGAAGGACAGCACTGCGATGGCAATGGTGGCCCAGACGAGCGAGGTGTAGCCGTAGATCTTCTTGCCCGAGAAGGTCGGGATGACTTCCGAGAACACGCCGAAGGCCGGCAGGATCAGGATGTAGACTTCCGGGTGACCGAACAGCCAGAACATGTTGGCGAAGTTCATCATGTTCCCGCCATGAGTGGCGGTGAAGAAGTGGAAGCCCGCCTGACGGTCAAGCGCCAGCATCAGCGAGGCCACGGTCAGCGGCATCATCGCGAAGATCATCAGGATCGCGGTGCAGAGCGTCGTCCAGGCGAAGATCGACATGTCGAACAGCTTCATGCCGGGGGCACGCTGCTTGTAGATCGTCACGAGGAAGTTGATGCCCGAAAGCGTCGAACCGACCGAAGTCAGGCCCAGCGACCAGATCCAGTAATCCACGCCCTCGTTCGGCGACAGCTTGATGCCCGTATAGGGCGGATAAGCGGTCCAACCGCCGGTCTCGAAGTGACCGACGACGAGCGAGGCCATCACGAGTGCCGCACCGCCGATCGACAGCCAGAGCGAGACCGCGTTCATGAAGGGGAACTCCATGTCGCGCGCACCGATCTGGAGCGGCATGACGACGTTGATGACGCCGGTCAGGAAGGGCATCGCCACGAAGAAGATCATGATCGTGCCGTGGGTCGAGAACAGCTCGGCGTGGTGTTCGACCGACAGGAAGCCCGGTGCGGGCGAGACCTGCTGGGCGCGCATCACGACCGCCTCGAGGACGCCCCGGATCAGCATGATCAGGGCGAGAACGATGTAGATCACACCGATCTTCTTGTGATCGAGCGTAGTGATCCAGTTCGACCAGAGCGGCTTCCACCAACCTTTGACGGTCAGCAGAACCATGACCGCGAGCGCGCCGAGGACGACGATGCCGCCCGCGCCTGCTGCGATCCCGGTGGACAGAGACGGATCCGTGAAGAAGGGAACGATGAAGATATCGTTCCAATCGAGACTACCAAGAATACTCATTGAGCGTCCCCTTGATGTTGGTTTTGCGAGACATGCAGCTCTTCGCGGATCGCGTCGTCGATCTTCTTCTGCTCGGGCGCATGGTCAGGAAGGATGGCTGCGCCACCGTCGTTCAGCATGTCGGGGTTCATCGCCACCTTGTCCCAGTAGCCTTTCTGAGGCGGCTCGAAGAGCTCGGGGCCCGACCAGGTCGCGGTCTTCTTGAACGCCTTCTCGAGCTGGGCGAAGGGGTGCTTGGGCTCTTGCAGGAACGCGTCGAACTGCTCCTGGCTCACCACGTCGACCTCAAACTTGTTGAGCGGGAAGGCCGCGCCGTTGAACTGGCTGTTGAAGCCATAGGTCTGCGACGGATCTTCCGAGGTGGTCAGGTTCATCTTCGTCTTCATGCCCGGCATTGCGTAGATCTGGCCAGCAAGACGCGGGATCCAGAAGCTCTGCATCGCGCCGGTGGCGGTGATGTCGAACTCGACGGGGGTGTTCTCGGGCAGGACCAACCGGTTCACGGCGGCGACCTTGCCGGGATAGATGAACATCCATTTCCATTCGGACCCGATGACCTTCACATGCATTGGTTCTTTGCCCGTTGCCTTGTAGGGGTCTTCGCCCATCACGTGGCCCCAGGTGAGCCAGCCGACGATAAGGAAGGTGAGCGTGGCACCACCCCAGATCACGACTTCGGCGGCAACCGAGTGCGACCAAGTCGGGTCATATTTGCCTTTCCCACCCTGACGGCGATAGCGCATCGCGATCCACGGCGTGCCGATCAGGATCGGCAGGGAAATGGGCAGCATCCAAAGGAAGAAGCTGATCAGGTGAGCGCGTTCTCCGGCCGCCACCGGGCCGAGCGGGGTCATCACCCCGTTCTCCGCGCAACCTGACAGCCATGCAGCCGCAACGGTCAACAGGACCGGGGCAGCGAGGCGGCTGGGCCGCTTGTAGATTTTTTCAAACAACACGGAAATACCTTTCCTATTCCCTCTTCTTGGCGCGGGGGCATAGGGGTCTCTCGGGGGAGGCCGCGAGGGCTCCCGTCCCGCGCGATGCCTCCCACTCTAGGGCAGCGCCCGCGAGGTCAATCGGTGTTGACAAATTGTCGCAGGAACGGGCGTAACCGACTGAAAATAATGCACAAATTTCATCACACACCTGCGACGCACGAAAAAATAACCAATAAATAAAGGGGGTTGGTCTTGAACGGGGGCGCCCGAATACAGGGGTAAACGGGCCCTTCTCTCGCGCTTGTGATGGAGCGGTGAGCGATCCGTGAGCAAAATGAGCAACTTAGCCGATCACGGACGCTTGAGGTCACGCGGTGCGTGAGGGGTGTCATCCGCTCAGGCTCCCGCCTCGCTCCGCGTTGGCGGGAACGGAGCGCCCTCCCCCGGCGCATGACAAACCAACGCCGCGGAAACCCCGCGGCGCGCTGTCAGAGAGGGTTACCGGAAAGGAGCGGTCAGAGCGCCGCGGCCCGGCGCAGCGCCGGGAGCGACGAGATCCGCACACGCCCGCCGGCAATCCGGAACAGACCCTGATCGCGCAGACGGCGGATCGTCTTGTTCGTATGCACGAGCGACAGCCCAAGCGAGTCCGCCACGACCTGTTGGGCGAAGGGGAACGGCGCGCTGTCCTTCTCGATCAGCCCGACCGCCTCGGCACGCTCCCATGCGTGCATCACGAACCACGCGATCCCCTCATTGGCGTTGCGCTGCCCGACCGAGGCCAGCCAGCCCGACAGCCGCGTCAGTTCACGCGTCATCAGCCACACGAGCGTTGTGGTGCGATCGGGACCATCTGGCAGAGGCTGATGCAGATCGGCCGGATCGAAGCTCGACAGCATCATCGGCGTGAGTGCCTCGTAATAGCTCGCCCCCGGACCGTAGAGCACGCTCGTCAGCCCGCACAGATCGCCCGGATAGACCAGCGCTTCGACTTGCCTGCGCCCGTCTTCGAGCAGCGTATAGCGCATGGCGATCCCGCGCTCGACCCGCACGATCAATGGCGTGGACTCGGGCAAAAGCGCCGCTCCCGCGGGAATGGCGCGTTGCGATTGGGACAGCTCCGCCAGATAGGCGAGGTCAGGTTTTCGAGACAGGTTTTCCAAGCTTGCTCGGTTCCGTTTTGTTAATTTCTGCGAAGAAACCAGCATCTGCCGCGAAAGCGCTGAGCGCGCTACGTCATAGGACATTGATGCAGATTTTTTCGGAAGTTCCTCCGCGTCACCCGGCGGAAAAACGCTTTTCGCCTATGTGAAAAGCTTTAGGAATCGCTGAACGAATGCAGCGTTCCTGAGGAATTCCGCCACTCTCCTGCGCGACTATAAATAGTAGCGCGGTGGCCCGGCCCCCAGCTCGACGACTCCTATATCGGCGAGCCTTTCGAGATCGGGCAGTTCGAGAATCCCCTGCGCCCATCTGACGAGCCCTTCGGACCGCAGACGGGCAAGTGTCTTGTTTGTGTGAACGAGCGATAGCCCGAGCGCATCCGCGAGATCCTGCTGCCGGACGGGGAACGGCATCTTGCCGTCGCGCACCAGCCCGGTCTGCGATCCACGCTCATAAAGAGTGACGAAGGCCCATGCGAGCGCCTCGCGCGCCGAGCGCTGCCCGACCGTCACGAGCGCGTCGCTCAGGAAATGCTCCTCGCGCGCAACCTGCCACGTCAGCATCATCGCGCGCTGCGGCATCTTCGAGAAAAGCTCCCACACTTGTTTACGGTCGAAAACGCTGAGCTTTACCGGGGTCAGCGCCTCGGTCGTGTGCGAGGCCATGCCCATCATGATCGCGTCGAGGCCGATCAGATCGCCGGGAAAGAGGAAATTGAGCACTTGGCGCCGACCGTCTTCCAGCATCCGGTAACGCATGGCCTGGCCTTCGATCAACGTGAAGAAGCGTTGCGGCTCGTTGCCTTCCATCACGACGGTCTGCCCTGCGGGCATCCGTAGCTCGCCCGCGCGGGCGGCCTCGGCGATTGCTTCCTCGTGCGCATCGGGCGCCATGAAGGCGGGATTATCGACGAAGGGACAATTTCTAAAGTTGCGTGTCATGCCTTGGCTCACTTTTACGTCATAAGGCAACGCGAAGGACCGTGGCAGGTTCCTTTCAAATTTCGTGGGTGGATTCCCTATTTCCCCTTATTTCCCTCACTATCTGCGCCCCGCATGTTCACGATCGCTTGTGTAACAGGCAGCCCTGTGGGATTCATGCCAGCTAGACGCTTTGCAGCAGTATGTCATAGTTAAATGACCCCGGAGATTACGAGGTGCACTAAGGTCCAAGAGGCCTCTCAGCGCACCGACAATCGGGCTGAAGCCTAAAAGCGTTATACTGACGTCGGATCGATCCCGATCCTATCCCCCCTCCAAATGCAGTAATCTGCAAGGACAGGAAGCTGATGCCCCGGATTTTCCAACACGAACGAAGCGAGATCCGCGTAAGCGGTGCCCGCCTCGCGGCTAGGCGGTCCTCGTGACTCTTTGTTCCCCCCCTCGGATCGACGGCACCGCGCTGGTGCTCGAAGACGCGATGATCGTGGCCTATGATGCGGCCGCGATGCTGAGCGAATTCGGCGCGCGCGATGTGGTCATCTTCGGCACTGTCGAAGAAGCATTGCTCCATATCGCTGGCGGCAATGACATCTCGATGGCGCTGCTCGACATCAATCTTGGCGACGAAACCTCGCTGGAAGCCGCCAAGGCGCTGCGCGAACGTGCGGTGCCGATCCTCTACTCGACCGGATATGATGAACAATCCGTGATGATGGACGGCTTTCCCGAAGGCAAGATGCTGATCAAGCCGTTCACCAATGACGATTTCGCCAATGCCCTGATTTCGATGGGTTTTGCCGAAGCCTGATCTCTGCGCCACTGGCGCTGAGATCGATATGCCATGCGCCCCGTGACAGTTGCTATGCACTCGGCGCATATCTGCCAAACATGGACATCCCGCGCAACCTCGCGTTCCTCGTCACCGGAACACCAGGTCGCGCGGCCATGCGGGGCAGAGAGGAGCCCCGTTCCGCGCCATCGCGACCGAACCATCGCGAAGGAGGCGCTTGCTCATGAACCACACGATCCGCAAAGCCCATGCCGGGCTCGCCGCCAAGGTGATGTCGGCCGAAGAGGCTGCAGAACTGATCGACAATGGCGCGACCATCGGCATGTCGGGCTTCACCGGCTCGGGCTATCCCAAGGCGGTGCCGATGGCGCTGGCTGCGCGGATCGAGGCTGAGCACGCGGCGGGCCGACCGTTCAAGGTCAAGATCTGGTCGGGCGCCTCGACGGGTCCCGAGCTGGACGGCGCCCTGGCGAAGGCCGACGGGATCGAATTCCGCCTGCCCTACAATTCCGACCCGATCGCGCGCGAGCGGATCAATGCGGGTCAGATGAAATATTTCGACATGCACCTGAGCCAGGTCGCGCCGATGGCGTGGATGGGGTTCATGGGCAAGCTCGACACGGCGGTGATCGAGATCTCCGGCATCACCGAGGACGGCAAGCTGATCCCGTCGAGCTCGGTCGGCAATAACAAGACCTGGCTCGATTGTGCCGACAAGATCATCCTCGAAGTGAACCGCTGGCAATCGCCGCTGCTCGAGGGGATGCACGACATCTATTACGGCACCGCCCTGCCCCCGAACCGCGTGCCGATCCCGCTGGTGAAGCCTGACGACCGGATAGGCCAGACCTATTTCGAGGTCGACCCCGAGAAAGTCGTGGCCGTGGTCGAGACCGACGCGCCCGACCGTAACGCACCCTTCAGCCCGCCGGATGCGGTGGCCGAGGCGATTGCCGGTCATATCCTCGACTTTCTGGGCAACGAGGTGAAACAGGGCCGTCTGCCGCGCGGGCTTCTGCCGCTGCAATCGGGCGTGGGCAATGTGCCCAATGCCGTAATGGCCGGGCTGATCGAGGCGCCCTTCGACCAGATGACCGCCTTCACGGAGGTCATTCAGGACGGGATGCTCGACATGATCGAGGCGGGCAAGCTGCGCATGGCCTCGGCCACGGCGTTTTCGCTCTCGCCCGAGAAGGCGCAGTATTTCAACGACAACGCCGCCTATTTCCGTGACAAGCTGATCCTGCGTCCGCAGGAGATCTCGAACCATCCCGAGCTGGTGCGCCGTCTGGGCTGTATCGCGATGAACGGGCTGATCGAGGCGGATATCTATGGCAACGTGAACTCGACCCATGTGATGGGCTCGAAGATCCAGAACGGCATAGGCGGCTCGGGCGATTTCGCGCGCAACGGCTATGTCTCGATCTTCATGACGCCTTCGGTCGCGAAGGGCGGCAAGATTTCCGCGATCGTGCCGATGGCCGCCCATGTCGATCACATCGCGCAGGACGTGCAGGTGATCGTGACCGAGCAGGGTTTGGCAGATCTGCGGGGGCTCTCGCCCAAGCAGCGCGCCGAGACGATCATCGAGACCTGCGCCCATCCCGCCTATCGCCCGATGCTGCGGGACTATTTCGAACGCGCGAAGAAAGGCAGCTTCGCCAATCACGCCCCGAACCTGCTGGGCGAGGCGCTGAGCTGGCACCAGCGGTTCGTGGAAACGGGGACGATGGAGGAGTGAGGCGCTGAGCCCCCCGAGCCTCGGGGTGAGCCGCGTCTTGGAAAGCTTCCAGTGGAAGGCTTCCAGTGGAAGGCTTCAGCGGCGAACGCGTCGCGGCGCCGGGGGCGTCTGTGTTTCGCGGAAAGGGCTGCGCCCGAGCCTCGGGTGGGCGCTTTGCAACGCTAGGTGGCCGGGCGATTTATCTCTCAAGCCCGAATGGCATTCGTGCCCGCGCTGACAGCGCCAATGCGCCCTCCCGGGGGAGAGTCGGGCGCGGCCCGGGGCTGGTCGCGCCGCGCCATTTGGGAAATGGGCTGCGCCACCCCACGGACCGGCGCTCGCCCTGCGCTCCACTCAAACGAAAAAGGGCGCCCAATCGGACGCCCCTTCCTTATCTCAAATCCCGAAAGGCTCAGACCTTGAGCGACGGAATGATCTGCTTTTTCCGGCTCATCACGCCCGGCAGCACCACCGTGTCGCCCTCGACCGTGGCATCGAAGCTCTTCTCGGCCACGCCCTTCACCAGATCGTTCGGCACCAGCAGCGTCGCCTCTTCCTTCAGGATGTCGATCACGAACAGCAGCACCTGATCGACGCCGTCTTCCTTCGCGACCTCTTCCATTGAGGCCATCAGCGAGTCCTTCCGGTCCAACACCATTTTCGGCGCCGTGGTCTCCAGCACCGAGACGCGGAAGCTCGTGCCGTCGACCGGGTATTCCTTGGAATCCATCCGCAGCAGTTCCGCATCGGTGAAGGCGGAGACGTCCGATTTCGCTTCGAACATCTTCTCGGCCAGCTCGTGCATGTCGATGCCCAGATCGGAGGCCAGCGCATCGCAGACGGCGCGGTCGTGATCGGTCGTGGTGGGCGAGCGGAATTCCAGCGTGTCCGACAGGATGCAGCTGAGCATCGCGCCCTTGATGCCGCGCGGCGCTTTCGCCACGTCGTCACCCATCAGATCGTAGAGGATGGTCGCGGTGCAGGCGAGCGGGCGCATCGTGATGTCGATCGGGCCCTTGGTCTCGATCCCGCCGGTCAGCTTGTGGTGATCGATGATCTGGATGACGTTGGCCGCGTTGATGCCGCTCGGCAGCTCGGCGGGGTTGTTGGTGTCGACGACGACCACGTCCTCGCCTTCTTCCACGTCAGAGATGATCTCGGGCTTGTCGAGACCCCAATGCTCGATGACGAAAGCGGCCTCGGTATTGGGCTCACCCAGCAGGCAGGGCTTGGCCGGAGTGCCTTTGACATCATTGAGATACCACGCCCAGGCGATGGGCGAGCCGGTGGAGTCGGTGTCGGGAGCCTTATGGCCAAAAACCTTGATCGTCATGGGGAGATCCTCTCGGATAATCATCTGTCGGCGCAGGTTATAGGCGCTGTGTATGGGCTTGTCACCTAGGGGTCTGGCGATGCGGAAAGGGGCGCGCCGGAACCTTGGGCGGGCGCCCCGCAAAGGCCGTGTTTCAGCTGATCAGCTATCCAGCCGCTTGATCGTCCAGCCGTCCTTTTCGAGCAGCCGCAACAGCCCCTCTTCGCCGGACAGATGCAACGCACCCACCGCCACGACGACCGGGCCATCCTCTGCCGCCGCTTCGATCTCGGGCAGCCAGTTTTGGTTGCGCGCCACCATCAGAAGATCCTCGGAGAGCTTCATCTGACGCTCGACCTCGTCGGCATCCATGCCCGCCGCGACCGCCTGATAGCGCGCCAGTTCCCAGATCAGACGCGGCTCGCCCCGGAAATAGAGATCGCCCATCGTCACGCCCATATCGTCGGCGAGGGGGGCACCGATCACCGCCGCGCGCAGCATCTCCAGCGCTTCGGTCTCGGTGATCCCGTTGAAGAGCTTGAAGACGGTATCCCACGGCTCGAGCGCCTCGACCGGCACGCCACTGGCCTCGGCCTTCGTCATCACCTGCAGGTCCAGACCTCCCTGCCCCTTCGCAAGCTCGGCCGTCGCACAAGGCGGAAGCGAGAGCGTCATCGCAACGAAAGCGGGCCGCATCTTGGCCGCGAGGAAGGCGGGCATCCCGTGGGCCGCCAGCGCCGCCTTGGTCATGTTCCAGTCCTGCTCGGACATCATCTGCGGCAGCGTCTTGCCGGTAGAGAACATCAGCGTCGGGTCGGTCTTGATCGCATGTTCCAGCTTCCCCTGCTCGTCCGGACCTGCCTCCACCAGAAGCCGCGACGCATCGTCGAGCGCCTTCGAGAGCGCGCCGACCAGCTTGTCATGGCGCGGATCGGGAAGGTGGTAAGTGCCAGCCAGCGTGATCTCTTCCTCGCCTTTGGTTGCAGAGAACAGCAATCCGCGAGAGAAGGGCGCGGAATCGGCCTCGGCGGTCAGCGCCTCCTGCTCGGCTGCGGGCAGCGCGTCGAAAATATTCGTGCCGCGACACTCGGCCCAAGCGGGCAGTGCAAGGCAGAAAGAGAGCGCGGGGGCCAGCAGCGGCCGAAGGAGCTTGGCGAGTTTCATGACGGCGAGAGTGCCACGCGATCTGCATTCCGCATAGAGGCGAAATCGCCGCGCCCCGGTCGCTCGAATTGACGCAAAAAAATTCGCCTTCCGGTTATTGACACCCACCCGTCCCAATGACTAACTCCGCCATCGTTAGCACTCACCAGTGACGAGTGCTAAAAGTTTTCGAACCTGGAACCTTTAGGGAGTGACCCAGATGGCATTCAAACCGCTTCATGACCGTGTGCTGGTCAAGCGCGTGGAGAGCGAAGAAAAAACCAAGGGTGGCCTGATCATCCCCGACAGCGCGAAAGAAAAGCCCGCAGAGGGTGAAGTTGTCGCAGTGGGTGACGGCGCGCGCAAGGAATCGGGCGAGCTGATCGCACCGGGCGTCAAAGCTGGCGACCGCGTTCTCTTCGGCAAGTGGTCGGGCACGGAAGTGACCCTCGACGGCGAAGAGCTGCTCATCATGAAAGAAAGCGACATCATGGGCATCATCTCGTAAGGCGCCCTGCCCTTACCGAGACCCCCTGATTTCCCAAGAACAACTCAGTCAAGGAGCCAACAAACATGGCAGCCAAGGACGTGAAATTCTCCACCGACGCCCGCGATCGTATGCTCGACGGCGTCAACATCCTCGCCGACGCGGTGAAGGTCACGCTGGGCCCGAAAGGCCGCAACGTCGTGATCGAAAAGTCGTTCGGCTCGCCGCGCATCACCAAAGACGGTGTGTCGGTCGCCAAAGAGATCGAACTTTCCGACAAGTTCGAGAACATGGGCGCGCAAATGGTGAAAGAAGTCGCCTCGCGCACCAATGACGAGGCTGGCGACGGCACCACCACCGCCACCGTGCTCGCTCAGGCGATCGTCAAGGACGGCCTGAAAGCCGTGGCCGCGGGCATGAACCCGATGGACCTCAAGCGCGGCATCGACCTCGCGACCTCGAAAGTCGTCGACGCGATCAAGAGCGCTGCTCGCCCGGTCAAGGACTCGGACGAAGTCGCTCAGGTCGGCACCATCTCGGCGAACGGCGAAGAAGCCATCGGCAAGATGATCGCCAACGCAATGCAGAAAGTCGGCAATGACGGCGTCATCACCGTGGAAGAAGCCCGCGGCATGGAGACCGAAGTCGAAGTCGTCGAAGGCATGCAGTTCGACCGTGGCTACCTGTCGCCCTACTTCGTGACCAACCCCGACAAGATGGTCGCGGAACTCGAAGACTGCTACATCCTGCTCCACGAGAAGAAGCTCTCGTCGCTGCAGCCGATGGTCCCGCTCCTCGAGCAGGTCATCCAGTCGCAGAAACCGCTCCTCATCATCGGTGAAGACGTCGAAGGCGAAGCGCTCGCGACCCTCGTGGTCAACAAGCTGCGCGGCGGCCTGAAGATCGCAGCCGTGAAAGCACCGGGCTTCGGCGACCGCCGCAAGGCCATGCTGCAGGACATCGCTGTCCTCACCGGCGGCCAGGTGATCTCGGAAGACCTCGGCATGAAGCTCGAGAACGTCGGCATGGACATGCTGGGCACCGCCAAGAAGGTGACCATCACCAAGGACGACACCACCATCGTCGAAGGCGCTGGTGACAAGGCCGAGATCGAAGCGCGCGTCAGCCAGATCCGCACCCAGATCGAGGAAACCACCTCGGACTACGACCGCGAGAAGCTGCAAGAGCGTGTCGCGAAACTGGCCGGTGGCGTTGCTGTCATCCGCGTCGGCGGCATGACCGAAGTCGAAGTGAAAGAGCGCAAGGACCGTGTGGACGACGCTCTGAACGCGACCCGTGCGGCCGTTCAGGAAGGCATCGTTGTCGGCGGTGGCGTCAGCCTCGTTCAGGGCGCGAAAGTGCTCGCCGGTCTCACCGGTGCGAACTCCGACCAAGAAGCCGGTATCGCGATCGTCAAGCGCGCTCTCGAAGCGCCGCTGCGTCAGATCGCCGAGAACGCCGGTGTGGACGGTGCTGTCGTGGCCGGCAAGGTTCGCGAGAGCGACGACCTGAACTTCGGCTTCAACGCGCAGACCGAAGAATATGGCAACATGTTCGAGTTCGGCGTGATCGACCCGGCGAAAGTGACCCGTACCGCGCTCGAAGACGCGGCTTCGGTTGCTGGCCTGCTGATCACCACCGAAGCGATGATCGCCGAGAAGCCGGAGCCGAAAGGCGCTGGCGGTGCCCCCGACATGGGCGGCATGGGCGGCATGGGCGGCATGATGTAATCAGCCGTTCCCGCTTCAGGGATCTATTGGGAAGGGGCGCTCCGAAAGGGGCGCCCCTTTTCACATGCGAAAATCGCAGGTTTTCATGCGCGCATTGAGCTATGTCACGGGGCCGCAAACGAATGGCGCTATACTTCCCCCAACGTCAATTTCGCTGGAGGGCCCCGGTCATGTTGCGCAATTTCCTTGTCAAATCCCTCGCCTGCCTCGCTGTCGCGCTGGCCGCCTCGGTCGCGGCGGCTGAGGAAACTCAAGACTGGCGCTTCGGCGGTGACGCCTATCTCGCGGGCCGCACCGTGAGTGCCACGGGCGAGAACATTCACGACCTCTTCGCCGCCGGTCAGCACGTAACCTTGGGCATACCAATCACCGGCGCGGCGCATCTCGCGGGCCAGAACATCGTGATCGGCGCGCGGGTGGGCGGTGATCTCTACGCGGCGGGACAGGATATCGACCTCGACGCCCCGGTGGCGGGCGCGGCCACGCTCGCGGGTCAGGCGCTCACCATCAAGGGCCCGATCTCGGGCAACCTGCGCGCGATGGGCCAGCAGGTCCGGCTAGAGGCGCCGGTCGCGGGCAGCGTGATCATCGGGGCTGATGACGCGCAGATCAACGGCGAAATTTCGGGCGATCTGGTGCTGGGAACAAAGACCGTCACCTGGGGCGATGGCGCGACGGTCACAGGCAAGGTCCAAGTCTACACCGACACGCCCGGCGAGGTGAGCGTGCCCGCCAGCGTCGCCCCGGCCGATCGGGTCAGCATCCATGAGGCGAAGGAGTTCGAGCAGGCGAAGTCGCGCGCAGCCCCGGAGCGCAATTACCTCATCGAGACCCGCGACTGGCTGGGCGGCGTGCTCGTGGTCGGGATCGTGGCGACGCTTCTTGCCGTCTTCGCGCCGGGCTTCATGGACCGGATGCGCCAACGCAGCCTCGCCCATCCGTTGCGCGCAGGGCTTGCGGGTTTCATCGGGCTCTCGGCGCTGGTCGGGTCCATCTTGCTGCTCGCGATGACGGTGATCGGCATCGTGCTTATTCCGTTCTCGCTGCTCGGGGTGCTGGTGCTGGGCTTCGGCGGCTATATCGTGGGCATCTGGGTCATCGGCGCCTGGGCGCATGATCTGATCGGGCGCGGCCATCCCGTCACCAATGGAGAATGCGCACTGGCGGCCTTCGGCGGGGCGGTGATCGGGGCGCTCATCTGCATGATCCCCTGGGTCGGTTGGCTCGGCATGATGGCGATCTTCCTGTTCGGCGCAGGCGCGATCGTGCTGCGCGTGACCGGGATCGGTGCGCAAGGCACCGCAGCCTGACCGTCCCGACCCACCTCTGGCCATCCCTGCTTTCGCGCGCTATCGCTGCGCGAAGGACAGGGAGAGGAACCATGACCGAGCTGGTGATTTTCGACTGCGACGGGGTGCTGATCGATTCCGAGATCATCTCGGCGCAGATGCTGATCGACGAGCTGGCCAAGCTGCGGGTGTCGATCGACCTCGACTATGTCGCGCGGCATTTCCTCGGACGGTCCTACCCCACCGTGATGAAGCAGATCCGCTACGAATTCGGGCTCGATCTGCCGGAGGAATTCGAGGCGCAATATCGCGCACGGCTTGTGGACGCGTTCGAGCGCGAGTTGCAGGTGATGCCGGGCGTGGCCGATGTGATGGAGAGGCTGGACGTGCCGTGGTGCGTGGCCACCTCGTCGAGCCAGCCGCGCGCGGAACGCTCGCTGGAAATCGCAGGGCTGCGCAAGCTGGTGGGCGACCGGCTGTTCACGGCAAGCGAAGTCGCGCATGGCAAGCCCGCCCCCGATCTGTTCCTCCATGCGGCAAAGAAGATGGGCGCGGCCCCTGCCCGCACGCTGGTGATCGAGGACAGTCTCAACGGCATCCGCGCCGGGCTTGCGGCCGGAATGGAAGTCTGGCGCTTCACTGGCGGCAGCCATCTGGCCGGGCGCGATCTGACCCCGCCCGAGGACGCGCAGCCGCATCGCGAATTTGCGCATTTCACCGAGTTCTTCCAGAATGACACGACTAGGGAGAAAGATTCGTGAACCGTATGAGTGACGCCGAAACCTCGCGCGATGACGAGGCGGCACGGGCCGGATGGCTCTATTATGTCGGCGGAATGACGCAGGACCAGATCGCCGCCGAACTGGGCGTCTCGCGCCAGCGCGCGCAGCGGCTGGTGAGCCGCGCGGTCTCCGAGGGGCTGGTGCGGGTGCGCATCGAGCACAAGATCGGGGCCTGTCTGGAACTGGAAGCCGCGCTGATCCGGCGCTTCGGCCTGCAGACGGCGCGCGTCGCGCCCTCGCTGGGCGAACGGGGCGATCCGTCCGCGGCCACTGCAGCCTTCGCCGCCACGCTTCTCGAACGGATTCTCGCCCGCTCGGAGCCGCAGGTGATCGCCTTCGGCACCGGGCGCTCGCTTTCGGCCATGGTGAACGAGGTGATGCAGCGTCCTGCGACCGCGCATAAGATCGTCTCGCTGATCGGCAACATCGCGCCGGATGGCTCGGCCTCGTTCTACGACGTCATCATGCGCATGGCCGACAAGCTGCGCCTGCCGCATTACCCGATGCTGGTGCCGGTAATCTCGGAGACGGTGGAAGAGCGCGCGATGTTCGACAAGCTCAAGCCGGTGCAGGCTGTGCAGCGGCTTGCGGCGGCGGCGGATGCGACCTTCGTGGGCGTCGGTCAGTTGGGCGAGGACGCGCCAGTCTACAAGGACGGCTTCGTCACCCTCGCGGAGCTGGAGGAGTTGCGCGCCGCGGGTGGCGTGGGCGAGCTCGTGGGCTCGTTCTACGATGCGCAGGGCAATTACATCGCCACCCCCACCACGGCGCGGTTCGGCTCGTTCCGGATCGAGCCCAAGCGCGAGGCCCCGGTGATCGGCATCGCAGCCGGCCCATCGAAACTGGTCGCGATTCGTGCAGCCCTCGCAGGCGGGCTTCTCAACGGGCTCGTGACCGATGAGCCGACGGCCCAGGCCCTGTTGGAAGACTGACGCCGAAACAAGGCGTTACTGTCAGCGTTAACAATTAATCAAGACATCGCAGTAATTCTGGATTGACAGTTTAGGTCGCGTTTGTGAATATTTTCTCACAGTTTGGGCATATGCTCAAAACTCAAGGGAGGAAATCTATGACTTACACGATCCGGGCGCTCATGGGCGCCTGTGCTCTTGGCGCGCTTGCGACTGCCGCAGCGGCCGAGACCACCATCACCGTCGCAACCGTGAACAATGGCGACATGGTCCGCATGCAGGGCCTGATGGACGACTTCTACGCCGAGCATCCCGACATCAAAGTCGAATGGGTCACGCTGGAAGAAAACGTTCTGCGCCAGAAGGTTACGACCGACATCGCGACCAAGGGCGGTCAGTTCGACGTGCTCACCATCGGCACCTATGAGGTTCCGATCTGGGGCAAGCAAGGCTGGCTCGTGCCGCTCGACGGCATGCCCGACAGCTATGACGTGAACGACCTGCTGCCCGCGATCCGCTCGGGCCTGACGGTCGACGGTAAGCTCTATGCCGCGCCCTTCTACGGCGAAAGCTCCTTCGTGATGTATCGCAAGGACCTGATGGAAAAGGCCGGGATGGAAATGCCCGAGAAGCCGACTTGGTCCGACATCGAGAAAGCCGCCGCGGCGATGACCGACAAGGACAACGAAGTCTACGGCATCTGTCTGCGCGGCAAGGCCGGCTGGGGCGAGAACGCAGCCTTCCTGAGCGCGATGGACAACTCGATGGGCGGCCGCTGGTTCGACGAGAACTGGACCCCGCAATTCGACACCGCGCCGTGGAAAGAGACCCTGACGCGTTATCTCGACATGATGAACAAATACGGGCCTCCGGGCGCCTCGTCCAACGGGTTCAACGAGAACCTCGCGCTGTTCCAGCAGGGCAAGTGCGGCATGTGGATCGACGCGACCGTGGCGGCTTCCTTCGTGACCAACCCGCAGGACTCGACCGTGGCCGACAAGGTGGGCTTCGCGCTCGCGCCGAACAAGGAAGGCGTCGACAAGCGCGCGAACTGGCTCTGGGCCTGGTCGCTGGCGATCCCGGCGGGCACCCAGAAGGAAGAGGCTGCCAAGACCTTCATCGAATGGGCGACCTCCAAGCACTACACCGAGCTGGTTGCCGAGAAAGAGGGCTGGGCGAACGTGCCCCCGGGCACCCGCACCTCGCTCTACGAGAACCCGAAATATCTCGAAGCGGCGCCCTTCGCGAAGCTGACGCTCGACTCGATCAACGCAGCTGACCCGAAGAACCCCTCGGTCCAGCCGGTCCCCTATACGGGCGTGCAGTTCGTCGCGATCCCCGAGTTCCAGGCGATCGGCACCGCTGTCGGTCAGCAGTTCTCGGCGGCTCTCGCAGGGCAAGTCTCGGCCGATCAGGCGCTGCAAAGCGCACAAAGCCTGACCGAGCGTGAGATGAAGAAGGCCGGTTACATCAAGTAATCTGGCCCCTCCCTGGCCGGGGCGGTCATTTTGGGTCTGACCGCCCCGCGCCTTTTTACTGCAACTCCCGATAACCGGAGCCGGACCGATGTCCACGCAAGCCTCGCGCGCTGCCGCGCGTCTCATGATTTCGCCATCCGTCATCTTGCTGTTCTTGTGGATGGCCGTGCCGCTGGGCATGACGATCTGGTTCTCGTTCCAGCGCTACAACCTGCTGATGCCCGGTCAGGGCGGTTTCGTGGGTTGGGACAATTACTATTACTTCCTCACCGATCCCGCCTTCTTCACCGCGCTCAAGAACACGCTGGTGCTGGTGGGCGGCGTGCTGGCGATCACCGTCTTCGGTGGCATCCTGCTCGCGCTGCTGCTCGATCAGCCGATCTTCGGTCAAGGCATCGTGCGGGTTCTCGTGATCGCGCCGTTCTTCGTGATGCCCACCGTCTCCGCGCTGGTCTGGAAGAACATGCTCTACAACCCGGTGAACGGCATCTTCGCCTATCTCGCCAAGGCGATAGGGCTGCACCCATACGACTTTCTCGCCCATGCGCCGATGCTTTCGATCACGATTATCGTGGCATGGCAGTGGCTGCCCTTCGCGACGCTGATCCTGCTGACCGCGCTGCAATCGCTCGATAGCGAGCAGCTGGAGGCCGCCGAGATGGATGGCGCCGGTGCGCTGTCGCGGTTCTTCTACATCATGCTGCCGCACCTCGCGCGCGCCGCGACCGTCGTGATCCTCATTCAAACGATCTTCCTGCTGTCCACCTTCGCGGAAATCCTCGTGACCACGAATGGCGGCCCGGGCAACGCGTCCACCACCCTCACCTACCTCGTCTATGTCCAGTCGCTGCTGCAATTCGACGTGGGCGGAGGCGCCGCTGGCGGTGTGATCGCCGTGATCCTCGCAAATATCGTCGCGATCTTCCTGATGCGGATGATCGGCAAGAACCTGGAGGCGTAATCCAATGGCGCGCAAAATCTCCAACCGCCGCCGCGTGATCATGACCGTGATCGCATGGGCGCTGGCCTTCGTGATCTTCTTCCCGATCCTCTGGACGATCATCCTGTCGTTCAAGACCGAGGGCAACGCGATCAAGGCCCCGTGGGACGTGCTGACCTCGGCCTGGACCTTCGACAGCTACAATGTCGTGCAGGAACGCTCGAACTACTTCCGCCACTTTATGAACTCGGTGGTGATCTCGTTCGGCTCCACCCTGCTGGCGCTGGTCATCGCGATCCCCTCGGCTTGGGCCATGGCCTTCGTCCCGGGCAAGCGCACCAAGGACGTGCTGATGTGGATGCTGTCCACGAAGATGATGCCCGCGGTGGGCGTGCTCGTCCCGATCTACCTGATGTTCCGCGACTGGGGCCTTCTGGATACGCGGACCGGTCTGGTCATCGTGCTGTGCCTGATGAACCTGCCGATCGTGATCTGGATGCTCTTCACCTACTTCAAGGAAATCCCGAAGGACATCCTCGAAGCCGCGCGCATGGACGGGGCGACGCTGGGGGGCGAGATTCTCTACGTGCTCACCCCGATGGCCGTGCCCGGTATCGCCTCGACGCTTCTGCTGAACGTGATCCTCGCTTGGAACGAAGCGTTCTGGACCCTGAACCTGACGGCGGCGAAAGCCGCCCCCCTCACCGCTTTCATTGCCGCCTATTCCAGCCCCGAAGGGCTGTTCTACGCGAAACTCTCTGCCGCCTCGACGCTGGCTATCGCACCGATCCTGATCCTCGGCTGGTTCAGCCAGAAACAGTTGGTACGTGGCCTGACCTTCGGCGCCGTGAAATAAGGAGCTAAACCCATGGGACAAATAACCCTCAAGGGCGTCCGCAAGGCCTTCGGCGATGTCGAGGTCATCCCGCCGCTCGATCTGGAAATCAACGATGGCGAGTTCGTCGTCTTCGTCGGCCCCTCGGGCTGCGGCAAATCCACCCTTCTGCGCCTGATCGCGGGTCTGGAAGATGTCTCCGGCGGCGAGATCGAGATCAACGGTCAACCGTCGGCCGAACTGCCCCCCGCCAAACGCGGTCTGGCGATGGTGTTCCAAAGCTACGCGCTCTATCCGCATATGTCGGTGCGCAAGAACATCGCCTTCCCGCTGAAGATGGCGAAGCTCGATCAGGCGGCGGCGAAGGAGAAGGTCGACAATGCCGCGCGCATTCTCAACCTCACCGACTATCTCGACCGCCGTCCCGGCCAGCTTTCGGGCGGTCAGCGTCAGCGTGTCGCGATCGGCCGCGCCATCGTGCGTGAACCGGCGGCGTTCCTGTTCGACGAACCGCTGTCGAACCTCGATGCGGCGCTGCGCGTGAACATGCGTCTTGAGATTTCCGAGCTGCACCAGAAGCTCAAGACCACGATGGTCTATGTGACGCACGATCAGGTCGAGGCAATGACCATGGCCGACAAGATCGTCGTGCTGCAGGCTGGCCGCATCGAACAGGTCGGCTCGCCGCTGGAACTCTATCGCACGCCGCGCAACAAGTTCGTCGCGGGCTTCATCGGCTCGCCCAAGATGAACTTCATCGAAGGCGACGAGGCCGCGAAATATGGCGCCGACAGCATCGGCATCCGCCCCGAACATATCGAGGTCTCGACCACGGAAGGCGCGTGGAAAGGCACTGTCGGCGTCTCCGAGCATCTGGGATCGGACACCTTCCTGCATGTCGACACCGAGTATGGCCTGATCAACGTGCGCGGCGGCGGCGAGATCGGCCTGCACGCGGGCGACACGGTCTATCTGACGCCCGATCTGAGCCAGCTTCACAAATTCGACGCGCAAGGGCAGGCAATCTGATGCGACTGAAAGGCAAACGCGCCCTGATCACCGGCGCCGCGCGCGGGATCGGCCGCGCCTTCGCGGAGAAATACATCGCGGAAGGGGCCGAGGTCGTGATCGGCGATATCGACATCGCGCGGGCCGAAGACACCGCAGCCGAGATCGGCGCTGTCGCGCTGAAGCTCGACGTGACGGACCCGGCCAGCATCGACGCCGCGATGGAGAAGATGCGCGCCTCGGGCGGGATCGACATCCTGATCAACAACGCAGCGATCTTCACGGCGGCCCCCCTCGTGGAGATCACCCACGAGGATTACGCCCGTGTCTTCAAGATCAATGTCGAAGGCACGCTGTTCATGATGCAGGCGGCGGCGAAAGAGATGATCGCGCAAGCCCGTGGCGGCAAGATCATCAACATGGCGTCTCAGGCCGGGCGGCGTGGCGAGGCTCTGGTGGCGGTCTATTGCGCCTCCAAGGCCGCCGTCATCAGCCTCACCCAATCGGCGGGTCTGAACCTGATCGAACACGGCATCAACGTGAACGCGATCGCACCCGGAGTGGTGGATGGCGAGCATTGGGACGGTGTCGACGCGTTTTTCGCGAAATACGAGAACAAACCCTTGGGCCAGAAGAAGAAAGAGGTGGGCGAGTCCGTCCCCTTCGGCCGCATGGGCACCTCTGCCGATCTGACCGGCATGGCCGTTTTCCTCGCCTCGGACGAGGCCGAATACATCGTCGCCCAGACCTACAATGTCGACGGCGGAAACTGGATGAGCTGATATGACACTTTCCAACGACACCCTCTCCGAGCTTCCCGCAGACGTGGCGCGCCCCGGTTACGACCGGGCAGCGCTCACCCCCGGCATCGTTCATATCGGCTGCGGCAATTTCCACCGGGCGCATCAGGCGGTCTATCTCGACGATCTGTTCCAGCTTGGCGAAGGTCATGACTGGGCGCTCATGGGCGCAGGCGTGCGACCGGGCGATGCCAAGATGCGCGACGCGGTCTTGGCGCAGGACGGTTTGTATAGTGTGATCGAGCTGGACCCGGCGGCGAAATCGGCCCGCGTGATCGGTTCGATGGTCGGCTTCGCCGAGGTCGCCTCGGGCAATGCGCCGCTGATCGCCGCGATGTCGCAACCCACGATCCGGATCGTCTCGCTCACCGTGACCGAGGGCGGCTATTACATCGACCCGAAGACCGGGACGTTCAGCCCGACGCACCCGGACATTCAGGCCGATGCGGCCA
Source organism: Thioclava sp. F36-7 (assembly GCF_002020075.1). Lineage (NCBI taxonomy): Bacteria > Pseudomonadati > Pseudomonadota > Alphaproteobacteria > Rhodobacterales > Paracoccaceae > Thioclava > Thioclava sp. F36-7. The sequence continues at coordinate 242,981 of NZ_MPZR01000003.1, read as the reverse complement.
ACCCGGACGCCCCCGAGACCGCCTTCGGTGCGATCATCGCGGCGCTGAAAGCGCGCCGTGCCTCGGGCGTGCCGCCCTTCACGGTGATGTGCTGCGACAACGTCCCTCATAACGGTCATGTCACGCGCGACGCGGTCTGCGGGCTGGCGGAACTGTCCGATCCGGAGCTGAGCGCCTGGATCAAGGCCAATGTCGCCTTCCCGAACTCGATGGTGGACCGGATCACCCCCGCCACCGGCCCGCGCGAACGCGCATTGGCCCAAAGCTTCGGGATCGAAGACGCCGCCCCCGTCACCTGCGAGCCCTTCCGCCAATGGGTCATGGAGGACAATTTCCCTGCAGGCCGTCCGGCGCTGGAGAAGGTCGGCGTGACCTTCACCGATGCGGTCGACCGGTTCGAGACGATGAAAATCCGCATTCTCAATGGCGGGCATGCGATCATCGCCTATGCCGCCGGTCTGCGCGACATCGAATACGCGCATGAGGCGATGGCCGACGATCAGATCCGCGCCTATCTCGACAAGATCGAGACGACCGAGATTCTGCCCATCGTGCCGCCGGTGCCCGACACCGACCTGAACGATTACAAGCAGCTGATCCTCGATCGCTTCTCGAACCCGGAAGTGGCCGACACGATCCGCCGCCTCTGCCTCGATGGTTCGAACCGGCAGCCGAAGTTCATCATCACCTCGATCAACGACTGTGTCGCGCAGGGTCGCGATTGCTCCGGGCTGATCCTCGAGAGCGCGCTGTGGTGCCGCTATTGCTACGGCACCAGCGAGACCGGGTCGGAGATCGCGCCGAACGATCCGAACTGGGATCACCTCGTCGCGCAGTCGAAGCTCGCGAAGGAGCGTCCCGCCGCGTGGCTGGAAATGTCCGAGATCTACGGCGATCTGGCCGAGAATGCCGAGGTGGTGGCGAAATTCACAGCACTTCTGAACGATGTCTGGGCGCGCGGCTCGCACTCGGTGATCGCGGATTATCTGGCGGGTTGAGCGCCCGCCCCCCTTCCTTCCCAGCTCTCCCCTTGCAAAACTCTCGCAAGGATTCGAAATTAAACGGGTGTTCAATTCATCCGGTTGAGGTCGAGCCTTTGCCGAAAGTGAGCTCGGGGAGGAGTTTCATGGATTACGCGCTCAGCGAGGAACAGCAGGCCATTTTCGATATGGCTTACGCCTTCGGGCAAGACGAGATCGCCCCCCATGCCGAGGCGTGGGAAGAGGCCGGCACGATCCCGAAAGAGCTCTGGCCGAAAGTGGCCGAGCTGGGTCTGGGCGGCATTTACGTCTCCGAAGACTATGGCGGATCGGGGCTGTCGCGCCTCGATGCCACGCTCGTCTTCGAGGCGCTGGCGATGTCCTGCCCCGCCGTGGGCTCGTTCCTGTCGATCCACAACATGTGCGGCGGCATGATCGACAAGTTCGGCTCGGATGAGGACAAGGCGCGCTGGCTGCCCGATCTGGTCAGCATGAAGAAAGTCTTCTCCTACTGCCTGACCGAACCGGGCTCGGGCTCGGACGCGGCGGCTCTGCGCACCAAGGCCGAGCGCTCGAACGAGGGCTGGGTGCTCAACGGCACCAAGGCGTTCATCTCCGGCGGCGGCTATTCGGATGTCTACGTGACGATGGTCCGCACCGGCGATCCGGGGCCCAAGGGCATCTCCACCGTGGTGGTCGAGGACGGCGCAAAGGGGCTCAGCTTCGGCGGTCTGGAGCGCAAGATGGGCTGGAAAGCCCAGCCAACCGCACAGGTGCAATTCGACGATTGCCACATTCCGGCGGAGAATCTGCTGGGCGAAGAGGGCAAAGGTTTCAGTTATGCGATGGCAGGCCTCGATGGCGGGCGTCTCAACATCGCGGCCTCGGCTTTGGGCGGCGCGCAGGCCGCGCTGACCAAGACGCTGGCCTATATGGGCGAGCGCAAAGCCTTCGGCAAATCGCTCGACCAGTTCCAGGCGCTGCAATTCCGCCTTGCCGAGATGGAGGTGAAACTGGAATCCGCGCGCACCTTCCTGCGTCAGGCGGCGTGGAAGCTCGACAACAAGACCCATGATGCGACGAAGTTCTGCGCCATGGCTAAACTCTATGTGACGGATGCCTCATTCGATGTGGCAAACCAATGCCTGCAATTGCATGGTGGTTACGGCTATCTTGCCGATTACGGGATCGAGAAGCTCGTACGCGACCTGCGCGTGCACCAGATCCTTGAAGGCACGAATGAAATCATGCGGCTGATCATCAGTCGCGCGATGCTGGCGGAGCGTGGATGACCGAAGAAACGATGATCGCACGAAAAGAAGGTCGCGCCGGACGGCTGACCTTCAATCGACCCAAGGCGCTCAACGCGCTCGATCACGACATGGCCATGGCGATCGAGGCGGCTCTCGATCAATGGCGCGACGACCCGGAGGTCGATCTTGTCGTGATCGACGCGGTGGGCGATCGCGCCTTCTGCTCGGGCGGCGACATTGCCGCCGTCTACCGGGCCGGAATCGCAGGCGATTATGCGCCCGGGCGCGATTTTTGGCGCGACGAATACCGGATGAACGCCAAGATCGCGGAATATCCCAAACCCGTCGTCGCCTTTATGCAGGGCTTCGTGATGGGCGGCGGCGTCGGCGTCGGCGGCCATGCCAGCCACCGGATCGTGGGCGAGAGCACGCAAGTGGCGATGCCCGAAAGCGGGATCGGGCTGATCCCGGACGTGGGGGGCACGCTGTTGCTGGCGCGCGCGCCGGGCCATGTGGGCGAATATCTCGGCCTCACCGGGGCGCGGATGAACGCGACCGACGCGCTCTATGCGGGGTTTGCCGATATGTTCGTGCCCGAGGCCGATTGGGACGATTTGAAGACCCGGCTCATCGAGACCGGCAATATCGACATCCTGCCCCATCCGCGCACCTCGCCCGAAGCCGGCAAGCTGGAGGGCCTGCGCCCCGAGATCGACCGGATTTTCTGGGCCGAGAACCTCGCCGCGATCGTCGCCAAGCTCGAGACTTCGGGCAGCGAGTTCGCCGAGAAGACCTACAAGACGGTGCTGCGCAACTCCGCGCTCTCGATGGAAGCGACGCTGCGCCTGATCCGCATGACCCGCGCCGAGAACACCATCCGCGCCGCCCTCACCCATGAGTTCCGCTTTACCTGGCGTGCGGCGGAGCTAGGTGATTTTCTCGAGGGCGTGCGGGCGCAGATCATCGACAAGGATCGCAATCCGCAATGGAAATATGCTCTGGATGCGCTGCCGGAAGAGGCGGTCGCGCAGATGCTGGAGCCGCTCGGCCCCGAATGGGCCATCTGGGAGGAGACACCATGAAAATCGCATTTATCGGGCTTGGAAACATGGGTGGGCCGATGGCGGCCAATCTGGTCGCCGCGGGTCACAAAGTGATCGGCTTCGACCTCACCGCCCCGCCGCCCGAGGGCGTGGGTCAGGCGACGACCGCAGCGGCGGCCGCGCAGGAGGCCGAGGTTGTCATCACCATGCTGCCCAACGGCCAGATCCTGCGCGACGTCGCCAAGGAGGTGATCCCGGCGATGCAGGAAGATGCGGTGCTGTGCGATTGCTCGACCGTCGATGTCGATAGCGCGAAAGCGGTCGCCGCGATGGCGGCAGAGCGCGGCCTCGGGTCGCTCGACGCGCCGGTTTCCGGTGGCGTGGGCGGCGCGACCAACGGCACGCTGACCTTCATGGTGGGCGGTGACGCGAAAAGCTTCGAGATCGTGAAGCCCCTCTTCGACGTGATGGGCCAGAAGGCCGTGCATTGCGGTGAAGCGGGTGCCGGCCAGGCTGCGAAGATCTGCAACAACATGATCCTCGGCGTGACGATGATCGCGACCTGCGAAGCCTTCGCGCTGGCCGACAAGCTGGGCCTCGACCGCGAGAAGATGTTCGACGTGGTCTCGACCTCTTCCGGTCAGAGCTGGTCGATGAACACCTATTGCCCCGCGCCGGGCGTCGGGCCGCAATCGCCTGCCGACAACGACTACAAGCCGGGTTTCGCGGCCGAGCTGATGCTCAAGGACCTGCGGCTGAGCCAGCAGGCTGCCGAGAGCGCCGATGCCGACACGCCGATGGGCAAGCTCGCCTCCGCGCTCTACGCGGCTTTCGTGGAGGCCGAAGGCGGCAAGGGGCGCGATTTCTCGGCCATGCTGCCGCGTTTCGAGAAGCGCTCGCGCAGCTGAGCGGGGGCGCGTCACCGCGCCTCCCGCAGTTAATCCTTGCCGCTTGAGCTTGCGTAACAGTATCAAGATCAAAGGAAACTGCGCCACCGAAAGGGCTTTGCATGTTCAAGAACAATGTCGGCGGCATCGACCGCACTCTGCGCATCGTGGTCGGGCTGGCCCTGATCATCGGCTTCTTCGTCACCCCGCCCGGCCCCTATCACTGGCTGTACTGGATCGGGTTGATCCCGCTTGCGACCGGGTTGCTGGGCACCTGCCCGCTTTATTCGATGCTGGGTGTCAATACCTGCAAGAAGTAACCCCTACGACCTAAGTTCGCCCTCGGGCGAGCCGGACCCCGCCGAAGGACCGTGTGTCTTCGGCGGGGTCTTGCTTGTGAGAAGGTATGTTTCGATTCCGCAATGGAACGGCCCGGCAGGTATGGTCATTTATATCCCGAGACGCGCCTGAGGCGCTTATGGAAAGGAGAGGTCACATGAAACGCCTGACCCAGCTTACCCTCGCCGCCGCCCTCGGGGCGATCCTTCTGCCCGGTGCGGCCCTTGCCGACGGGCATGGCCACGGCAAGTGGAAGAACGACCGCGGCCACGCGGAGCGCAATTACAAGGGCTGCCCGCCGGGGCTGGCCAAGAAGAACAATGGCTGTCGCCCGCCGGGCCTCGCCAAGAAGAGCTATCGCCATGACGACGAGCGTGATGACGCATGGCGGGACGCCGACCGCCGCTGGCGTCGCGGCGACAGAATCATTGGCGATTATGTCCTGATCCGCGACCCGAATCGCTACGGGTTAAACGACAATCGGACCTACTGGCGTTCGAACGGATACGTTTATCAGGTCGACCGTCAGACCGGCGAAGTGCTCGCATTGATCGGACTCGCGCGTTCGATCCTCGGGAACTGACCGCGCAAACGCAGAAACGACGTTCAAAATGACGTTACGAAAAGTGAAGACCCGCGCGGGTTTGCGCGGGTCTTTCATATTTTCTGAAACCATCATTAGAATTTATTTAAGCATTTTCAGCGCCCTAGCAAAACCGCCGGCACACAATCGCACACAAACGCGTGCATAGCGGTAATGCGGAATCTGCAATGGACCTTTTCGCCGCAATGCGGCATTTGGTCCACCAAGACGAAAGGAAACGCGCATGACTTATCTTCCCCGTATCGCGCTGATCGCGGTGATCGGTGCAGCCCTTACCCCGATGGCAGCTCTCGCAGATGGTCCGATGAGCGCCGCAGGTTCGAAACTCGCTTCGAGCGTCTCGGTCGCAAACCAGGCAAATGCTGAAAAGCCCTCGGTTCGTAACAACCTTCTGTGGCAAGTTGGCCAGCAGATCACCGAGAACCACGTTCGCCTCCGTCAGCCCGACGCATTCGGCCTGAAGGCTGACGCGACCTACTGGCGCTCGTTTGGCTACATCTACGAAGTCAGCCCCGAGAGCGGCGAAGTGATCGCCCAGATCGGCAAAGCTTCGGACGTCGTCGGCTTCTGAGCCACAGTCCAGACGGAAAGTTACGAACGGGCGGAACCACTCCGCCCGTTTTTTCTTGTCCTCAAAAGCCTGGAGGACAGAAACATGCGTCGATTCTCAATTTCATTGCCCGATGGTATCTGCGTGGCTAGGCTTTCGCGATGAGGATCGTGACACGCCCGCTCGCCCTGATCGCGCTGACCTGCGCCCTGCCCGCCCTCGCCTCCGCCGAAGGATCGGCGCAAGGGGTCCAAATGATGCGCGGCGGCAAGATCGACATGGGCAATGCCACAGCCGAGACCAAGACCGCCGCAAAAGCCGCACCGGAGTGCAAGACGCTCACGACGGGCGACACGTTCTGCAAGGTCGCCACGACCAACGGAACGGCGCGCTGGGTGCTGCAAGGCCAGATGGAGCCCGAGTTCAGCGTCGGCGACGACTTCCCGGTCTATCAGCACTCGATGATCCTGAACCTGCGCCGCTACGACCTGCCGATCGTGACCGGCGCCTGGCGCTACTACAGAGTACGCGGCGTGATCTACAAAGTGGGTGCGGAAGACCACAAGGTCATGGAAGTCATCGGCCGCACCGCGCGGCGCTGAGCCCGCGGTCACGGTCGAAGTCATCGGCGCGGCGGATCACTCCGCCGCGACCTTCACCCCCAGCATCTGCGCGAGGTAATGGCCGGTATGGCTGCGCGGATTTTCGGCCACCTGTTCGGGAGTGCCGACCGCCACGATCTCACCACCGCCATCGCCACCCTCGGGGCCGATATCGATGATATGATCGGCGGTCTTGATGACGTCGAGATTGTGCTCGATCACCACGACGGTGTTGCCCTGCTCCACGAGGCTGTGCAGCACCTCTAGCAGTTTTCGAACATCTTCGAAGTGCAAACCGGTCGTCGGCTCGTCCAGAATGTACAAAGTGCGACCTGTGGCGCGTTTCGACAGTTCCTTGGACAGCTTCACGCGCTGCGCTTCGCCGCCCGACAGGGTCGTGGCCTGCTGGCCGACCTTGATATAGCCAAGGCCCACTTCCATCAGCGCGTCCATCTTCTCGCGGATCGAAGGCACCGCCTTAAAGAACTCCTGCGCATCCTCGACCGTCATGTCGAGCACATCCGCGATGGACTTGCCCTTGTACTGGATCTCCAGCGTCTCGCGGTTGTAGCGCTTGCCCTTGCAGGTCTCGCATTCGACATAGACGTCGGGCAGGAAGTGCATCTCGATCTTGATGACGCCATCGCCCTGACAGGCCTCGCAGCGCCCGCCCTTCACGTTGAAGGAGAAGCGGCCCGGCTTGTAGCCACGCGCCTTCGCCTCGGGCAGACCGGCGAACCAGTCGCGGATCGGGGTGAAGGCCCCGGTATAGGTCGCTGGGTTCGAGCGCGGCGTGCGCCCGATCGGGCGCTGGTCGATGTCGATGACCTTGTCGAGATGCTCCAGCCCCTTGATCGTATCGCAGGGCGCGGGCGTCTGACGCGCGCCGTTGAGCCGCATCGAGGCAGTTTTGAACAGCGTCTCGATGGTGAGCGTGGACTTGCCCCCGCCCGAGACGCCGGTGACGCAGACGAACTTGCCCAGCGGGAACTCGGCCGTGACGTTCTTGAGGTTGTTGCCGGTCGCGCCAACCACCTTGAGCTTCTTCTTGTTGCCCTTGCGCCGTTCCGTCGGCACCGCGATCTCGCGCTTGCCGGACAGATATTGCCCCGTCAGCGAGGCCGCATCGGCGGCGATCTCGTCGGGCGTGCCGCGCGCGATGACCTGACCGCCATGGACGCCCGCGCCGGGGCCGATATCGAAGACGTAATCGGCATGGCGGATCGCATCCTCGTCATGCTCGACCACGATCACGGTATTGCCCTGATCGCGCAGGTTTTTCAGCGTTTGCAACAGGCGGTCATTGTCGCGCTGGTGCAGACCGATCGAGGGCTCGTCGAGCACATAGAGCACGCCCGTCAGCCCCGAGCCGATCTGCGACGCCAGTCGGATCCGCTGGCTCTCGCCGCCCGACAGCGTCCCCGCCGCGCGGCTCATCGTCAGGTAATCGAGGCCCACATTCACGAGGAAACCGAGACGTTCGCGGATTTCCTTGAGGATGGCCGTCGCGATCTCGTTCTTCTGGTGCGACAGGCTGCCCGGCACGGTGGCGACCCAGTCATGGGCCTCCTTGATCGACATCTCGACGACATGGCCCACATGCTTGCCGCCGATCTTCACGGCGAGCGCTTCGGGCCGCAGTCGATAGCCGCCGCAGGCGTGGCAGGGGCGGTTGTTCTGATACCGCTCCATCTCTTCGCGCGACCAGGCGGAGTCGGTCTCGCGGTAGCGGCGCTCCATATTGGGGATGATCCCCTCGAAGGTGCGACTGACCTCATAGACGCGCCCGCCCTCGTCGAAGCGGAACTTGATCTCCTGATCGCCAGAGCCGCGCAGGAACAGCTCCTGCACAGTCTCCGGCAGGTCCTTCCACGGCTTCTTCGGATCGAAACCGTAATGTTTCGACAGCGCCTCGATCGTCTGGGTGTAATAGGGAGACTTGGTCCGCGCCCAAGGCGCCAGCGCCCCGCCCTGCACCGAGAGCGTCACATCGGGCACCATCAGGCGCTCGTCGAAGAACAGCTCGACGCCGAGGCCGTCACAGACCGGACAGGCCCCGAACGGCGCGTTGAACGAGAACAGGCGCGGCTCGATCTCGGGAATGGTGAAGCCCGAGACCGGACAGGCGAAGTTTTCCGAAAACGTCGTGCGTTCGGGTTCACCCTCGCCTTCGCGCGGGGCGCTCTCGAAGATCGCGATACCGTCAGCAAGGTCGAGCGCGGTGCGGAAGCTGTCCGCCAGCCGCGTCTCCATCCCCTCGCGCACGACGACACGATCCACGACCACGTCGATGTTGTGGCGGAATTTCTTGTCGAGCGTCGGCGGCTCTTCCAGCTCGTAGAATTCGCCATTGACCTTCACGCGCTGGAAGCCCTGCTTGCGCAGCTCGATGAACTCCTTGCGATATTCGCCTTTGCGGTCGCGCACGATGGGGGCGAGCAGATAGCCGCGCGTGCCCTCCTCCATTTGCATCACGATATCGACCATGTCCTGCACCTGCTGCGCCTCGATCGGCTCGCCGGTGGCAGGCGAATAGGGCGTGCCCGCGCGGGCGTAGAGCAGACGCAGGTAGTCGTAGATTTCGGTCACGGTGCCGACGGTGGAGCGCGGGTTCTTCGACGTGGTCTTCTGCTCGATCGAGATCGCGGGCGACAGGCCCGAGATGTGATCGACATCGGGTTTGCCCATCATATCGAGGAACTGGCGCGCATAGGCGCTCAGACTTTCGACATAGCGGCGCTGCCCTTCGGCATAGATCGTATCGAACGCCAGCGAGGATTTCCCGGAGCCCGACAGCCCCGTGATCACCACGAACTGGTCGCGCGGAATATCGACATCCACGCCCTTGAGATTGTGCTCGCGCGCGCCGCGCACTTCGATGAACTTCAGTTCAGCCATCCACGCCCCCTTTATCACCAGCCCTAGATAGGTGTTTCCGTGCGAGTCTCCAATCCAAATCTGCGAACGAAATGTGAACTTTTGACTCTGCGCGGATGTCACGCGCTTTGCGCGCGCCGCCTGCCCGCCTCGCAGCAGGATCAAAATCGTGGCAGATCGGCGTTAAATTCCATTTCTTGAATGTATTTTCGCTCCGTTCCGCGCTAATACTCTTGAAAGCCTCCCGGCATTTGCCACATGAGGCGGGAAACGGATCTTTCGGGTCCAGCGAACGCAAGAGGTATTGAGATGCTGAACTTCCTTCGTCCTTCCGGCGGTGGCCGCGTGGAAAAAATCTCGGCGAAAGACGCCGTGGCCAAGGCGAAAGCCGGCGAACTGACCGTCGTCGACGTGCGCGAGGGCATGGAAGTCAAAAGCTCGGGCAAGGCCAAGGGCGCGCTGCATATCCCGCTGGCGACGATCCGCATGAAGGCCGACCCGTCGAGCCCCGAGAAGCATCCCAAGCTGGACACGTCGAAGCCGGTCGCCCTCTATTGCGCCTCGGGCGCGCGTTCGGCCGGTGCAGCGCAGATGCTCGCCCAGCTGGGCTACGAGCATGTCTACAACATCGGCGGTCTAGGCGACTGGCATGCAGGCGGCGGCGAGATCGAACGCTGATCGCGCGCTGCATCGCATGATTTTGAAGGGGTCCCGCCGGGGCCCCTTTTGTTTTGCGCGCCCCGCGGAATTGCGCGGGCGCGGCGCGTGCCTATATCGAGACCGAATGTTTTCGCGTGGAGATGATCACGATGGGATATGCCAAGACTGCGATGCTGATGGCGGCGATGACGGCGCTGTTCATGGGGTTGGGCTACCTGATGGGGGGCGCGACCGGCATGGTGATCGCGCTGATCTTCGCCGCCGGGATGAATGTCTATTCGTGGTGGAATTCGGACAAGATGGTCCTGCGGATGCATAACGCGCATCTGGTTGCGCCGGGCGACCGCGCGGGGCTGAACGCGCTGGTGGGCCAACTGGCGAAGAACGCCGACCTGCCGATGCCCGCCGTCTACCTGATCGACACGCCGCAGCCCAACGCGTTCGCCACCGGCCGCAACCCCGAGAATGCCGCCGTCGCGGTGACCGCCGGGTTGATGCAGAGCCTGTCGCGCGAGGAGCTGTCCGGCGTAATCGCCCACGAGCTGGCCCATATCAAGCACCGCGACACCGCGATAATGACGGTGACGGCAAGCTTCGCCGGTGCGATTTCGATGCTGGCGAATTTCGCCCTGTTCTTCGGCGGCTCGCGCGAGCGGATGGGGATCATGGGGACGCTGGCGATGATGCTCCTCGCCCCGATGGCGGCGGCGCTGGTGCAGATGGCGATCTCGCGCACCCGCGAATATGCGGCCGACAAGGAAGGCGCTGCGATCTGCGGCAATCCGCTCTGGCTGGCCTCGGCGCTGCAGCGGATCGAGGCGGGCGCGCGCCGGGTCGAGAATGTCGCCGCCGAGCGCAATCCCGCGACCGCGCATATGTTCATCATCAACCCGCTGAGCGGGCATGGCGCGGATAACCTGTTCGCCACCCACCCCTCGACCGAGAACCGCGTCGCCGCGCTGCGCCAGCTTGCGGGCGGTACGGGTGCGCGCCGGGAACGCGCGGCCCCTGCTCCGGCTACGGGCGATTGGAGCGGTGCGCGCTCGATGCCGAAGGTGCGGCGGAAGGGCAAGAACGGGCCTTGGGGGTGAGGGCCGCGCCCGACCCTCGGGTGGGCGCTTTGCTCCGTCAGAGACCGGGCACTTTATCTCTCAAGCCCGCAAGTCGGTCGGCCTCAAACTGACATCGCCAATGCGCCCTCCCGCGGGGAGGGTCGGGCGCGGCCCGGGGCTGGTCGCCCCGCGCTATAAGAAAAAGGCCGGGGTTTACCCCGGCCTTTCGCATCTCTCGGCACATCCGATCAGAAGTGGATCGCGCGCCCGTAAGCGTCGAGCACCGACTCGTGCATCATCTCCGACAGGGTCGGGTGCGGGAAGACGGTGTTCATCAGGTCTTCCTCGGTGGTCTCGAGCTGACGACCCACGACATAGCCCTGGATCAGCTCGGTCACTTCCGCGCCGACCATATGCGCGCCCAGCAATTCGCCGGTCTTCGCGTCGAACACGGTCTTCACCAGACCTTCGCTCTCGCCCAAGGCAATCGCCTTGCCGTTGCCGATGAAGGGGAAGCGGCCGACCTTGATGTCGTAGCCCGCCTCTTTCGCCTTCGCTTCGGTCATGCCGACCGAGGCGACCTGCGGCTGGCAATAGGTGCAGCCCGCGATCGAGCCCGGCTTGACCGGATGGGCGTGCTTGCCCGCGATCAGCTCGGCCACCATCACGCCCTCATGGCTCGCCTTGTGCGCGAGCCACGGTGCGCCCGCGATATCGCCGATGGCATAGAGCCCGTCGACGCCGGTGCGGCAGTATTCGTCGGTCACGACATGGGTGCGGTCGACCTTCACGCCCGCTTCTTCAAGGCCCAGATCCTCGACATTGCCGACGATACCGACCGCGGAGATCACCGTGTCGACCTCCAGCGTCTCGGTCTTGCCGCCCTTGTCGAGCGTCGCGATGACCTTGTCGGCCTTGCGGTCGAGCTTGGTCACGGTGGTCTTCTCGCGGATCGTCATGCCCTGCTTCTCGAACTGCTTCTTGGCGAATTTCGAGATTTCCTCGTCTTCGACGGGCAGCACGCGATCCATCACCTCGACGACCGTCGTCTCGGCGCCCAGCGTGTTGAAGAAGCTGGCGAATTCAATACCAATCGCGCCCGAGCCGATGACAAGCAGCTTCTTCGGCTCATGCGGCGGGTTGAGCGCGTGCTTGTAGGACCAGACGCGCTTGCCGTCGGCCTCGAGCCCCGGCAGGTTGCGCGCCCGCGCGCCGGTGGCCAGCACGATGTTCTTGGCGGTCAACTCTTCGCTACCCTTGTCGGTCTTGACCGAAACTTTACCCTTGCCGGCAAGCTTCGCCGTGCCCATCACGACATCGACCTTGTTCTTCTTGAGCAGATGGCCGACGCCGGAAGCGAGCTGCTTGGCCACCCCGCGCGAGCGTTTCACCACCGCGTCGAGGTCATAGCCGAACTTCTCGGCGCTGAGACCGAAATCCTTCGCGCGCTCCATCAGGTGGAACACCTCGGCCGAGCGCAGCAGCGCTTTCGTGGGGATACAGCCCCAGTTGAGGCAGATGCCGCCCAGATGCTCGCGCTCCACGATCGCGACCTTAAGGCCCAGCTGTGCGCCCCGGATGGCGCTGACATAGCCCCCCGGCCCTGCCCCGATCACAATCATGTCGTAGCTTTTCGATGCCATGTCTTCCCTCCGGTCAGAAACTGGTTTGGCATTAAACTATTTTACGGACAGCTTCAACTCATCCGCATCCGCAAGCGCTTTGCGGTAGCCGCCCTGTTCCATAAATGCCTGTTCCTCGGGCGTCGTTTCGCGATCTAGCGCGGAATTGCGCCAAGGGAAGCGCCCGAACCGTTCGATCACTGAACGATGTGCGCGCGCATGGCGCAGGTTATCCTCCGAGCGCCAGCGCTCGGCGAACAGAGAGACCGCCCGGTCCTGATCGGACAGCGCCTCGGAATGCATGAAAGGCAGGTAGAAGAACTGCTGCAGCGGCGGGCCGATCTGCAGGTCGAACCCTTCGGCAATCGCGCGATCGGCATGGCGGCGCGCCATTGGGTCGGTCTGAAAGGCGCGCGGGTCTTCGCGAAACATGTTGCGCGGGAACTGATCGAGCAGCAGCAAAAGCGCCAGCGCGCCCTCGGCGTTACGCTCCCATTCGCTCAGCGCGCCTTGCGCGCCCACCTGCCAGAGCGGCGCATAGCGACGCCGGATCGCGGCGTCGATCTGCTCGCTCGACTGATACCAGTATTTCTCGCCGACCTCGATACGCCAGAAGCGTATAATCTCATTGATGCGATCCATGGTGACGGCCCTCCCCTGCCGTGCCTGCCCCGCCTGATCTTCAGATCATGGTAGGGCAAGCGCAGGAGCAGGCAAAGGGGGCTTGCGTCAGCCGGTGGTCTCGGTGCGCTTGTCGGCCTCGGACGGCTCGTCCGCCTCTGCCTCCGCTTCGGCTTCTGCTTCGGCTTCCGCTTCTTCCTGAGCGACTTCGAGACGGGCCTCGACCGCTACCGCCGTCGCCGTCGGCGAAAGCAGCGTGTAGGAGCCGGTCTCGTCCGCCGAAGGCGCTTCGCGGCGCGTCATCCGCCATGCGGCATAGCCCGCGATCCCGGCACAGAGCACCCCGATATAGAGGAAGAACCCGCCCGGTCCCATGACGCTCATCAGCCAACCGGTCACCAGCGGCCCCGCCACCGCGCCGAGCCCGTTGATGAACATCAGCCCCGCCGAAGCGGACGCCATATCGGAATAATCGAGATAATCGTTCGTATAGGCGATCAGCAGCGAATAGAGCGGGTTGGCCACACCGCCGATCAGCGCCGCCCCGATCAGCAGCACCCAGAAGGGCGGGTTCGTCGCGAAGATCGCGAAGGTCACCACCGCACCTACAAGCGCCGCGCCCATGATCACGCGGCGCCGGTCCATCCGGTCCGAGGCCCATCCGATTGGAAACTGCAAAAAGAGGCCGCCCACGTAGATCGCCGCCACGAAGGCCGAAATCTGCTTCACGTTGAGCCCTTCGGCGGTGCCCCAGACCGAGGCCATGCCGAACATCGCCGAGATGATGCCGCCCAGCAAAAAGATCCCCACCATGCCCAGCGGCGAGGCCTCCCAGAGCCGCTTGAAGGTCATGCGCTGGATCGTCTCGAAGCTGGGTGCGGGCGACGCCGCGAGCAGGATCGGCGTGAAGGACAGCGACACAAGCACCGAGGGGATCACGAAGAGGAGATAGCCCGCCGGGTCGCCCACGTTCAGCAGCAGCTGCGCGGTGACGATGCCGAACATCTGCATGATCATGTAGAGCGACAGCGCCTGCCCGCGCGTCTCGTTGGTCGAGCCCGCGTTCAGCCAGCTTTCCGCCGTGATATACACGCCCGAGAAGGAGAAGCCGATCAGCACGCGCAACGCCACCCAGGAGGGCCAGTTCGGGAAGGCGGCATAAAGGACGAGGATCGCCGAGATCAGTGAGCCGAGCGCCGCGAAGACCCGCACGTGACCGACGCGCGCGATCATCTCCGGCACCATGCGCGACCCGAACAGGAAGCCCGCGAAATAGGCCGACATGACGAGCGACATGTAGAAAGTGTCGATACCCTCGATCTTGCCGCGGATACCAAGCAGCGTGCCCTGCATCCCGTTGCCGACCATCAAGAGCATGATGCCCAGCAATAGCGGCCATGTCTGGCGCAGCACTAACAACATGTCTTGGACTCCCGGGGACTGATTTGGATTGCGTCGTGTCGCGGCATCTAGTCCGCAGCGGAGACATTTCCAAGCCCTGAAAGCGACTCTACGGAATTAGAAGCGACGCATCGCCGTAAGAGAAGAAACGATATCCCGTCTTAACTGCATGATCGTAAATTTCGCGTATACGGTCCTGGCCCATCAAAGCCGAGACCAGCATCAGCAGGGTCGATTTCGGCAGATGGAAATTCGTCATCAGCGCGTCGGTGATGCGGAATTCGAAGCCGGGATAGATGAAGATGTCGGTGGCGTCACGGAAGGGCACGATATGGTCCTTCGCGCCGCCCTCGGCGCGCGCGGCGCTTTCGATCAGGCGCAGCGCGGTGGTGCCCACGGGAATGACCCGGCCGCCCGCCTGTTTGGTCGCGTTGATCTCGGCTGCCGCCTGTTCGCTCACCTCGCCCCATTCGGCATGCATCTTGTGGGTGGTGACGTCCTCGACCTTCACCGGCAGGAAGGTGCCCGCGCCGACATGGAGCGTGACTTCGGTGAACTCCACGCCCTTGGCGGCGAGCGCCTCCAGCAGCTCGCGGGTGAAATGCAGGCTCGCGGTCGGGGCCGCGACCGCACCGGAATGGCGCGCGAAGACGGTCTGGTAATCGCGCTTGTCCTCGTCATCGGGGGCACGCAGCGCCGCGATATAGGGCGGCAGCGGCATCGCTCCGGCCTCAGCCAGAGCGGTGTCGAAATCCTCGCCCGACAGATTGAAGCTGAGCCGCAGCTGGCCGTTCTCGATCGCCTCGACCCTGGCCGAGAGCGCGTCCGAGAAGACGATCTCCTCGCCCTCCTTCACCTTGCGCAAAGGCTTGGCCAGCGCCGACCATTCGCCGCCCGGTGCGGGTTCCAGAAGCGTCACCTCGACCTTCGCGACCACCTCGCCCTGCGCGCTTTGCCGGGTCCGGGTGCCTGCCAGCCGCGCCGGGATCACCTTGGTGTTGTTGAGCACCAGCCGGTCGCCGGGGCGGAAGATGTCGATCAGGTCGCGCACATGGCGGTCATGGATCGCATCGCCCTCGGCCAGCAGCAGCCGCGCCGCATCGCGCGGGCGCGCGGGCCGCGTCGCAATCAGCCCCTCTGGGAGCTCGAAATCGAAATCGTCTAGCTTCATCGTCAGCCTTATTCGCTCAGCACCTTGGGCGGCCCCGCCCGGAACAACTCGCGCAGACCGCCCGGCGCGAGCACCGAGAGCGGGTTGATCGAGACCTTCGGCGCATCGGCGCTTCCGCGCAGCGAGTAGTTGAACCCGAAAAGCCCCTCGCCTTGCTTGGAGATGACCTGACCGATCCCGTTCACGAGATAGAAAGGCGAGATCACGCCCTTCATGTTCAGTGTCTTCGATTGCGGGTAATAGTTGCCCGTCATCGTCACCCCCATAGAGGCCCCCACGGCGGCGCCCCGTGTGACACTCACCCCGTTGGGCGTCAAGCGGAAGGCGCCATCGACCGAGCTGAACAGGATGCCATCACCGCTGAGCTGCTCCAGTAGACCGACGCCCGAGGCCGCGGACAGGAGCGAGGCCAGAACGGGCGCGTCCTTCACCCGCAGGTTCGCGACCGTGAGCTTGCCGTCATAGCTCTTCTGTCCCAGTGGCGTCAGCACCAGCGCGCCCTGCCCGCCGCGCGCCTTGGTGAAGATCCCGGTCGCCGCCAGCGCGCGGCCTGCGTCGCGGGTTTGCGCACGCACCGAAACGCGCCCGCCCGCCGCCGGGATCACCGTGCCGTCGATCGGCGCGCTGCCGTTGAGCTGCCCCTGGAACCGGCCCGAGAGACCGCCGCGCGTGCTGAAATCGCCCCGGAACCCGGTGAGCGCGATGCCATCCGTGATCTGCAGCCGGTCGAGCGACGCGCTGATCGCCGTACCGGCACCGCCCGCGCTGGCACCCGCACGGCCGCCCAAATCTGCCTTGGCGAGGTCCAGCCTGCCCGAGGTGACATTCACTTTCGGCGGGCGCGCCTTGCCCTGACCGATCAGATCGACGCTGCCGGAGAACCAGTTGCCGACGCTCAGGCTCGAGAACCGCGCCCGGTTCAGCCCACCGCCCTTGTTCAAGGTGATGTCGCCCTGCGTCTTCAGCCCCGCAGCACTCAGCGACAGGCTGTCGACCTGCGGCGGCGCGCCGAGCATCCCGGACATTTTCAGATCGCCCGCGCTGCCCGCCGATTTACTCCAGCCGATTTCCGGGATCGACAGGCGGATCCCCTGCAACGCGCTCGCGAAGGTGAACCGCGTCGGTTGATCCTTGCGCAGATCGAGCGCGATACGCCCCTTACCCGCGCCGCGCACCATACCGTTGGGCAGCGCGATCCCCAGCCGGTCAAGCCCATCGGCGCTGACATCGACCGTGCCCGCGACCTCCGAGCGCCCCTTGTTCTCCGGCCCGAATTTCTGCGTCCAGGCGGCATCGAACCCGACACCGGACAGAGTGCCCTTGCCCGAGATCGTCATCCCTTGGGGATCGGCCTTCAGCGTCAGCAAATCGGACCGCAGCGGCCGGTCGGGCACCAGCGTGTCGCTCTTTACTTCGGTCAGCCGGGCGGTCACGTCGAAATCGATCTCGTCCTGCGGCACATTGGGCTTCAGCGGCAAGCGGATCACCGAGCGCGCCTCGGCCCAGCCCTGCGCCACATCGGTGCTCATGCCCGCCTTGCTGAGGAATTCGAATGGCGGCTGGTCGAGCAGCGACAGAGCCGCCGGGATCGGCGAGCGCGTCATCAGCGTAACCTTCGCCGGGGCGGGCTTGATGCGGATATCGGGCACGATGAGCGACGAGCCCGTCACCTCGATCCGCCCGCCCGACGGCGCGGTCACATGTCCCTCCTCGACCTTGAGCGCCTGCCGCGTGTCGATGATCGTGGCAAAACCTCGGCCCTGCTGCACGGGCGGCAAGGTTTTGATGATCCGCACATCCGCGCCCCGGAACTCGTAGCCGAGCGCCAGTTTCGGCTGCGCGCCCGGCACCAGCCGCAGCGCCACGCGGGCATTGCGCAACTGGCCCGTGGTCACGTTCTTCTCAAGCCATTCGCGGGTCTTCGGCACGACCGCCGGCGGCCAGAGCGCGAGCAGCTTGGTCTGGTCGATCTGGTCGATCCCGGCATCGAGCGCGACTTTCCAGCCGTCCTTTTCCGCGCTGACCTTGCCGCTCGCCGAGATCGTCGTGTCGCCCTGGTCGTTGAGTTCCAGCTGGCCGATATCGATGCGGAACGGATCGAGGTTAAGCCGGAAATCGACCGCCCCTTGCGCGAATTGCACCGGGCTCTCGAACAGCCCCGCCGGATCGAGCTGGAGATCGGAAATCGCGATCTGGCCGACGATCTTCTTCGGCACCCCGCCTTCGAGATCGCGCAGATAGGTGTGGCCCGCCGCCTTCAGGCGCAGCGCCCGGCTGTTGAGCGAAAGCGTCGAGACCTCGACGCGCTGCCGTTTCGGATCGTAGTTGAGATAGAGCTTGCCGTTCTCGATCGGGATCGGGTTCACACCCTCATTGGGCCGGATCGCGCCGCGCCCGATCTCGAGCATCGCATTCATCCCGGTCAGCTCGCCCTTGTCGTTGAGCCCCGAGCGCAGCGCCCCCGAGATCGGCGCATCGAGAACGCCGAGCGCCGCGAGCGCCGGGGCCTGCACCGCCAAATCGCGCGCCGGAAGCGAGGTCACGGCGGCCCCGAAACTGGCTTCGCGGCTGGCTTTCTGCGTGGTCATCGACAGCGCGACCTGCGCTGGTTTCGTCTGCCCGCTGCCCAGATCGAACCCCAACGCGACCGAGATTTCACTATCGCTCTGGGTCAGCTTCACGCGGCCATCGGTGACCTTCCAGAGCCGGTCGAGCCGCTCGTCCATCAGCCGGATCTGCAGGTCTTCCGCACTGATCTGCTGCAGCCGAGACAGCGCCGGAACTTCCAGGGTTTTCTCAAAGGTCTCAATGAGATCGGAAGCGTTGTTCAAGTCGATATTGGCAAAGCGATTGCCGCCGCCGAAATCGAGATCCAGATTGCCGTCGGGCAGACGATGCAGCGACAGGCTCGCCCCGCGCAGCCGAAACGAGCGCGGCTCGACCCGCCCGCGCAGCAAAGGCTCCGCCCAGAGCGTCATGCGCAATTCCGGCAGGACCGCGATCGGCAGGCCCGAGGGCCGCTCCAGCCGCACCGTGTTCAGCCGGATCCGGGGGCGCATGCCGTCATCGACATAGAGATCGATCCCGCCGGACAGCCGGACCCGCATCTGGCCTTGCAAGGCGTCATTTGCGCGGGTCTCGATGCGCGCGACGATCCATTGCGGCACGGCGACCGCGCGATGCGTTATGACGAGAAAGGCGCCGGCGGCTACGACCCCGAGAAACACGAAGCTGAGTACAAGAAGCAGGCCGGTGCGGGCTCTGCGGCCGCGGCTCACCGGGGTCGCTGCTCCGGGCTGGGTCTCTGCCTCGGATTTGGGCGTCTCGGCATCGCTCAACGACGCATTGCTCGCCCTTTCGGGCGCGCCGGACGTTTCGCGACTATCGGGACGCTGTCTCTCCATACCGTTCGTCTTGCGCCCGTTGGATCGGGGCTTTTTCTCCCTCGGCGGCGGCGCGTGCCGACCCCGTCTCTTATGCCGGGCCCACCGCGCGCGGTCTTGCCCGGGTCTCCTGCCTCGTGGTTAAGTCTCGCGCAAGCGGGCGTGGAAAGTAAGCCCCGAAACTGCAAGGAGGTTCCCCAATGATCGAGACAGGCGAAAAAGCGCCGGAGTTCACCCTTCCCGCGACGGGCGGCAAGAGCTTCGAAACGCTCGGAAATCCGATCACGAAAGACGGAAATCTGACGCTGTCGGCCTTTGCGGGCCGTCCGGTCGTGCTGTATTTCTACCCCAAGGACAACACGCCCGGCTGCACCACCGAGGCGCTGGATTTCACCCGGCTCGCGCCGGATTTCGCCGAGGCCGGCGTGGTCGTCATCGGCATTTCGAAAGACAGCCTCAAGAAGCATGAGAATTTCTGCGCCAAACATGATCTGGGCATCTACCTCGCCTCGGATGATGGTGGCGAGACCTGCGAGAGCTACGGGGTCTGGGCGGAAAAATCGATGTATGGCAAAACCTTCTGGGGCATTGTTCGTGCGACTTTCTTGATCGGCGCGGACGGCAATGTCGCGCGGGTCTGGCCGAAGGTGAAAGTCAAAGGCCACGCCGAAGAGGTACTCGAAGCCGCCCGCGACCTGAGCTGACCGCCATGCGGGCGCAACGCCCCGCACGCCCCCTCAACGAGCGACAGATATCGCGCCGCGGGGGCGTCGTGCGGCGCGCGCCCATCGGCAAGCGCGGATCACACCAACGTGACGCAGACATGACTGGCGGGACCGAAACCGCCGGGCCGCCCTCCCTTTTGGGCAGAAAACCGCTCATACCGCGCGCGCGAGGGAACCGTGACCAAATGCGAGGGGGAAAGAGGTTGCCCGGACCTGCCCCCCTTGGTAATCCCTTGGCTCGAGGGCGGAGGACTTATCCACAAGCAGGACGGGTGCGCCGCCGCAAGTGACGTGCGGCCCCGTGGCCGCGCTTGATCCGCAACAAACACAGGACCGACCGGCTTGCCTAGACGCATTCTCGACCGCCTGAACACCCGTCTCGAGCGCATCCTGCCCGAACAGCGGCTGTTTCTGAAATCAGACAGCGCCACGCGGTTCGTCCGACTGCGCCCCCTCACCCAAGCGAGTGTACTGGCGATCGGCGCAGGCGTGTTCGTGTGGTCGATGGCCGCGACCTCGATGCTCTTCATCGACGGGATTTCCTCGGGCGGGGCCGAGCAGAACGACAAGGTCGCGAAACTCGCCTTCGAGCGCCGCCTCGACGCGCTCTCGCAAGAGCGCGACGCCCGCGCCGCCGAAGCCCTTGCCGCACAGGACCGTTTCCAGACCGCCCTCGAGCAGGTCTCGAAGATGCAATCCACGCTGCTCGCCTCGGAAGAACGCAAGCGCGAGCTGGAAACCGGGATCGGCGTGATCCAGGCCACCCTGCGCCGCACCATGGACGAGCGCGACACCGCCCGGCTCGCGTTGGCCAAAGCCGAGGGCAAAGGCCCAGACGCGGGTCCGACGCCGATCGCCCGCGCCGAGGACATGGAAAAGACGGTCGACATGCTGTCCACCGCGCTCGGCGAGACCGCGAAGGAACGCGACACGGCGAATGCCGATGCCAAGACCGCGCAACTGCAGATGGACAAGATCGCGCTGCAGAAGCGTCTCCTCGAACAGCGCAACGACGAGATTTTCACCACGCTCGAAGGGGCGGTGAAAATCTCGATGGAGCCGCTCGACAAGGTCTTCAAACAGGCCGGCATGGACCCCGATCACGTGCTCAAGGAAATCAAACGGGGCTATTCGGGCACCGGCGGGCCGCTCTCGCCGATCTCGCTCTCGACCAAGGGCACGGCCGATCTCGATGGCGACACCGCGCGCGCCGAGAACATCCTGCGCAAGCTCGACGAGATGAACATGTATCGCATCGCCGTCGACAAGCTGCCCTTCTCGATGCCCGTGAAGGCGCATTTCCGCTTCTCGTCGCCCTTCGGCTGGCGCTGGGGCCGGATGCACGAGGGCGTCGATATGGCCGCGCCGATCGGCACCAAGGTCTATGCCCCCGCCGATGGCGTCGTGATCGCCGCCGAGCACGAACGTGGCTACGGCAATATCGTCAAGATCCGCCACGAGTTCGGCATCACCACCCGCTACGGCCACCTCAACAAATTCCACGTGAAAGTCGGGCAAAAAGTGTCGCAAGGCGAGTGGATTGCTGATATGGGCAATACCGGACACTCCACGGGACCGCATCTGCACTACGAGATCCGGCTCGGAGGCAAGCCAATTAACCCGATGACCTTCATCAAGGCTGGTAAGAATGTTTTCTAAATCGAAAATCCATGAACCGGGCCCCAAGGCCGACGGCGACAAGCCCAAAACCGGTGAGAGCTCGACCACTCCGAGCCGCCCGACGTCCAGCTCGAGCGACTACACGCCGAGCGCCGCGCCGCGCTCGAAGCCCGCACCCTCGGTTCTCTCCTCGGACCTGACCATCACCGGCAACGTCAAGACGACCGGCGACATCCAGATCGAAGGCACCGTCGAAGGCGACATCCGCGCCCATCTGCTGACCGTCGGCGAAAGCGCCACGATCAAGGGTGAGATCATGGCGGACGACGTCGTGGTCAACGGCCGCGTCGTGGGCCGTGTGCGCGGCCTGAAGGTGCGCCTGACCTCGACCGCACGCGTCGAAGGCGACATCATCCACAAGACCATCGCGATCGAGAGCGGTGCGCATTTCGAAGGTTCGGTGCAGCGTCAGGACGACCCGCTGCAAACCGGTCAAGGCACGCGGAAACTCGCGCCCCCGGCCTCCGAGACCGCCGCCGCAGCACCGGCGCCGACGGGGTCGGAACAGAAATAAAATCAGGCGATAGCCAGAGCAGGAGGGGCGGCCGATCGGGTCGCCCTTTTATTTTGCGCCGGTACATGCGGCGAGGCGGGCAACAGGGGCGCTGCCCCTCTTCGCATGCGCGAATTCACCCCGGGATATTTCGACCAAGCCGAAAGATGGCGCCTTGCTTTCGCCTTGGCGAAAATATCCCGGGGGCGCGCGCAGCGCGTGGGGCGGAGCCCCTCTCCCCATCGCACCACCGGGGCCTTCCCAAAACAAAAGCGCGCCGCGTGGGGGTGCCACGGGCGCGCGAGGTTGGAATGGCGGGGCATGAGACCGGGTTCGGTCCCTGCCCCGCTCGGCTTATTTCACGACCGTCTCCGGCCCCATCGCCATCGTCGGCAGCCAAGTCGACAGGAATGGCACATAGGTGACAAGGATCAGGAAGACGAAGAGCACGGCGAGGAAGGGCGCGGCCGCCTTCACGACCCGCATGATCGGCATCCCCGCCACCCCGGAGGTCACGAAGAGGTTCAGGCCGACCGGTGGCGTGATCATCCCGATCTCCATGTTCACCACCATGATGATGCCGAGATGGATCGGATCGACGCCCAGCTCGATCGCGATCGGGAAGACCAGCGGCGCGACGATCAGGATCAGGCCCGAGGGTTCCATGAACTGGCCGCCGATCAGCAGGATGATGTTGACGATCACGAGGAACATGATCTTGCCCAGACCTGCGCCGAGCAGGGCCTCGGTGATCTTCTGCGGGATCTGCTCGTCGGTCAGCACGTGCTTGAGGATCAGCGCGTTGGCGATGATGAACATCAGCGTGATCGTCAGCTTGCCCGCCTCGAACAGCGTATCGCGCGTGCCCTTGTGCCAGATCGCGGTGAAGATTGCCTGCGGCTTCTTCAGAAGAGAAGTTTTCTGCTCGCCCTCATCGAGCGGGCCCATGTCGCGATAGATGAAGTTCGCGACGAACCACGCATAGACAGCGGCGACGGCAGCGGCCTCGGTCGGGGTAAAGATGCCGCCCGTGATGCCGGGAATACCGTAGAGGCCGACCATGATGATCGCGATCAGCATCAGGCCCCAGAACGCGTCGACGAAGCTTGCGGCGACTTCGCCCCAGCCTTGCCACTCGCCTTTCGGCAGGTTGCGCTTGATCGCGAAGAACAGGATCGTAGCCATCAACATCACGCCCGCCAGAAGGCCCGGAATGACGCCCGCGAGGAACATCCGGCCCACCGACACGTCGGTCGCCGAGGCATAGACTACCATCACGATCGACGGCGGGATCAGGATGCCGAGCGTGCCCGCGTTACAGATCACGCCAGCGGCGAAATCCTTCGAGTAGCCCACCTGCCGCATCGCCGCGATGACGATGGAGCCGATGGCGACCACGGTCGCGGGCGACGAGCCCGAAAGCGCCGCAAACAGCATACAGGCGAAGACGCCCGCGATGGCCAGACCGCCCGGCAGGTGGCCCACCACGGCGATGGCGAAGCGGATGATGCGCTGAGCGACCCCGCCGGTCGACATGAAGCTCGAGGCGAGAATGAAGAACGGGATCGCCAGCAGCGTCGCGTGATTGTCCATCGCGTCGTAGAGCGACTGCGCGATGGAGGCGAGCGAGGCGTCCGAGAAGATCAGCAGGAACAGCGTCGACGCGAGGCCCAAGGAGACCGCGATCGGCACGCCGATCAGCATGAAGCCGATCACCATCACGAAAAGGAACAGGATATCCATACCTCAGTCACCCTTGTTGATATGGGCCACGTCGGCCACTTGGTCTTCGGCTTCGTGGCTCACGATCAGCGCCGAACGCTTGCCCACGGCGACCCCGATTGCCGCCTGCACGAAGCGGATCAGCAGAAGCGTCACGCCGATCGGCAGGATCAGGTAAGGGATGAAGCGCGGCAGCTTGTCATAGGCCTCGCCCATGTTGAACCGATCGCCCAGCCAGACGGCGAGCCAATGCGCGATCGGCACCTGATCCGTCTCGTAGAAGGCGCGGTCGCGGGTGTCCTGAAAGCCCGTCGGGAACCAGCGGCCCGAGGTCTGCTCGAACCCGGCGAAGGGGGCCCAGTAATCCCATGCCCCTTTCAGCAGCAGTACCGCGTAGAGAATGCAAAGGCCCGCCGCGACGAGGCTCATGGCCTTACGCGGCCCGGGGCGCAGCATGTTGATGATCGCATCGACGCCGAGATGCGCGGTCACTTTCACCGCGTAGCTCATGCCCAGCAGAACCAGCCAGGCGAAGAGGATCAGTGTCGTCTCAAGCCCCCAGATCAGCGAGGAGTTGAAGACGTAGCGCAGCACGACATTGACGAAGGTGATCACGGTCATCGTGCCGAGGATCAACGCGATCAGCGTCTCCTCCAGATGATGGATCGCCCGCGAAAACCCGTTGCGCGGCTCATAGCGCTGGCTCATGGCTCACTCCGGTCTGAGGTCGAGAGTTGAAAGTGGCGCGCGCAGGTGTGTGGGGGACCGCGCGCGCCGTGAGATCGGGCGACGAGTGGGGGTCGTCGCCCGTCCGTTCCTGATCAGTGCTTGGCGTTGATCGCCTGCGCTGCGTCGATGTTTTCCTGACCGACGTCATCGGTGAACTGGTCCCAGACCGGTTTCATCGCATCGACCCATTGCTGGCGCTGCTCGGGCGTCAGTTCGCGGATCGTCGCACCGGCGTCGAGGATCGCCTGACGGTTCTCTTCGTTCACCTGATTGATCGCGGCGTTACGCTCTTTGGTGACCTCGTCGAGGATCGACTTGATCTGGTCGCGCATCGCCGGGTCGAGGCTGTCCCACCAGTCGACCGAGGTCACGACCATGTAGTCGAGCAGGCCGTGGTTGGTCTCGGTGATGCCGTCCTGCACTTCGTAGAACTTCTGACCGTAGATGTTCGACCAGGTGTTTTCCTGCCCGTCGACAACGCCGGTCTGCAGCGCGCCATAGACTTCCGAGAAGGCCATCGGCTGCGGCGAGGCACCCAGCGCTTCCATCTGTGCGATCAGCACGTCGGACGGCTGCACGCGGAACTTCAGACCCTTGGCATCGCCCGGCACGAGCAGCGGCTTGTTGGCCGAGAACTGCTTGAGGCCGTTATGCCAGAAATCGAGACCCAGCAGACCGCGACGCACCATCGCCTCTTTCATATTCTGACCGATGTCGGAATTCTGGAATTCGTCCACGGCGTCCATGTTCTTGAACATGAAGGGCAGATCGAAGATGCGGTACTTCTTGGTGAAGGTCTCGAATTTCGAGAGGCTCGGCGCAGCCATCTGCACGTCGCCCTGCAGCATCGCTTCCAGCACCTGATCATCGTTGTAGAGGGTCGAGTTCGGGTAGACCTCGACGCAGGCCTTGCCGTCCATCTCTTCGTTCACGCGCTTGGCGAACAGCGCCGCCGCGATCCCTTTCGGGTGCTTGTCGGTATTGGTGACGTGGCTGAACTTGATGACCATCTCGCCTTCGTCGCAGCCCGTCGGATCGGCCATTGCGACCGAGGCCGAAGCCATGAGAGCGAGCGCCGAAACGGCGGCGGTAAATTTCTTCATAATGTCCTCCCGGAATTCATGTCACGCCGGTCCTCCCCGGCATTGGGGTCAGCAGAAAGCCGCCGAGAGATCCGATCAACTGTTTCGTGAAGCTCTTGTGACGAAGACATTATCCACGCGGAATCAGGGCCTTACGAGGACACCTTCATTACAGCGCGCGGAGGTGTGTGCGAAATCCCGCACAGATAGATACGGCTTAGTGCGAATCCTCGCCCGCCGCTAGTCGCGGTATTCCTCGGGCCGCAGCCCGTGGCGCGCGAGCTTGTCGTAGAAGGTCTTGCGCGGCAGTTTCAGCGCGGAGGCCGCCTCGGTCGCATTGCCGCCCGCGCGGGTCAGCGCCTCGGCCAGCAGCGACTTCTCGACCGCCGCCATGCGCTCGGACAGGCCCAGTTCCTCCGGCGGCTCGCCCGCCTCCAGACCCATCGCGAAGCGCATCGCCTCGGACATCAGCGCGCGGGCGTTGCCGGGCCAGTCGCGCGCCATCAGCTGCGCGGTCATCTCCGGCGGGATTTCCGGGGCGCGCAGATTGGCTTGTTCGCAGGCGGTAGCGACGTAATGGCGAAACAGCGCGGGAATATCCTCGGGGCGCTCGGACAGCGAGGGGATGCGCACTTTCAATGCCTCCAGCCGCCAGTAGAGATCGGGGTGGAAGCGCCCGGCCCGCGCCTCGCCCGGCAGGTCGCGATAGGTGCCCGCGATGAGGCGCGTAGCGGGCCGCGTCTCCAGCAATTCGATCAGCGCGAACTGTGCGGGGCGCGGCAGATCGGCCACCTCATCAAGATAAAGCGTCCCGCCCTCGGCCTGTGCGAAGCCCGCCTCCAACGCCGCTACGTCGAGGCCCGCCGCGGCGAGCTTCACGAAGGGCCGCCGCGCATTGGTGGACAGCAGGTGGATCACCTCGGCCAGCTTGGAATTGCCCGCCCCCGGCGCGCCGGTGATCAACACCTCGGCGCCCGAGCGCGCGGCGCGTCGGGCGGCTTCGCGCAAACCCTCCGCCACCGGAGAGCTACCCACCAAAATCCGCGCCGCCGCGTCGCCGCGCTTGCCCGCAGCCCGCGAGAAGCGCGCCTCCATCACCCGCGCGCGGGTTTCCAGCGCCTTCTCGACAACGGCCAGCAAGTCTTTCCCCGTGCAGGGCTTTTCCAGAAAATCGAACGCACCCGACGCCATCGCACGCACCGCCATCGGCACATCGGCCTCGCCGGTCAGCAGAACTACGGGCAACTCGGCGTCGGCCTTCTGCACGAGGTCCAGCAGCGCGAACCCGTCCTTGCCCGGCATCCGGATATCTGTGACCACGACCCCCTCGAACTCGGTCGAGATATGGTCCTTCGCCTCGATATAGCTGCCCGCGAGCGTCGGCTTCAGCCCCGCCAGTTCCAGCGTCTGGCCCAGCGCCTCGCGCACCGCGCGGTCGTCATCGACAAAGAGAACCCGGCGCATCATGTCTCCACCTCGATCGGTTTGGGTTGGGCCGTGGCTTCGCGCAGCTCGATGGTGAAACGCGCCCCGCCGCCGGGCACATTCTCGCCCCGCAGGGTGCCGCCGAACCCTTGCACCAGCCCGTAAGAGATCGAGAGGCCGAGGCCAAGCCCCTCCGCCGATCCCGCCTCCTTGGTCGAGTAGAACGGATCGAAAATGCGGTCCGGATCGGCAATGCCCGGCCCGGTATCGCGCAGGCTGAGGCGGATCATGCCATCCGCGCGCGCCATGCGGATCGTCAGGCGGCGCTCGGGCTGCCCCTCCATCGCCTCGATCGCATTCGAGATCAGGTTGATGACGACCTGGCTCAGCCGCACCTCACCACCCATCACGATGGCGGGGAAGTCGGGGCGCTGCCAGTCCACGGTGACGCCAGCGCGCCGCAGTCGCTCGTCGAGCATCTCCAGCGCGCTCTCCACCACTGCCGCGAGCCCCACGCGGGTCGCGGGTTCGCTTTCCTGCCGCGCGAATGCTCGGAGGTTGCGGATGATGCGCGCCATACGATGCGCCATCGCGCCGATCTTGCCGAGCGTCTCGCCCGCCTCCTCGGTCCGACCGCGATCGAGCAGCAATTCGGCATTCTCGGCATAAGACGAGATCGCCATCAGCGGCTGGTTCAACTCGTGACTGATCCCCGCCGACATTTGCCCCAACGCCGAGAGCTTGCCCGCCTGCACGAGTTCGGCCTGCGTGCGGCGCAATTCCTCGTTCGCGGTCGACAGTTCCGCCGTGCGTTCGGCGACGCGGACCTCGAGCGCGGCATTGGCCTCGGAGAGGGCCTGCCTGCGCTCCCACAGGGCGAACATCACCGCCCCTACGGCGAGGAACCCGGCCGCGGTCGAAAGGGCAGCGAGCCGCGCCGCGCGCAGCACCGGATCGGCGGCTGCGAGGGCATGCCCCTCCATCTCGATCACCGGCAAGGCGCGCGAGACGTCCAGTGCGGGACCGGAAAGCGAGCCATCTCCCGACACCAGGCGATGACCCGCAAGGTTGCGTTCGCGCAGGTGCAACACCCCGGCGAGCGACCCCGCCGGATAGGTCGCGGGATCGGGCTTTGCACCGGGCTCGGACAGCAGCACCAGATCGGTGCGGTTGGTCAGGAAACTCACGCCGCTATCATCGGTGAACCAGACCGGCACCGGGTTGCCGCGCCCCTCGGCCTCGACATCCTCGGCATTCAGCCGCAGCAGCACGATCCCCGCAACATTGCCGCCCGAAGCAAAGACCGGGGCTGCGAAGACGAACAGCCGATCGCCCGTATCAGGATCCACGAAATGCTCGGAGCCGGTTGCGCCTTGCGCCGCCCGCGCCAGCGCCCGGTTCATCGTGACCCGGTCGGGGCTATCCGCCGGACCTGCGAGCACCGTGCCCCCCGGCGCGATCAGCCAGATGTCGCGCGCGCCCGCATGATCGGCGAGGCGTTGCAGCGTCAGGCTCACCGCCGCATCGCGCCATGTGCCGACCGCCTTGCCCCCTTCGGCGAACCGCGCCGCCAGCGCGACCACGTCGGGATGATCGGCGGCCAGCACCGCCACCTCGCGAAACTGCAACAGCGCAGCCACCAGACGATCCGAGGCCAGCCGCAGATCGGACTGTCCCTGCGCTTCGATCCGCGCCAGACCCTCGCGTGCCGAAACCCGCCACACCCCGATAGAGGCGGCGAGCGTCAGCGCGATCCAGATCAGCAATATGGCGACACGACCCAGCATCAGCACTCTCCCGCCCCTTTCCTTGCGCCAACCGCGCGGCAATGCAAGGCGGAGCGTTCGCTTGGTCTTGCATCCCCGGGCGCGTTGCGGCCAATCTGGCCCCGAGTAACCGGAGCGCCGATGCAGACCCTTTCCCAATCCCCGCTCGATCCCGATTTCGTCCAGAACCCCTACCCGTTCTATGATCGGGTGCGGCAGGGCGGCCCCTTCGTGCAATGGCCCGAATACGGGTTTCGCGTCACCGCGCGCGCTGCGATCGTCGGCGCGGCGCTGCGAGACCGGCGCTTGGGGCGCGAGGCCCCGCCCGAGCAGGCGGTGGACATTCCTAAACATCTCGAACCCTTCTACGCGATCGAGCGCCATTCGATGCTGGAACTGGAGGCGCCGACCCACACCCGGCTGCGCAAGCTGGTGACAAAGGCCTTCACCCCGCGCCGGATCGCAGGGATGCAAGACGAGATCGCCACGCTCTGCCACCGGCTGATCGACGATCTGCCCGAGGGTGGCTGCGACCTGTTGGAGCATTTCGCCAAGCCCCTGCCGGTGATCGTGATCGCACGGCTTCTGGGCGTACCCGAAAGCGACGCGGACAAGCTCTTGGCGTGGTCGAACGCGATGGTGCAGATGTATCAGGCGCGCCGAGATATCAGCCTCGAGGAAGACGCGGCACAGGCTTCAGCGGACTTCGCCGCCTATCTGGGGGATCTGATCGAGACCCGCCGCAAAGCGCCCGGGGAAGATCTGATCTCGGAGCTGATCGCGGTCGAGGAAGAAGGCACCCATCTGACCCGCGACGAGCTGATCTCCACCGTGATCCTGCTGTTGAACGCGGGCCATGAGGCGACCGTCCACCAGATCGGCAACAGCGTGAAAACCCTGATCGAGCAGACCGTCGCACCGCATTGGCTGGAGCCCGCGCGGATCGACGGCACCATCGAGGAGCTGCTGCGCTTCGATCCGCCGCTGCATCTGTTCACGCGCTGGCTCTATGAGGACATGGAGTTTCAGGGACAGGTGCTGCGCAAAGGCGAGCGGATCGGGCTGTTGCTCGCCGGTGCGAACCGCGATCCGTCGGCTTGGGACGATGCGAGCGTCTTCGACCCGTCGCGCCCCGTGCGCACCAATTTCGGCTTCGGCGCGGGGGCGCACTTCTGCATCGGTGCGCCGCTGGCGCGGCTGGAACTGAAACTCGCCCTGCCGATGCTGATGGAGCGGCTACAGGGGCTCGATCTGCCGCGCCGCCCCTATTACGCGGATCTCTACCACTTCCACGGGCTGGAGAAGCTGCAGGTCACCTATACCAAGCGCTGAGCCTCACAGCGGCAGCGCGGTGGTGGATTTCAGCTCCTCCATCGACAGAAGCGCGGTCACGTTGTGGATTTTCACTTCCGAGATCAGCGCCTGATAGAAGCGGTCATAGGCGCGCGCATTCTCGACCCGCACTTTCAGGATGTAGTCGATATCGCCTGCCAGACGGTGCGCCTCCATCACTTCGGGGCGCGCGCGCAGGGTGGCGAGGAACTTGTCCTGCCACTCGGCCTCATGCTCCGACGTGCGGATCAACACGAAGAAGCAGGCATCGAAGCCAAGCGCCTCGGGATCGAGGATCGCGGTCTGCTTTCCGATCACCCCCGCCGCGCGCAATTTGCGAATCCGGTTCCAGACCGGGGTCTTGGAAGACCCTGTTTTCCGCGCGATTTCGTCGAGCGACTGGCTCGCGTCGTCCTGAAGCTCCGCAAGGATTTTCCGATCCAGCTCGTCGATCTGCACCGCCATTCCGATTTCCCTCCGCTTGTTAGGAGATTGTCACTCCCTCCAAATCCATAAGGAACGAATGTCCTTATTGGCAAGGGCATATGGTCAAAAACCGGAATAATTTCCTATATTCACGCTCAAGACGCAGACGAGGAGCGTGACATGGAAACTCTCGAAACTCAGACCCAGGTGACACTTGCTGGCGCCGGTCCGGGCGACCCGGACCTGCTGACCGTGGCGGTGCTGCGCGAGATGATGTGCGCCGACGTGATCCTGCACGACACGCTGGTGAGCGCCGAGGTGCTCGCGCTCGCGGGCCCGCAGGCGCAGCTGATCGAGACCGGCAAGACCGGTTTCGGCCCGTCGATGAAGCAAGGCGACATCTCGTCCCTGATCGTCCGCCTCGCGCAGGAAGGCCAGCGGGTACTGCGCCTGAAATCGGGCGATCCGGGCGTGTTCGGTCGGCTGGGCGAGGAGCTGGACGCGCTCGACGCGGCCGGGATCGCCTATCGGGTACTGCCGGGCATCACCGCAGCCTCCGCTGCCGCTGCCTCGCTCGGCCAGAGCCTGACGGAACGTGGCCGCAATCGCGAGCTGCGCCTGCTCACCGGGCATGACGCAGACGGGCTGGCCGAACAGGATTGGTCGGCGCTGGCCCGCCCCGGCGCGGTCGCCGCGATCTACATGGGCAAGCGCGCCGCGCGCTACGTGCAGGGACGCCTGATGATGCATGGCGCCTCCCCCGCGACCCCCGCCTGTGTGGTCGAGAACGCCTCGCGCGCCGATCAGGTCATCCGCCCCGCGACGCTCGCCACCCTGCCCACCGTTACCGCCGAGGCCAAAGGCCCCGCCGTGATCCTACTCGGGCTCGCCCCGCGCGACGCCCGCACCGCCCTCAAGGAGGCCGTGCTATGAGCAAGAAATTCATCCCCGGCGTGATCAGCGCCAATGACCTGCGCGAAGGCCATGTCGTCTACATGAACGATGCGGGCCAATGGGTGCTGCGCCTGAAAGACGCTGCCTTCCTCGACGATCCGGTGATCGCGGACATGTGGCTCGATCTGGCCAATGCTCAGCCTGAGAAAGTCGTGGGCGCCTATCTCGCGCCTGCCACGCTCGGTCCGAACGGCCCCGAGCCCGCGCATTTCCGCGAGGCCTTCCGCGCCGCCGGCCCTTCCATCGAGCTACCCGGGAGCTGATCCATGTTCCAACCCAGCGATTTCGACCGCGCCGCCGTCCGCGCGCGCGCCGAGCAGTTTCGCCATCAGGTCGCGCGCCGCCTCGACGGCAGCCTGACCGAGGACGAGTTCAAGCCGCTGCGCCTGATGAACGGGCTCTACCTGCAGCTGCACGCGTATATGCTGCGCGTGGCGATCCCATATGGCACGATCGAGGCCCGGCAGATGCACCAGCTCGCCAAGATCGCCGATGCCTGGGATCGCGGCTACGGCCATTTCACCACACGCCAGAACATCCAGTTCAACTGGCCGAAACTGATCGATGTGCCGGACATGATCGACGCGCTCGCCGATGTCGGCATGCACGCGATCCAGACCTCGGGCAACGCGATCCGCAACACGACGACGGATGCCTTCGCAGGTGCCGCCGCCGATGAAATCGCCGATCCCCGCCCTTACGCGGAACTGATCCGTCAATGGTCCACCGACCATCCGGAATTCCAGTTCCTGCCGCGCAAGTTCAAGATCGCGATCAACGGCGCCGAGGCCGACCGCGCCGCGATCCGCGCCCATGACGTGGGCCTGCAACTGGTCGAGCGCGATGGCGAGATCGGGTTCCAGGTCTTCGTGGGCGGCGGTCTCGGCCGCACCCCGATGATCGGCAAGGAAATCCGCAGCTTCCTGCCCGCGGTCGATTTGCTGCCCTATCTGGAATCGATCGTCGCCGCGTGGAACCTCGCAGGACGGCGTGACAACAAGTATAAGGCGCGCATCAAGATCACCGTGCACGAGCTTGGAATCGATACGTTTTCCGAGATGGTCGAGGCCGAATTCCCGGCCCGGCGCGCGGCGTTCAAGGGCGCGGACCAAGCGATCCTCGCCGATCTAAAGACGCAATTCGCCCCGCCCGCGCTGCCCGCCCGGGAGAGCGAGAGCTTCGAGACCGCGCTCGGTGTCGACGCGCTTCTGCGTGACTGGGCCGCGCGCTCGGCCTCGCCCCATCACAACCCCGATTACGCGGTGGTCACGGTCAGCCTGAAGGATCACGGCGCGCCTCCGGGCGATGCCACCTCGGACCAGATGCGCCTGCTCGCCGATCTGGCCGAACGCTACGGTCAATCGGAGCTGCGCATCAGCCACGAGCAGAACGTGATCCTGCCGCATATCGCGAAGGCCGATCTGCCCGCGCTGTTCGAGGCCCTGCGCAAGGGCGGTCTCGCCACGGCGAATATCGGACTGACCTCGGATATCATCGCCTGCCCCGGCATGGATTACTGCGCGCTGGCCACGGCCCGCTCGATCCCGCTGGCACAGCAGATCTCGACCCATTTCCGCGATCTCGGGCTGGAGCAGGAGATCGGTGCGCTCAAGATCAAGATCTCGGGCTGCATCAACGCCTGCGGCCACCACCATCTGGGCCATATCGGCATCCTCGGTCTCGACCGTGCGGGCGTGGAGAACTACCAGATCACGCTGGGCGGCGACGCGACCGAAACGATGGCGCTTGGCGAACGTGCCGGCCCCGGCTTCGCCTATACGGAGGTGATCCCTGCGCTGGAGCGTCTCCTGCGCGCCTATCTCGAGCTGCGTGAAAGCGCCACCGAGAGCTTCCTCGACGCGCTGCGCCGCCTTGGCCCGGACCCGTTCAAGGAAGCGCTCTATGCAGAGGCTCAACGCCATGCCGCTCAGTGATGGAACGGATATCGCCCCCCGCGTCGCCGGGCTGAACGAACGCTACCGCCACCACGCCGCAACCGCGGTGATGGAGCGGGCGTTGCGGGACCCCGATGTGGGCAATGTCGCGCTGGTTTCGTCCTTCGGGGCGGAATCGGTGGTGTTGCTGCATATGGTCTCGGTGATCGCGCCCGGCACGCCGGTGCTGTTCATCGACACGCAGATGCTGTTTCCCGAGACGCTCGCCTATCAGCGCGACGTCGCGGCCAAGCTGGGCCTGACCAATGTGCAGGTGATCCAGGCCGATGAGGCCGCGATTGCCCGCGACGACCCGGACGGCACGCTGCACCAGTACAGCACCGACGCCTGCTGCACCCTGCGCAAGACGGTGCCGCTGGAAAATGCGCTGTCGGGCTATGACGCGTGGATCACCGGGCGCAAACGCTTTCAGGGCGGCCAGCGCGCGGCGCTCGATTTCTTCGAGATCGAGACCGACAGCCGGATGAAGATCAACCCGCTCGCCCATTGGGACAAGCAGGACGTGCAGGATTACATGGTCGAGAACCGCCTGCCTCGCCATCCGCTGGTGGCGCAAGGCTACCCTTCGATCGGCTGCGCACCCTGCACCTCGCCTGTGAAACCGGGCGAAGACGAACGTGCGGGCCGCTGGCGCGGCGCTGCCAAGACCGAATGCGGCATCCACTTCATCGGCGGCAAGGCCGTCCGTGTGAACAGTGAAGGCCAAGTGATTGAGAACAAGGAGAATGTGGCATGAGCGTGATCGTTCGCGACGACGGCTTCCACAATGACGACTTCACCGGGGCGAGCCTCGACATCGCGCCGGAGACCGATGCGGGCTACCTGCCTGCGCTGATCGAAGGCGCCGAGATGATCCGCGTCCTGTTCCCGACCTTCTCGGACGGGCGCGGCTTTTCGCTGGCGCGCCGCATCCGTGCGCTCGGCTATACCGGGCGTCTGCGCGCGGCGGGCCCGCTGATCGCGGATCAATACGCGATGGCGCGGCGCGTGGGCTTCGACGAGGTCGAGATTCCGCCGGAACTGGCCGAGCGCCAGCCGCAGGCGCAATGGCTGTTCCGCGCCGACTGGGCCGCGCATGACTACCGCGCGCGGCTCGCCGGCTGAGGCTTTCACCCGTCCGCGATATCCGATAGACCATAACGAAACCGGCAATTGAGCCAGATCAAGGGCCAGCGCTGACGCAAGCTGTATCCGATCTGTATATTTGCCAGACCGAGGCGCCTGCCCCGGCCCGAGAGAGATGTGACAATGAACGAGAGCGCCGTGACCGAGATCCCCAAGGTGAAGACCCTGCCCGACGCGCAGACCGTGACCGAAGTGACCCATTGGACGGACCGGCTGTTTTCCTTCCGCGTGACCCGGCCGCAAAGCCTGCGCTTCCGCTCGGGCGAGTTCGTGATGATCGGGCTGATGGGCGACAATGGCAAACCGCTGCTGCGCGCCTATTCCATCGCCTCACCCAACTGGGACGAGGAGCTGGAATTCTACTCGATCAAGGTGCCCGACGGCCCGCTGACCTCGAAGCTGCAGCATATCAATGTGGGCGACCAGATCATCCTGCGCCCGAAGCCCGTGGGCACGCTGGTCCATGACGCGCTGCTGCCGGGCAAGCGGGTGTGGTTCCTCGCCACCGGCACCGGCATCGCGCCCTTCGCCTCGCTGATGCGCGACCCCGAGACCTACGACAAGTTCGACGAGGTCATCATGATGCATACCTGCCGGACGGTCGAGGAACTGGAATATGGCCGCCAGCTGGTCGAGAACCTGATCAACGATCCGCTGATCGGCGAGATGGTGGACGGCAAGCTGAAATACTACCCGACCACGACCCGTGAGGAATTCCATCACATGGGCCGGATCACCGACAATCTCGAGAACGGCAAGGTGTTCAAGGATCTCGGCCTCGAGCCGATGAACCCCGAGACCGACCGCGCGATGGTCTGCGGCTCGCTCGCCTTCAACAAGGACGTGATGGCGGTGCTCGAAGGCTTCGGGCTGCGCGAAGGCGCGAATTCCGAGCCGCGCGAATATGTGGTCGAGAAGGCCTTCGTCGGCGACGGTATCTGATCTGGTTCAGGGGGCGCTGCCCCCTCGGGCTTCGCCCTCACCCCCGGGATATTTCTCAAGAGCGAAGATGGGCGTCTGTCCTGTCTTCGCTCTTTTCAAATATCCCGGGGGGCGCGCGGGGGCAGAGCCCCCTTGTGACCCAGCGTTTTTTCCGCCGCGACTTGGGAGATCGCCTCATCGTTGCTATCTTAAAGGCATGACTGAGGGGATCACCACGATGACGCGCCACCAATTGAGCCACAGCTTTCGCGAACATGTCGCCGATGGCGTCGTCCATGTGCTGGGCGTCGTTTTCGCCGTGGCAGGCGTCAGCGCACTGATCGTCTGGGCGTCGCTGGCCGCACCGGCCGGGCGGGTTTGGCCGCTCGCGGTCTATTCGGTGGGGCTGATCGCCTCTTTCTCGCTCTCGGCCGCCTATAACCTCACCCTGCATGCACCGATGCGCGCGGTACTGCGGCGCTTCGATCACGCCGCGATTTATCTTCTGATTGCGGGCACTTACACGCCGATGGCGCTGATCGGCCTCGGCGGGGTCGCCGGCTGGGCGCTGACCGCGACGGTCTGGGCGCTTGCGACCTTCGGCATCGTGATGAAGCTCGGCTTTTTCCACCGCGCGGAGCGCACGGGGTTCTGGCTCTATCTGGCGATGGGCTGGCTCGGGATGATCGCGATGTGGCCGCTGATCGTGGCCCTGCCGCTGCCCGCGCTGATCCTGCTGGTCGTGGGCGGGCTGACCTATACGGTCGGCGTAATCTTCTACCAGACCGAGCGCATCCCCTTTTCGCGCGCGATCTGGCACGGCCATGTGCTGGCCGCGGCCGCGACGCATTACGCCGCTGTGATCGTGATCTCGCACTGAGCGGAATTTACAGCGGCTCGATATCGCCCATCGCACGGGTCTCGTGGAATTCCGAGACGAAGCGCGCCAGCGCCCCCTCGTCGATCGCCGCGCGCAGGCCCGCCATCAGCTCCTGATAGTAATGCAGGTTGTGCCAGGTCAGCAGCATCCCCGAGATCATCTCGCCGGAGCGGAAGACGTGGTGCAGATAGGCGCGCGAGTAGTTCGAGCAGGCCGGGCACGTGCAGGCCTCGTCCAAGGGCCGCGGATCATCGGCATGGCGGGCGTTCTTGATGTTCACCTGACCGCGGCGGGTCCAGGCCTGGCCGGTGCGCCCCGAGCGCGACGGCAGCACGCAATCCATCATGTCGACGCCGCGCTCCACTGCGCCCACGATATCGTCGGGTTTGCCGACGCCCATCAGGTAGCGGGGTTTGTCCGGCGGCAACATGCCCGGCGCATAGTCGAGCACGCCGAACATGGCTTCCTGCCCCTCGCCCACGGCGAGGCCGCCGACGGCGTAGCCCTCGAAGCCGATTTCCTTGAGTTTCTCGGCACTTTCCTCGCGAAGCTCACGCGTCACGCCACCCTGCTGGATGCCGAACAGCGCATGGCCGGGACGGTCGCCGAAGGCATCGCGCGAGCGTTGCGCCCACCGCATCGAGAGGCGCATGGACTTCGCCACTTCTTCCTCGGTCGCGGGCAGCGCCGGGCACTCGTCGAAGCACATCACGATATCCGAACCCAGCAACTTCTGGATCTCCATCGAGCGTTCGGGCGAGAGCATATGTTTCGAGCCGTCGACATGGGAGGCAAAGGTCACGCCTTCCTCGGTCAGCTTGCGCAAGCTCGCGAGGCTCATCACCTGAAAGCCGCCCGAGTCGGTCAGGATCGGCTTGTCCCAATTCATGAACTTGTGCAGCCCGCCCAGACGCGCCACCCGCTCCGCGCCGGGGCGCAGCATCAGGTGGTAAGTATTGCCCAGAAGAATATCCGCGCCGGTCGCGGCCACCGATTCCGGCATCATCGCCTTCACGGTGGCGGCGGTGCCCACGGGCATGAAGGCCGGCGTGCGGATTTCGCCGCGGGGCGTCGAGATCGTCCCGGTGCGCGCAGCACCATCGGTGGCCTTGAGGGTGAAGCTGAACTTGGTCATCTGGGGCTCTCCTTCGGCCCCGGCTGATAGACCCAAAGCGGCGCGAAGGGAAGGCCACGTGGGGCGCAAGGGCATGGACCGGAATCGCATTTTGGCCTTACGCTAGGGCAAAAGGAGGCTCGCCATGTTTCGTTCCATCCTTCTAACCCTCTGCGCCACGCTCGCGCCGTTCGCCGCGGCTGCGCAAAACCAGCGCATCAGCCATTGTATCGCGATTGCCGATGCCGCGCCGGGGATTGAGTATCTGCACAAGGCAAGCTGGTCCGACCCGGTGCCGGAGCAATCGGTGCGGTTGCATTACATCGACCATTCGATGGTTCTGTTGCAGACTGAGGGCGGGCTATCGGTCGTCACCGATTTCAACGGCTGGACCGGCGGGGCGCGCTTTGCCCCTGATTACGTCACGATGAACCACGCCCATTCTAGCCACATGACCGATATGATCCCCGAAGGCACGGTGGCCCTGAAAGGCTGGTCGGATCAGTTCGGCGTCGCCGCCGAGCACCACCTGGACCTCGGCGAGATGCTGATCCGCAATGTGCCCACCGCAATCCGCAGCTTCGGCGGGGTCGAGGAGAACGGCAACTCGATCTTCGTCTTCGAGGTGGCCGGGCTCTGCATCGGCCATCTGGGCCATCTGCATCACGAGCCCGACCCCGCGCAATATGCGGCGCTGGGGCGGCTCGATGTGGTGATGGCGGCGGTGGACGGCTCCTACACGGTCGATCAGCCGACGATGATCCGTATCCTGAACCGGCTGCGCTCGCGCATCGTGATCCCGGTCCATTGGTTCGGCGAGCCGACCCTGCAGAGATTTCTCGACGGGATGAAAGACGAGTTCGCGGTAGAGCGGCCCGGCGTGAGCGAGGTGATCGTTTCGCTCAGGACCCTGCCGCGCGAGCCGACCGTGATGGTGCTGGAGCCGGAGCGACTGCAATAAGCTCCTCTCAACTCTCCGCCTTCTTCTCCCAGCGGCCGCCCTCTTCCGACCAGTAGATCGCCTTCGCGCCCGCGCCGGTCAGGGTCTTCCATTGCCCGCGCGCATGTTGCACCGCCTGAGGGTCGTTGCCGTCGAACAGAATCCAGACGCGCTTATGGGCGTCGGTTTCCTCTGCTGCGACCTCGGCGCCGTCCACGGCCATCATCGCCTCGCGCCCGTCGCCTGCGGGCGTGGTGCCCAGCAGGATCGGCTGCAGCGCGTCATGCGGCCCGCCTGCGAGCCCGTGCGGCAGGAAGCTCGCCTCGTTGCCTATCAGCCAGAGCCTCTGGTCGAGCCAGTCGAGCCGCGCGGAATCGGTCCCGCGCAATTCCACCTTCCAACCCTGCTCCACCGCCCGGGAGGCGAGGTTCAGCACCACCTCCTCGAGGCTGGAGCGGGTCAGATGGTAGAAATTGACCTGACCCATCTCAGGCTTCGAACTTGTCGCGGATCAGACGGTCGAGCATGCGCACGCCCCAGCCGGTCGGGCCTTTCGGGGCCAGCGTGGTCTCGTTCGGCGGAAGCGCCACGCCCGCGATGTCGATATGGCACCACGGCACCTCGTCCTTCACGAAGCGCTTGAGGAAGGCAGCCGCGGTGATCGCACCGCCCCAACGGTTGCCGACATTGCGCATATCGGCCAAACGCGATTTCAGCGCCTTGTCATAGGCGGGCTGCAGCGGCATGTGCCACGCGCCCTCGCCCTCGGTCTTCGCCGCTTTAAGAATGTCGGCTACGAACTTGTCATCATTGGCGAAAAGGCCCGCGTTCTCGTGGCCGAGGGCGACGATCACGGCCCCGGTCAGCGTGGCGAGATTGACCATCGCCTTGGGCTGGAACCGGTCCTGCGCGTACCAGAGAACATCGGCCAGAACGAGGCGGCCCTCCGCATCGGTGTTGATGACTTCGATCGTGTCGCCCTTCATCGAGGTCACGATATCGCCGGGGCGTTGCGCGCGCCCGTCGGGCATGTTCTCGACCAGACCGACGAGGCCCACGACATTCGCCTTGGCCTTGCGCAGCGCCAGCGTCCGCATCACGCCCGAGACGACGCCTGCGCCGCCCATATCCATCGTCATCTCTTCCATGCCCGCGCCGGGCTTGAGCGAGATGCCGCCCGCATCGAAGACGACGCCCTTGCCGACGAGCGCGAAGGGCGCCTCGCCCTCCTCGCCGCCCTTCCACTGCATCACGACCAGCTTCGAGGGCATCTCCGAGCCCATGCCGACGCCCAGAAGCGCACCCATGCCGAGCTTCTTCATGTCCTCTTCTTCGAGGATTTCGACATCGAGGCCCAGCTCCTGCATCGCGGCGAGGCGGGCGGCGAAATCGTCGGTGGTGAGGATATTGGCGGGCTCGTTGACGAGATCGCGGGTGAAGAACACGCCCTCGGCCAGTGCTGCATGCGGGGCCGCGGCGGCGGCGACCTCTTCGGGCTTGTCGACCATGATCGTCACCGGCCCGTAGGCCTTCTTGTCCTCGCCGGTGTGATAGTCGAAGCGATAGGCGCGCAACGCGAGGCCCAGCGACAGATCGGCCGCGCGCGGATGGTTCTGCGCCACCACGAGCGCGCCCGCCTCACCCAGTTTGGCCCCGATCGCAGCCCCCGCCTTGCGGGCCTCGTCGGCGCTGGCCTTGCGGTCGAGCCGCACCAGCTGCACCGCTTCGGCGGCGATCGCGGCGGGCCAGCTCAACTCCATCGCATCGCCCGCACCGAGCCCCGCGAAGGCTTCCGAGTCCACCGCGCGCTTGATCGCGCCTTTCATCGCCCGATCCAGCTTGCGCCCGGCCTGCCCCAGCTTGCCGTCACCGCCCACGACCAGCGCGATCCGCCCGCTTTGGGTAGCGAAGCCCTCCGGATCGGTTTCCTTGAAGGCGATAGCAACAGGTTGGGTCATGTGGGGTTCTCCGAAGATGAGACCGGCGCGCGCGTCGGCGGCGCTCGGTCGCGATTGGCATCAAATTGCGCGCGAGCCTAGCCCTGCCTCCGGAAAATGAAAAGCACCCCCGCTGTGCCCTTCCCTCACTTCGCCCGACAGGCTAGAGAAAGGGAAATATTCGGGGGTATTGAGAGGGTCGTGACGCAACTGGACAGATATGTTTTGTCCAAATTGATGGCGCTGTTCGGGTTTTTCGCGCTCGTGCTGGTCTCCGTCTATTGGGTCAACCGGGCTGTGATCATGTTCGACAGCCTGATTTCGGATGGCCAGACCGCGACGGTGGTGCTGGAATTCACCGCGTTGACCTTGCCTTACGTCATCCGCATCGTCCTGCCGGTCGCCGCCTTCGCCGCCACGATCTACGCGTTCAATCGGCTCGATCAGGACAGCGAATTGGTAGTGATGCGCGCCACTGGCACCTCGAACTGGCGGCTGGCGCGTCCGGTGCTGGTCTTCGGGCTGATCGCCTCGGTGATGATGGCTTTGCTGGTGAATTTCCTCGTCCCCGCCGCGAAGGCCCGGCTGGCCGAGCGCCAGCAGGAGGTCGCGCAGAACCTGACCGCGAAATTCCTCACCGAAGGCACGTTCCAGCATCCCGCGCCGGGCATCTCGATCTATATCCGGCGCATCTCCGATCTGGGGGAGTTGCAGGATATCTTCGTCTCCGACAGCCGCTCGGCGCAGACGAGCACAATCTACACCGCCGACAAGGGCGTGATCGTGAAGACCGAGACGGGGCCGAAACTGATCATGTTCTCGGGCATGGCCCAGACCCTGCGCAAACCGTCGGACCGCTTGTCGGTCACGCGGTTCAGCAATTTCACCTATGATATCGGCTCGTTCCTGAAGGCCGGTAAGGCGCGGGCGCCGAAGATCGACGAGATGACGACGCCGCGCCTCGCCGCGATGATGGCGGGGACCGATCTGGACGCGACACCGGGCGCGGAGAGCGCCAAGGCAGCCCGCGACGCGCTGCGGCTGGAGCTTGCCCGGCGGATCACCCAGCCCCTGCTGGCGCCGATCGCGGCGCTGATCGGCTTCTCGGCGCTGATGATGGGCACATTCTCGCGCTTCGGCATGTGGCGGCAGATGTCGCTCGCCATTGGCGGGCTGATCGTGGTGCAGGTGCTGCAAAACGCTGCCGAGACGAGTTCCGGGCGCGACCCCTCGCTCTGGCCGAGCCTGATCGCGCCGACGCTGGGCGGGATCGTGATGGTGCTGTTCATGCTGTGGTGGTCGGGGCGTCCGCGCCGTATCCGGCCCAAACGGGAGGCTGCCGCGTGACGCTTGCCCTCTATCTTGCGAAACGGTTCCTCCGCAGCTTCCTGATCGTCGCGGCGAGCTTCTGGGGCATCCTGTTCCTGATCGACGTGGTCGAGGAAATCCGCCGCTTCTCCGATCAGGGGCTGAGCCTTCTGCAGCTCTCGGTGCTCTCTGCGCTCAATATCCCCGAGACGATTTACACCATCCTGCCGCTGATCGTGATGCTGTCGGCGGTGGCGCTGTTCGTCGCGCTGGCGCGCAGCTCGGAACTGGTGGTGATCCGGGCGGCGGGCCGGTCCGCGCTGCGGATGCTGGCCGCGCCGATCGCCGCGGCGCTGGTGCTTGGCCTGCTGGCGCTTCTGGTGGGCAACCCGCTCGTCTCGGCGACCTCGAAGCGCTACGAGATACTCGTCGATCACTACACCTCCGATGGCGGCTCGACCGTCTCGATCGGGCGCGAAGGCGTGTGGATGCGGCAAAGCGCGGGCCTCGCGTCGGACGGCAAGTCGCTGGCGCAGGCGGTGATCCATGCCGAACGCGCCAATGGCGATGCCACGACCCTGCATGGCGTGACCTTCCTGATCTTCGACCCTAATCGCGGCCCGGTGCGCCGGATCGACGCGAAGACCGCGACGCTGGTGCCGGGCGCATGGCAGTTGCAGGACGTGAAGGACTGGCCGCTGGGCGAATCCACCAACCCCGAGCGCGACGCCACGACCCAAGACAGCCTCTCGCTGCCCTCGGACCTGACGGTCGCCAGCATCCGCGACAGTTTCGGCAAGCCCTCCGCCGTGCCGATCTGGCAATTGCCGAGCTTCATCGCGTCGCTCGAGGATGCGGGCTTCTCGGCGCGGCGCCATATCGTGTGGTTCCAGATGGAGCTGGCGCTGCCGGTGCTACTGGCCGCGATGGTGCTGATCGCTGCCAGCTTCACGATGGATCATGTGCGCTTTGGGGGCATCGGCGCGAAGGTTCTTTTGGCCTTGGCGGCGGGTCTGGGCTTGTTCTTCCTGCGCAATATCGCGCAAGTTCTGGGCGATAACGGACAGATTCCCGTTCTGCTCGCGGCTTGGGCGCCGCCGGTGATCGGGTTGATGCTGCCGCTGGCGCGGCTACTGCACCGGGAGGATGGGTGATGCGGCGGCAATTCGGCGCCTTGGCAGGACGGGCGAGCGCCTTGGCGCTGATCGTCGCGCTTGGCGTGGCGGGACCGCAGACGGTGCGCGCACAAGACGCCACCGCGACAGCCTCCACCACGACACAGGACGCGGCGATCCCCTCTTCGGACGAATTGGCGACGTTGCTGGCCGACCGGGTCTCGATCCGCAATCAGAACGAGCTGGTCGCAGAAGGCAATGTCGAGGTCTTCTACAAGTCGAACCGGCTTTCGGCCAAGCGCGTGGTCTATGACCAGAAGGCGGACAAGCTCTACCTCGAAGGTCCGATCCGGCTGGTGCAGCCCGGTCAGTCGCAGGCGGTGATCCTCGCCTCGCAGGCGGAGCTCTCCTCGGATCTGCAGAACGGCATCCTTCTTAGCGCCCGGATGGTGATGGCGCGCGAATTGCAGCTCGCCGCCGCCCGGATCGAGCGGCGCGACGGCGCGATCACGATCATGAACAAGGTCGTGGCCTCGTCCTGCGAGGTCTGCCGGACCAATCCGACGCCGCTTTGGGAAATCCGCGCGAGCCGCGTCGTGCATAACGCGACCACGCGGCAGATCGTCTTCGAGGATGCGCAGTTCCGCGCGGCGGGCGTGCCGATCGCCTATCTGCCGCGGCTGCGCCTGCCCGCGCCGGGCGTGCGGCGGATGACGGGCTTCCTCGCCCCGCAGTTCCGCACCACGAGCGGTCTCGGACCGGGGCTTCTGGTGCCCTATTTCATCGCGCTCGGGCCCAGCCGCGACCTGACGGTGACGCCCTATTTCGCGACCTCGCGCACCGAGACGCTGAACCTGCGCTACCGGCAGGCCTTCAACTGGGGCAAGATGGAATGGTCGGGCGCGCTGAGCAATGACGACATTCGCAGCGGCACGCGCGGCTATCTCTTCGGCGATCTCGAGGCACAGCTGCCCCGCGAATTCCGCCTGACCGCGCAGCTTCGGCTGGTCAGCGACGACAGTTACCTGCTCAATTACGGGCTCGGCGACGACGATCGGCTGTGGTCGGGTGTCGAGCTCGAAAGGGTACGCCGCGACGAGCTGATCTGGACCCGCGTGGGCAACGTTCACTCGCTGCGCGCGGATGAGAGCAACTCCACCGAACCGATGCTGAGCGGCACCGGCGAATGGATCCGCACCTTCCGCCCCGCTGGGATCGGCGGACAGGGCAGCCTGCGGTTTTCCACCTTGGCGACGCGGCGCGCTTCGAGTTCGACGCTCGATCTCAACGGCGACGGCCGCCCCGACGGGCGCGACATGGTGCGTGGCTCGCTCACCGCCGACTGGCGCCGCAACTGGCTGTTCGGGCCGGGTATGCTGGGCTCGCTCGAGGCGCAATTCGCGGGCGACATCATCGAGACCAATCAGGACCCCGCCTTCAGCGACACGATCCTGCGCGGCCAACCCACCGTCGCCGCGGAAATCCGCTGGCCCTGGGTGAAGACGAGCGGTCGCGCCGCCTATGTGATCGAGCCAGTGGCGCAGATCGTCTGGGCGCCCGATCATCTGGCGGACGCCCCCAACGAGGACAGCCAGCTGCCCGAATTCGACGGCGGCAACCTGTTCTCGCTGACCCGCTATCCGGGCGAGGACGCGCGCGAGACCGGCCTGCGCGCCAATGTCGGGCTCGGCTGGACGCGCTATGACAGCTCCGGCTGGTCGCTGGGCGTCGCGGCGGGCCGCGTCTTCCGCCAGCGCGATCTGAGCCAGTTCTCGCAGGGCACGGGGCTGTCGGGGACGAAATCCGACTGGCTCCTCGCAACCCATCTGGCCACCGCGAACGGGCTGACGCTGTCGAACCGCGCGCTGTTCGACGATAACTTCTCCGTGTCGCGCGACGAGTTGCGGCTGTCGCGGGCCGGCGACGACTTCAACGTCTCGGCAGGATATCTCTGGCTCGAGAAAAACCCCGCCGAAGGGCGCGACGACAACATGTCGGAACTGATGCTCGACACGGGATGGCGTTGGGGCAACGGCTGGTCGGGCACGCTCAGCACACGTTACGATTTCACCGCCGAGCGCGCCGCGCGCGCCAAGCTCGGCCTGCGCTACCAGACCGAATGCATCGCGGTTGATCTTTCCCTCTCGCGCCGCTTC
Organism: Thioclava sp. F36-7; assembly: GCF_002020075.1. Taxonomy (NCBI): domain Bacteria; kingdom Pseudomonadati; phylum Pseudomonadota; class Alphaproteobacteria; order Rhodobacterales; family Paracoccaceae; genus Thioclava; species Thioclava sp. F36-7. Next base: position 198,151 of record NZ_MPZR01000003.1, on the reverse strand, counting down.
ACGTCATCCACTAGTGTAGCCCCGGAGACCGATTTCGGCCTTTCCGTCCAACTCGTCGGCTTCGGCGCGAGTGGCGGTGCGCCCGCGCGGCGAACCTGCGGAGGGTGAGGCTGAGGATCGCAAAGCGGCCCAGCGGGCCCAGAGGATCAACGAGGCCCAAAGGGCCAAGACTGAACGAGACGAAACGGACAGGCACGCTCATGACGATGATGACCCGACTGCTCACCCTTCTGGCGCTGATGCTCGCCCTGCCTTTCGCCGCAGGGACGGCGCAGGCGCAATCGGGCGGCAGCTTCGCGCCCGTCGTTACCGTCAACGGGATGGGCGTGACCGATTACGAGATCAGCCAGCGCCAGCGCTTCATGCAGCTGCTCAATGCCGGCTCGAACTCCCGCGAGGATGCCGAGAAGGCGCTGATCGAAGATCGCCTGCGCGTCTGGGCCGGCAATCGCATCGGCATCAAGCTCGACGAAGCCGCGATTCAGCAGGGCATGGACGAATTCGCGGGCCGCGCGAACATGACCGGCGAGCAATTCGTGCAGGCGCTGCAGAAGGAAGGCGTCGATCCGAACACCTTCCGCAACTTCACCGAGGCCGGTCTCGTCTGGCGTCAGGTGATCCGGGCGCGCTTCGGGCCGCAGGTGAACATCACGAAAGCGGACATCGACCGCGCGATGAAGCCCGAAAGCCAGACCGGCAAGGGCGTGAAAGTGCTGATCTCCGAGGCGATCGTGCCCGCCCCGCCGGGCCGCGAGCGCGCGGCGATGGGTCAGGCGCGGCAACTGTCGGCCGCGCAGGGCGAAGGCGCATTCGCAGCACTCGCACGTCAATATTCGGCCGCTCCCTCGCGGGATCGCGGCGGGCGTCTGGACTGGATGCCGATCGACAAGCTGCCGCCGCAACTGCGCGGCGTGGTGCTCAAGCTCAAGCCCGGCACGGCGACCCAGCCGATCGAACTCAAGGGCGCGGTCGCGGTTTTCATGCTGCGCGCGATCGGTGACGGCGACGCGCCGTCGGGCCCGCAGTCGCTGAGCTACATGACCTTCGCGATCGGCCAGACCGGCTCGCAGCAATCGGCCAAGATCCAGAGCCAGGTGGCCGCGGCGCGCCAATGCAACCAGCTCTACACCATCGGCAAGGGCTTCCCGCCGAGCGCGCTCACCATGCATGAGGACGTGGCGCAGGCGCAGGTGCCGACCAATGTCGGTCTCGCGCTGTCGCATCTCGACGTGGGCGAGAGCGAAGTGATCCCGCAGGGCGCAAACGATCTTCTGGTGATGCTCTGCGATCGCAAGGTGGCCCCCGAGGGCGACCAGTCGGCCCCCGACCGCGATCAGGTCCGCGCGGCACTGGAGAGCAAGGCCCTCGAAGCCTATGCCAACGGTTACATGGCCGATCTGGAAGCCGACGCGGTGATCGTGCGCAAATGAGCGCCCAGCCGACCGATCGCACCGCGGCCCGTGCGCCCGACCGCCCCGTGATCCTCAGCTGCGGCGATCCCTCGGGGGTTGGCCCCGAGATCGCCGCCCGCGCCTGGGAGCATTGCGGCGCGAAACTGCCCTTCGTCTGGATCGGCGATCCCGCGCATCTGCCGCGCGGCACGAAGATCCGCGAGATCGACCGGCCCTCCGATGCGCTGCGCCATGCCAGCGCCGGGCTGCCGGTGCTGCCCCATCAATTCCCCGCCGCCGCCCTGCCGGGCGAGCCGGATCCGGCCAATGCGAAAGCCGTGATCGACGTGATCGCGCGCGGCGTCGATCTGGTGATGCGCGGCGAAGGCACCGGGCTGACGACCGCGCCGATCAACAAGAAGGCGCTGAAGGACGGGGCAAAGTTCACCTTCCCCGGCCATACCGAATATCTGGCCCATCTCGCGGGCGTCGAGCGGGTGGTGATGATGCTGGCCTCGTCGCGTGTCGACCCGCCGCTGCGCGTGGTGCCCGCCACGATCCATGTCGCGCTCTCCGAGGTGCCGAAACTCCTGACCCCGCAGCTTCTGCGCGAGACGGTGCGGATCACCTATGAAGGGCTGCGGCGCGATTTCGGCTTCTCTGCCCCACGGATCGCCGTGGCGGGGCTGAACCCCCATGCGGGCGAAGGCGGCGCGATGGGCTCCGAGGAAGGCGACTGGATCGCCGACACGCTCGACGGTCTGCGCGAAGAGGGCTACGCCGTCGCAGGCCCGATGCCAGCCGATACGATGTTCCACGCCCGCGCCCGTCAGACTTACGACGCCGCGATCTGCGCCTATCACGATCAGGCGCTGATCCCGATCAAGACGCTCGATTTCGACGGCGGGGTGAATATCACGCTCGGCCTGCCCTTCGTGCGGACCTCGCCCGATCACGGCACCGCCTATGACATCGCGGGCCAGGGCCGCGCCAACCCCGCCTCGCTGATCGCGGCGCTGGAGATGGCGGCCCGGATGGGAGCCGCGCGTCATGACTGAGGCTGTGTGATGGCCACGATCGACGGGCTACCGCCGCTGCGCGAGGTTCTGCAGACGCATGATCTGGTGGCAAAGAAGAGCCTCGGGCAGAACTTCCTGCTGGATCTGAACCTGACCGCGAAGATCGCGCGCTCTGCGGGCGATCTGACGGGTGCGGACGTGCTGGAGGTCGGCCCCGGCCCGGGCGGTCTGACGCGCGGGCTTCTGGCCGAAGGCGCGCGCAAGGTCCTCGCGATCGAGAAGGACACGCGCTGCCTGCCCGCTTTGGCCGAGATTGCCGAGGCCTATCCGGGGCGGCTCGAGGTCATCAACGGCGATGCGCTGCAGATCGATCCGCTCGCGCATCTGACACCGCCGATCAAGATCGCCGCGAACCTGCCCTATAACGTCGGCACCGAGTTGCTGGTGCGCTGGCTGACGCCGAAAGAGTGGCCGCCCTTCTGGGAGAGCCTGACGCTGATGTTCCAGCGCGAGGTGGCCGAGCGGATCGTGGCGAAGCCGGGCAGCAAACATTACGGGCGGCTCGCGATCCTCGCGCAGTGGCGTGCCGAGGCGAAGATCGTGATGAGCCTGCCGCCCGAGGCCTTCACGCCCGCGCCGAAGGTTCATTCGGCAGTGGTGCATCTGCGCGCGCTGCCCGAGCCGCGCTATCCGGCCGATGCGGCGACGCTCAGCCGGGTCGTCGCTGCGGGTTTCAACCAGCGCCGCAAGATGCTGCGCGCCTCGCTGAAGGGCGTGGCCCCGGATATCGAGGCGAAGCTGGAGCAGGCCGGGATCGCACCGACCGAGCGCGCCGAACGCGTGACACTGGAGCAGTTCTGCCGACTTGCACGCATCGTCGCGGGTCAGGAATGATCCGCCCGGCGCGCGAGGACGACCTGCCGCGCATTGCCGAGATCGCCGAGGCGGCCTTCTCCCCCTACATTCCCCGGATCGGACGCCCGCCCGCACCGATGCTCGCCGATCATGCCGCCGAGCTGCCGCATCTCTGGGTCTGCGAGGGGACGAGTGGGGTCGCGGGCTATATCGGGCTCTTTGCGGATGACGGCCCGCCGCCCCGGTTGCAGATCGAGCCCGTCGCCGTCGAACCGGCCGCGCAGGGCCAGGGGATCGGGCGGCAGTTGAAGGCGTTCGCCGCGGCGCGCGCCCGCGAGATCGGCGCGGAAAAGCTGTGGCTTTACGCCAATGCCGCGATGGAGGAGAGCCGCGCGGTCTATGCGCGGCTCGGTTTTGTCGAGCGCGACCGCCGGATGGATGGCGGCTATGACCGGGTGTTTCTGGACAAAGACCTGACCGCCTGAGCGCCGCCCCTGCCCCATCATGCAAAAAGGCCCGCCGATCCGGCGGGCCTTTTGCTATCTCTTGTCCGAGGCTTTACTCGCCAGACGCTTTGGGCAGCTCGGCGCTCGCCTCTGCCTTTTCAGCCTTGTCGGCTTTCGGGGCGCGCGGCTTGCGCGGGGCGCGCGGACGCTTGGGCTTTTCGGCCTTTTCCGCTTTCTCGGCCTTCTCAGGCTGTTCCGCGGCTTTCGGTGCCTCTTCGCTGCTGCGGCTTTCCGGCGTCTCGACGAGGGTGGAATCCTCTTCGAGCTCCAGCTGCGGCATCGGCGGCATCATCTCGGGGCTTTCGGCGCGCTTGTTGCGACCGGAGGATTTCGCCTCGCTGCGCTCTTCGCGACGCTCGGACGTATTGTTGTCCTGAGCTTCACCCTTCGACTGGGCCTCGTTCTGGCCGTCGTCCTGCTGAGCGTGGTTCTGGCCGCTGTTTTGACCGCCCTGCTGACCGTTACCGCCTTGGTTCTGACCACCGTTATTCTGGCCACCATTGTTCTGGTTGCCGTTATTCTGGTTGTTCTGCTGGCGCTGCTGGTTGCGGGCCTCTTGCTCGCGAGCCTGTTCTTTCTGCGCCTCGCCCAGCATTCGCGTGTAATGCTCTGCGTGCTGCAGAAAGTTTTGTTCGGCCACGCGATCGTTGCCGAGCTGCGCATCGCGCGCAAGCTGAAGATATTTGTCGATGATCTGCTGCGGCGTACCGCGCACCTTGCCTTCGGGGCCGGAGCTGTCGAAGACGCGGTTAACGATATTGCCCATCGACCGTTGACGGTTCGACTTATTGCGCGAACGGGATTTCGAAGATCTCATGGCTTTCGTTTTCTTGGCCCGTTGTCACGGGCTTTTCGGAAATGGCCGCTAATGCGTGGCCTGCGGGCTGAACTGTCACGCTGGGCATACTTGCCCGGTTTCGTTCCTAACACCCGCGCTGTGAAGCTGAGCCGTGCGGTGGATCAATATCCGCCCTGCACAGGCTTGACTAAACATGCGGGGGGCCACCTTTCAAGTCAGAAAATCGGTCAAATCCGCGATTTCCGCCGATTCGCGAGGTTTTCCCCAAGTTTTTGCGCGATTTCGCGCTCAGGAAGCGCCGCAATCCGCCGTATCCCCGGATTTATGCGCCAAAACGACGCGGTCGCGCCCATCGAGATCCTGGCGCGTCTCGATCCGCTCGAAACCTTGGGCCGCGAAGAGGTCACTGACCGCCTGCGCCTGTGTCGGGCCGATCTCCACCGCAAGACGACCGCCTGCGAGCAACCGCGCCCCTGCCCCGCGTGCAATCGCACGATAGGCGTCGAGCCCATCGCCGCCGGGGGTCAGCGCCGAGAGCGGCTCCCAGTCGCGCACATCCTGCGAGAGCCCCGCCATTTCGTCTTGGGCGATATAGGGCGGGTTCGAGACGATGAGGTCGTAGCGCCCCGGCACATTGGCAAACCAGTCTGAAATCAGGAACTTGGCGCGTTTGGCCACACCGAGCGCCTCGGCGTTGCTTTTCGCGACCTCCAGCGCGGCGTCCGACAGATCGGTGCCCGTCCCCGCCGCGAAGGGCATGGATTTCAGCAGCGAAATCAGGATGCAGCCGGTGCCCGTGCCAAGGTCGAGCGCGTGGACGAAGGGCCGCTCCAGCGCCACCTCGACCAGCAATTCCGTCTCCGGGCGCGGGTCGAGCGTGTCGCGGGTGACGCGGAATTCGTGGCCCCAGAAGAGGCGCTTGCCGGTGATCTGGGCGACGGGCTGGCGCGCTTCGCGGGCGGTGAGTGCCGCCTCGAACCGGGCAGTAGCGTCCTCTGGCAGCGCATCTTGCAGCGCCAGCGTCAGCCGGTCGGGTGCAATCTGGAGCGCATGGGCCAGAAGCCTGCGCGCATCGGTCTGCGCGCCCTCGATCCCGGCCTCGCGCAGACGCCGGGTCGCGGCGACAAGCGCATCCTGCGCCCTCACGCCTCCATCTCCGCGAGCTTGGCCGCCTGATCGTCGGCAATCAGCGCGTCGACCACCTCGTCGATCTCGCCTTCCATAACCTTATCAAGGGAATAGAGCGTAAGATTGATGCGGTGATCGGTCAGCCGCCCTTGCGGGAAATTATAGGTGCGGATGCGCTCCGAGCGGTCGCCGGAGCCCACCAGAGACTTCCGCGTCTCGGCGCGCTCGGAGGCTGCGCGGTCGCGTTCGGCCTCGAACAGCCGCGCGCGCAGCACCGCCATCGCATTGGCGCGGTTCTGGTGCTGAGATTTCTCCGACGAGGTCACGACGATCCCGGTCGGGATATGGGTGATGCGCACCGCCGAGTCCGTCGTGTTGACGTGCTGGCCGCCTGCCCCGGAGGCCCGCATCGTGTCGATCCGGATGTCATTGGCGGGGACGTCGATATCGACCGCCTCGACCTCGGGCAGCACCGCCACGGTCGCGGCCGAGGTATGGATACGCCCGCCGGCCTCGGTTTCCGGCACGCGCTGCACGCGGTGAACGCCGGACTCGTATTTCAGCCGAGCAAAGACACCCTCGCCCTCGATCCGGGCCACGGCTTCCTTGACGCCGCCCAGCTCGGTCTCGGTCAGCTCCATCATCTCGAACCGCCAGCCGTGTTTCTCGGCGTATTTCTGATACATCCGCAGCAGGTTGCCTGCGAAAAGCGCCGCTTCTTCGCCACCCGTGCCGGGGCGGATCTCCAAGATCGCGGGGCGCGCGTCGGCGGCGTCCTTCGGCAGAAGCGCCACGCGCAAGGCCTGCTCCATCTCGGGGATACGGGATTTGAGGCGCGGCAATTCTTCCTCGGCCAGATCGCGCATTTCCGGATCGGCCATCCACCCCTCTGCCTCTTCCAGATCGGCACGCGCCTGACGCCAGGCCTCGATCTGGGTGACGACCGGTTTGAGTTCGGAATATTCGCGGCTGATTTCGGCGATCTTGGCGGGCTCCGCACCAGCATTGAGTAGCGCCTCGAGGTACTCGAAGCGCGCGAGGATCTGGTCGAGTTTCTCTTCGGGCAACATGGGATCGGTTTGGCGCGAAGCGTGCGGGGCGTCAAGGCAGGAGCGTTGGGAGGAGCGCGCCGCTTTCTCCCTTTGGCCCGGGGCGGCCAGCCCCGGGCCGCGCCCGACCCTCCCCCCCCGGGAGGGCGCATTGGCGATGTCGTCGCAGGCTCAAGCGTCCGCCGAGCTTGCAAGATAAAGCGCCCGGCCACAGGCGACGCCACGCGCCCACCCGAGGCTCGGGCGCGCACCTTCTCAACCAACGTGTCGTCATGGACGCCAGGTCATCACATATCAGCAGACAGCCCACGCCTCCCTTTACGGCTCGGGTCCTATCACCTAGATAAACAGTCGAGTAATTCGATAGGCGCCCGCGCGCGCCCCCGCCGATGAAAGAGGCTTCCATGACCGCCACGCCCGAAGAGCCGCTTGAAGGCACCCCGCTGATCAAGCCCTCGACGACCGATCACCCGCTCTACGAAAGTGTCGTGGAAGCGTGCCGCACCGTCTATGACCCGGAAATTCCGGTGAACATCTACGATCTCGGCCTCGTCTACACGATCGAGATCAGCCCCGAGAATGACGCGAAGGTGATCATGACGCTCACCGCGCCGGGCTGCCCTGTCGCGGGTGAGATGCCGGGCTGGGTTCACGATGCCGTGGCCTGCGTGGGCGGTCTGCGCGATGTCGATGTCGAGATGACCTTCGATCCGCAATGGGGCATGGACATGATGTCCGACGAGGCGCGGCTCGAACTGGGCTTCATGTGAGGTCCGGAGGGGGCTCTGCCCCCGCACCCTGCGGGTGCCCCCCGGGATATTTCGGACCAAGAGGAAGGGAGCCACGCGGCTCCCTTTTTGCTTCCTCGCATTTGCGCACAGGGGCGTTGCGCGTAGCTCACCTTGCCCATCGCGCTGCAAGACCCATCTCATGCTGCCGAACGTCAAACCCGATGAGAGGCCCGACTAGATGACCGACATGGCTGATACGCTATTCTCCCCCACGAAGCTCGGCGCGATCGAGATCGCCAACCGTTTCGTGATGGCCCCGCTGACCCGCAACCGCGCGCCCGATCTGCATCCGACCGACATGACGGTGGAATATTACCGCCAGCGCGCAGGCGCGGGCCTGATCATCACCGAAGGCACGCAGATCTCGCCGATGGGTCAGGGTTATGCCTGGACGCCCGGTATCTATAACGACGCGCAGGTCGCGGGCTGGAAGAAGGTCACCGAGGCCGTGCATGGCGCGGGCGGCAAGATCGTCGCGCAGATCTGGCACGTGGGCCGGATTTCGGTGCCGCAGCTTCTGGATGGGCGCGACCCTGTCGGCCCCTCGGCGATCTCGGCCGAGGCGAAAACCTTCGACGGTGAAGGCTTCGTCGCGACCACCACGCCCCATGCGCTGACGGTCGAAGAGATCGCCGCCACGGTCGAGGATTACCGCAACGCGGCGCGCAACGCGAAAGCTGCGGGCTTCGATGGCGTCGAGATCCACGCCGCGAATGGCTACCTGATCGACCAGTTCCTGCGCGACACCTCGAACAAACGCGAGGACGCATATGGCGGCTCGATCGAGAACCGCACCCGCTTCCTGCGCGAAGTGGTGGACGCGGTGACCGAAATCCTTGGCGCCGAGCGCGTGGGTATCCGCCTCTCGCCGTGGTCGAACGCGAATAACGTCGGCATCGACAGCAACACCGCGGAGCTGTTCGGCGCGGTGGTCGATTTCCTCAACACGAAGCCGATGGCCTATGTTCATTTCGTGGAAGGCCAGACCGGCGGGCCGCGCGAGTGGCCCGAGGACGGGATCGAGACGCTGCGTGCGAAGTCGAAAGCGCCCTATATCGCGAATAATGGTTACGACAAGGCGATGGCCGAAGCGGCGCTGAAAGAGGGCGCGGCGGCTGTGGCCTTCGGCAAGCTGTTCATCGCGAACCCGGACCTGCCGAAGCGCTTCGAGAAGGACGCGCCGCTCAACACGCCGAACCCGGACACGTTCTACGGCGGCGGTGCTGAGGGCTATACGGATTATCCGTTCCTCGATGAATGACGCAGGCTATTTCGACTGCTAAATAGTTAATGCAGGCTTTTTTACTTGCATATCGCCATGCGCAGGCATTACAACCTGCGTATGGCTTATTTTTGCGTCCTCACCGGCGATATCGTCGCCTCGACCCGACTCTCGACCTCCGAGCTGAGCGCGGCGCTTGATGCGATCGAGGGGGCGGCGGAAGCGTTGCGGCCCGCGCTTGGCGCCGCGCATTTTGCCCGCAATCGCGGCGATGGCTGGCAGATCGCGATCACCGAGCCGCGCCATCAGGCAAGGCTGGCAGTGCTGATCGAGGCCGAGTTGCGCGCTCTGGGCGAGGCATTCTCGACCCGGATCGCGATTGCGGAGGGGGATGGCACGCTGCCTGCGGATGGCGACCTGAACGGGGCGTCGGGGCCGGTCTTCACTGCCTCGGGGCAACTGCTCGACAGCCTCGAGGGGCCGCGCATCGCTCATGCGGCGGGCGGGGCGCTTGGCGCGGCATTGCGGCTGTTCGATCATCTCTCGGAGGAATGGACGCCAGCGCAGGCGCGCGCGATCGCGCCGATGCTGCGCATCAAACCTCCGACCCAGACCGCCGCCGCATCCGAGATCGGCATCACCCGGCAATCGCTGGCACAGGCCTTGGCAAGCGCGGCCTACCCGGCCATCGTGGAGGCCTTGGCGATGATCGAGGAGACCCCATGATCGAGACTTTCGCGGCGCTTCTCTTCGCCCATGCCTTCACCGATTTCGCGTTTCAAAGCAGAGACATGGCGGTGAAGAAGGCCGGGCGGGAATTGGCTGCGCTGGCCACGCATATCGCGATCCTTGCCGGGCTGACGCTGTTGGTGGGGCTGCAGCTGAGCTGGGCGCTGATCGGGGTGCTGGCGCTGGTCGCCCTCAGCCATCTGGTGATCGACATCGCCAAGAGCTTCGCGCCCGCCAAACTTCCCCTCGCCGCCTTCCTCGGCGATCAAGCCGCTCATCTGGCTGCGACCGCGCTGATCGCCGCCGCCTTCCCGACGTTCTGGGCCAACTCGCTCTGGGCGAACCTCACTTGGCTCCCCGGCGCTCTGACGCTCGCCACCGGGCTTCTGATCACCACCCGCGCGGGCGGTTTCGCGGTGGGGATGCTGATGGCGCAATATGAAAACGACGCACCGCCTGAGGGGCTGCCGCAGGGCGGGCGGATGATCGGGCTGCTCGAACGCGGGCTGATCTTTCTGCTGGTACTCGCCGGTCAGCCCTCCGGCATCGGCTTCCTGATCGCGGCGAAGTCGATCCTGCGCTTCGAGGCGGTCTCCAAGGACGGGGCGAATCCGAAATCCGAATATGTGATCATCGGCACGCTGGCCTCTTTCGGCTGGGCGCTCGCCGCCTCTTACGCCACGCTCGCGGTTTTGGGACAGCTTCCGCCCCTTGGAATCCTGCCCGTCCCCGACTAAATTACTCGGTGAAGGAGAGCCCCCATGTTCAACGTCCCCGGACAAGATCCCGTCACCCTGACCGACGCCGCCGTCGCGCAGATCGCCAAGCTGATGTCGCGCGAGGATGCGGCTGGCTTCCGCATCGGCGTGAAGAAAGGGGGCTGCGCGGGCATGGAATACACGATGGAGGTCGCGGCCGAGGCCGGACCTATGGATATCGTCGTGGAAAAGGGCCCCGCCCGTGTGCTGATCGCGCCGATGGCGCAGATGTTCATGCTGGGCACCGAAATCGACTATGAGACCGGCCTTCTGGAATCGGGCTTCAAGTTCCGCAATCCAAACGTGGTCGATGAATGCGGCTGCGGCGAGTCGATCAAGTTCGCCGATATGGAAGCCCCCCAGACCAACGGCTAAGTCTCGCCCCCGCGCCAATTTGCCCTTTGCGAGCCTGCGCCCCCTGCCCTAATGTCGGCCGCAACGACATCAGGGAGAATAATCGCACATGCGCAAGAAACTGGCTGCCGGCAATTGGAAGATGAACGGGCTCAAGAGCAATCTGGGCGAGGTCTCGGCGCTGACCGAAGCGCATCCGTCCCCCGCCTGTGACGTGCTCCTGTGCCCGCCCGCGACGCTGATCGGCGCGATGGCCGAGGCCGCTGGCGGCAAGCTCGCGGTCGGCGGGCAGGATTGCCACATGAACGAGAGCGGCGCGCATACCGGCGACATCTCGGCCCAGATGATCGCGGATGCGGGCGGCTCTTACGTCATCGTCGGCCATTCCGAGCGTCGTGCGGATCATCACGAAAGCGATCTGATCGTGCGCGCCAAGGCCGAGGCGGCGATTGGCGCAGGTCTGATTGCGGTAATCTGCGTGGGCGAAACGGAGGCGCAGCGCGACGGCGAACAGACGCTCGACGTGATCGGCGAACAGCTTGCGGGCTCCGTCCCCGATGGTGCGACCGCAGCCAATTGCGTGATCGCCTATGAGCCCGTCTGGGCGATCGGCACGGGCCGCACGCCGACTCTGGAGCAGATCGCCGAGGTGCATGACTTCATGCGCAACACGCTGGTCGCGCGCTTCGCGGACGCGGGCAACGGGATGCGCCTGCTCTATGGCGGCTCGGTCAAACCCTCCAACGCGGAAGAGATTTTCGCGACCTCCAACGTCGATGGCGCGCTGGTGGGCGGTGCCTCGCTCAAGGCCAGCGATTTCGGCGCGATCATCGCCGCTCTGGACGCGAGCTGAGCCAAGTCCCGCTCCGGCCCACGGAGGCCACAGACACAAGGGCCGCGCGGCTTTTCAACGCCGCGCGGCCCACGCAATTTCCCCCGCGCCGCCTTGCGGGCGCCGCCCCGATCTCGTATCACGCGGGCCAAGCTTTCAAGAGGATGACAGATGCGCGCCGAGACGCAGAACACCGTCGAACAGATCCGCAAGTCCCTGACCTTGCTGGGCCAGCGGATGGACCTCGAGACCGCGCCGCACCGGATCGAGGAATTCAACGCGATGATCGAAGACCCCACCCTGTGGGACGATCAGGCGCGCGCGCAGAAACTGATGCGCGACCGGCAGCAACTGATGGACAAGTTCGAAACCTATAACCGGATCAAGCAGGATCTGGAGGACAATGTCGAACTGATCGAGATGGGCGAGATGGAAGACGACGAGGAAGTCGTCGCCGAGGCCGAGGCCTCGCTGGCCGCGCTGAGAGAAACCGCCGCATCGAAAGAGCTTGAAGCGCTGCTCGATGGTGAGGCGGATGCCAACGATACCTTCCTCGAGATCAATGCGGGCGCGGGCGGCACGGAGGCCTGCGACTGGGCTTCGATGCTGCAGCGGATGTATGTCCGCTGGGCCGAGAAGCGCGGCTACGAGGTCGAGCTGCAATCCGAAGAACCGGGCGCCGAGGCCGGGATCAAATCCTGCGCCTACAAGATTTCCGGCCCCAACGCTTATGGCTGGCTGAAATCGGAATCGGGCGTGCACCGGCTCGTGCGGATCTCGCCCTTCGGCAAAGGCACGCGCGAAACCTCTTTTGCGTCGGTCTGGGTCTATCCGGTGGTCGACGACAATATCGAGATCGAGGTGAACCCCGCCGATATCCGCATCGACACGTTCCGCTCTTCGGGGGCTGGCGGTCAGCACGTCAACACGACCGACTCGGCGGTGCGGATCACCCACCACCCGACCGGGATCGTGGTCACCAGTTCCGAGAAGTCGCAGCACCAGAACCGCGATATCGCGATGAAGGCGCTGAAATCGCGCCTCTATCAGATGGAGCTGGAAAAGCGCACCGCGGCGATCAACGAGGCCCACGAGAACAAGGGCTCGGCCGGCTGGGGCAACCAGATCCGCTCTTACGTGCTGCAGCCCTACCAGATGGTGAAGGACCTGCGCACGCAGTACGAGACCTCGGACACGCAGGGCGTGCTCGACGGCGATCTCGACGGATTCATGGCGGCGACGCTGGCGCTTGGCCTCGAAGGCAAATCCCGCGCCGACGCGCAAGCGGAGAGCTGATCGCGAATGGCGGCGCGGGTTCATATTACCGGCGCCGCGGGTTCGGGCACATCTTCGCTGGGGGAACGTCTGGCCGACCGGCTGGGCGTCACCCATCTCGACACCGATCAGTTCTATTGGGCCGAGAGCGACCCGCCCTACACCGTCAAGCGCCGCCCCGCCGAGCGGCTGGCGTTGATGGAAGAGGCGAAAGAGCCGGAGGGCTGGGTAATATCCGGCTCGCTCGACGGCTGGGGGGAGCCCGCAATCGCAGGCGCCGACCTGATCGTCTTTCTCACCGCCCCCACACCGATCCGCCTTGCGCGCCTGCGCAAGCGCGAGGCGGCGCGCTTCGGAACCCGTATCCGCAAGGGCGGCGATATGGAGGCCAATCACGGCTCTTTCCTGACCTGGGCTGCGGGCTATGACGATCCCTATTTCTCTGGGCGCTCGCTGAGCCGCCATCACGAATGGCTGGCAGGCCGGTCCGAGCCGGTGCTGGAACTGTCGGGCACGCGACCGCTCGACGAGCTGCTGGCCGAGTGCGTTTCCGCGCTCGGAATGAAACCCTGAACGGTTTTGGCGCGTATCCTCTCCAGTAGCGAGAGGATGAGCACCGTGGACTTCAAGGACAAACGCATCTGGATCATGGGCGCGAGCTCGGGCATCGGGCAGGCGCTGGCGCGCGAACTGGCCGCGCGCGGGGCGCGGCTGGTGCTGTCGGCCCGCTCGGTCGAGCCGCTGGACGCGTTGAAGGCGGAGCTGTGTCAGGGCGAGGTCGTGCCCTGCGACGTCTCCGATCCCGAGAGCCTCGACGATGCGCGCGGCGAGATCCTGAGCCACGGAAAGCTGGACGCAATGATCATCACCGCAGCGCTCTACGATCCCGGCCGCGTCGACGAGATTGAGCGCGACGCGGCGCGCAAGCTGGTGGAGGTGAACCTGCTCGGCACGCTGTGGTTCGCGCAGGCCGCGCCGGGGCTGCTGCGCGAGGGCGGGCAACTGGTGATCTTCGGCTCGGTCGCGGGCATCTTCGGGCTGCCGAAGGGGCAGCTCTATTCCGCCTCGAAAGCCGCCGTCATCAACCTCGTCGAGAGCCTGCGCGTGGAATATGCGCCCGCGATCGACGTGCGGCTGATCTCTCCCGGTTTCGTGAAGACTCGTCTGACCGAGAAGAACGATTTCGCCATGCCCTTCGTCATCGAAGCCGATGAGGCCGCCCGCCGCATCGCCGACGGGCTGGCCAAGAACCGCTTCGAGACCCACTTCCCCCGCCGCCTCACATGGCAGCTCAAGCTATTGAAACGACTTCCTTATGCCCTCTCTCTACGGCTGACGAAACGGATGGGCGGCTGAGCCTCGCGGCGACGCAGCGCGCAATTCTCTGGACAGATCACGCCCGCGTGACGCAACGTGAAGTTGCGGGCCTTGGGGAGAGGGCCCTCAGTCAGGGAGAACACACATGCAAACGATCGCGTCGCCACCCTCCGAGGTGCCGCATATCCGCGACCTTCAGGTCTCGGAAATACCAGACATCCTGAAAGCAGGATGGAACGATTTCAAACGCGCCCCGGCCTTCGGGCTGATGTTTTCGGGCTTCTATGTGCTCGGCGGCATCGTGCTCTGGACCGTGTTCGCAGCCCAGGGCGAGGAATGGTGGCTGATCCCCTTCGCGCTCGGCTTTCCGCTGCTCGCGCCCTTCGCGGCGATGGGGCTTTATACCGTCAGTCGCAGGCTGGAAGCTCAAGAGCCGCTGGTCTGGCGTGAGGTGATCGCCTGCTGCGTTTCCGAGAAGGACCGCCAGACGCCCTCGATGGCGATGCTGATCCTGATGATGTTCATGTTCTGGGTCTTCGTGGCGCACACGACCTTCGCGCTGTTCATGGGGCTGTCGGCCTTCACCAATGTCTCCAGCTCGCCCGAGATCCTGTTGACCGGGAACGGGTTGATGATGCTGACGATCGGCTCTGCGATCGGGGCGGCCTTCGCGGCGATCCTGTTTTCCTTCACCGTGGTCGGCCTGCCGCTGATCATGGACCGCGAGATCGACATCATCACCGCCATCATCACCTCGATGCGGGCGGTCGCGGCCAACCCGGTCTCGATGGCGATCTGGGGCATGGTGATCGCGGCGAGCCTGTTCATCGGGATGGTGCCGGTCTTCCTTGGCCTGTTCATCGTGTTGCCGGTTCTGGGCCATGCCAGCTGGCACATGTATCGCCGCCTGACGGCCTGAAACCGAAGCGACGTTTTGCGAAGGGGCGCGAATTTCGCGCCCCTTTGTCATGGATTTATTGAAAGGCGAAAAATGTGAACATATAGTGAACACATGGCAAGAATGACCCTCGATCAGAAACTGGCGATCCTCTCGGATGCGGCAAAATACGATGCCTCTTGCGCGTCGAGCGGAGGGCAGCGGCGCGACTCCAAGGATGGCAAGGGGATCGGCTCGGTCACAGGCTCCGGCATCTGTCACGCCTACACGCCGGACGGGCGCTGCATCAGCCTGCTGAAAATCCTGATGACGAATTTCTGCATCTATGATTGCGCCTATTGCGTGAACCGGGTCAGTTCCAACACCCCCCGCGCGCGGTTCTCGCCCGAGGAGGTCGTGACCCTCACGCTGGAATTCTACCGCCGCAACTATATCGAGGGGCTGTTCCTATCCTCCGGCATCATCCGCTCGCCCGACGACACGATGACCGACATGGTACGCATCGCGAAGCTCCTGCGGGTGGAGCATAATTTCCGCGGATACATTCACCTGAAGACCATCCCCGACGCCGCGCCCGAGCTGATCGAGGAGGCCGGGCTTTACGCCGACCGCCTCTCCATCAATGTCGAGCTGCCGACCGACCGCGCGGTGCAGGACTACGCGCCGGAGAAGGACCCCGCCCAGATCCGCCGCGCGATGGGCGATGTGCGGCTGCTGCGCGACGCCCGCAAGGAGCGCAGCTTCACCGGCAAGCGCCCCCCGAAATTCGCGCCCGCCGGGCAATCGACGCAGATGATCGTCGGCGCGGACGGGGCGAATGACACGACGATCCTGAAGACCTCGACGCGGCTTTATTCGAGCTATGCGCTCAAGCGCGTCTATTACTCCGCCTTCTCGCCGATCCCGGACAGTTCCGCCGCCTTGCCCCTGATCAAGCCGCCCTTGATGCGCGAGCATCGGCTCTATCAGGCGGATTGGCTGCTGCGCTTCTACGGCTTCGACGTGGACGAGATTTCGCAAGGCACGACCGACGGCAATCTCGATCTGACGGTCGACCCGAAGCTCGCCTGGGCGCTAGCGAACCGGCATCTGTTTCCGCTCGACGTGAACCGGGCCGAGCGCGAGATGCTGCTGCGGGTACCGGGGCTGGGGGTGAAGACGGTGGGTCGGGTGCTGGCGACGCGCCGCCACCGGACGCTGCGCTACGAGGATCTGCGGCGGATGGGGGCGAACCTGAAGCAGGCGAAGCCCTTCATCACGTTGCTGGATTGGCATCCGCGCGCGCTGACCGATGCCGCCGACCTGCGCGCCCGTTTCGCCCCGCCGCCGCAGCAGTTGCGGCTGTTGTGATGCGCACGATCACCCTGCCCGAGATCGGCACGTTCGAGGCGTGGCGAGACGAGGCCCGCGCAGCCTTGGGCGCTGGGATCCCACCCGAAGAGCTTCTGTGGCATCGCGGGGCGGGTGAGGCCGATCTCTTCGCCCAGGATGCCCCTGCCCCCACAGGCGGCGCTGTGAGCGTGCCGAAGGGCTTTGTCGATCTCGCCCGCCTCGTGATCTGCCATCGCGCCCCCGAGCGCTTCGCACGCGCCTACGCGGTGCTCTGGGCACTGCGATCCGACAAGCGCCTGCTGGAGGACCGCGCCGATCCGCGCATCGACCGGGTGAACCGCATGGCGAAGGAGGTCTCTCGCGACCGCCACAAGATGACCGCCTTCGTGCGCTTCCGCGAGATCGGCGACCCGGACGCCCCGCGCCGCCGCTTCGCCGCGTGGTTCGAGCCCTCGCATTACATCTGCGAACTGACCGCGCCGTTCTTCGTCAAACGCTTCGGCGATATGGACTGGTCGATCTTCACCCCCGATCTGACCGCGCATTTCGAAGCGGGCAAGCTGCGCTTCAGCGACGGCCAGCCGCGCCCTGACTTGCCCGAGGATGGCGCGGAAGACCTCTGGCGCACCTATTTCCGCAACATCTTCAACCCGGCGCGACTGAAGGTCGGCGCGATGCAATCCGAGATGCCGCGCAAGTATTGGCATAACTTGCCCGAGGCCGGGCTGATCCCCGAGATGATCGCGACCGCGCAGGCGCGCGCCGAAGAGATGGCTTTGAGTGCCCCCACACTCGCCCCTGCCCGCGCTGGCAAGATCACCGAGCGGCTGGCAAGCGACCGCGCCACCGCGCCGCCCGTGGGCGACCGCGCGGAGCTGCTCGCCGGACTGAATGGCTGCCGCCGCTGCCCGCTTTGGGAGAACGCCACGCAGCCAGTGCCGGGCGAAGGGCCGCTCGATGCGCCACTGATGATCGTGGGCGAGCAGCCGGGAGATTTCGAGGATCTTGAGGGACGCCCCTTCGTCGGCCCCGCCGGGCAGCTCTTCGACGAGGTGGCAGCACGTGCAGGCCTGTCCCGCGAGCGCGCCTTCCTCACCAACGCGGTAAAGCATTTCAAATTCACCCCGCGCGGCAAGCGGCGCATCCATCAGTCTCCCGACCGGCAGGAAATCCACCACTGCCGCTGGTGGCTCGATCAGGAGCGCGCGCTGGTGAAGCCGAAGGCGATCCTCGCGATGGGAGCGACCGCGCTGGAGAGCCTCACCGGGGATCGGCGTGGCCTTCTCAAACGGCGCGGCACGGTGGAGGTGCTCGAGGACGGCACGCCGATGCTGATCACCGTCCATCCATCCTATCTGCTGCGCCTGCCCGACATGGAAAAGCCCGCGATGATGCGGGCTTTCGAGGCGGATCTGGCCCGCGCGGCGCAGATGGTGAGCTAGGCCTCAGCCCAGCACGGCAAGGCTCGGGAAGGTTTCCAGCAGCCAGAAGCTGATCGCCGAGAACGCATTCGTCAGCAGCAGAATGCCAACAACGACCAGCAGCGCGCCCATCGTCTTCTCGATGATCCCCATATAGGCCTTGAGCCGGTTCATCACGCCGATCGCGCGCTGGATGAACAGCGCGGCCAGCAGGAACGGAATGCCCAGCCCCAGCGCATAGACCGCCAGCAGCGCCGTCCCGCGCGCCTGATCGCCGCCTTGGGCGGCCAGCGACAGGATCGCGCCCAGCTGCGGGCCGATGCAGGGCGTCCAGCCAAAGGCAAATGCGAGGCCCAGTACGTAAGCACCAAGCGAGGAGCCGCCCCGGTCGCCCGCATCCAGCCGCGCCTCGCGATCAAGGATCGAGATGCGGAAAACCCCGAGGAAATGCAGGCCGAGGATCACGATCACCCCGCCTGCGATCCGTCCGAACAGCACCTGATTGGTCAGGAAGAACCGCCCGAAAGTCGAGGCGGCGAACCCCATGAACAGGAACACCGTCGACAGGCCCAGCACGAAAAACAGCGCCGGGACCACCGCCGAGCGCTTGCCCTCGCGCAGATCGCCCATGCTCACCCCGCCCATATAGGCGAGATAGGGCGGCACGATCGGCAGCACGCAGGGGCTGAGGAATGACAACAGACCCGCAAAAAGCGCCACAAAGGCGGCGGGCAGGAACGCAGCGGAGACGAGATCGATTCCAAACATGTTCTTCCTCTACCCCATTCCTCGCGCGCGGTCACCGGGTCGTGAGATAACAACAGCGTGGACAAATCAGCGCGGGCGCGCGAGAACCTCCGCCATGACGCCCGATATCGAAATCGATGCGAAGGGGTTGCTCTGCCCCCTGCCCGTTCTGCGCCTGCGCAAAGCGCTCGAGTCGGCCGCGCCCGGCGCGCTGGTCCAGCTGGTCGCGACAGATGGGGCGAGCTGGATCGACGTGCCGCATTTCTGCGCGCAGACCGGACACGAACTGGTCGAGGCAGAGGATTGGGAAGGCGTGAAAGTCTATCTGGTGCGCAAGGGATGATGACCCTCGCATCCTGACCGAGCAACTAAGCCCCTTGCCGAGCGCAAAAGCGCGTGCCAATCTCCGGCCATTCTCAGGGCGGGGCGAAATTCCCCACCGGCGGTATGCGGCGAAATCCGCGAGCCCGCGAGCGCCTCGCCGTCGTGCGAGGGTCAGCAGATCAGGTGCGAGGCCTGAGCCGACGGTTACAGTCCGGATGGAAGAGAATATGCAGCCGACCCCGTGCCTTAGCGCGTGGGCGCGGATTGCATGTGATCGCCTTGGGTGACGTGTCGCTATGCAAGGAGATCACGATGACACACACCCGTTACGCCTTCATCAAAGCCAATTGGCACGCCGATATCGTCGACCGTGCGCTCGAGGGATTTCTCGAAGAGATCCCGGAGGCGCAGGTCGATGTCTTCGACGTGCCCGGCGCGTTCGAGCTGCCGATGAAGGCCCAGCAGCTGGCCCGCACGGGCCGCTACGGTGCCATCGCGGCGGCGGCGCTGGTCGTCGATGGCGGGATCTATCGCCATGATTTCGTGGCGCAGGCCGTGGTGAATGGCCTGATGCAGGTGGGGCTGGAGACGGGCGTGCCCGTGCTGTCGGTCTCGCTGACCCCGCATCAGTTCCAGGAGACCGATCACCACCGGGCGATCTTTGGCAGCCATTTCGTCGAGAAGGGCCGCGAGGCGGCGCGGGCGGCGCTGCAACTGACCCGCCCGGCTCAGGACCTGGCCGCCTGAGCGCGGAAAACCAAAGAGGAAAACGAAAAAGGCCGGGCGCTCTGCCCGGCCTTTCTCAAATCTGAAGGTGCCTCAGCGGCTCCACCAACCCCGTTTCTTGGGCTTGGGCGCCTCCTCGGTCATCGTCTCGCCCTCTGCCTCAGTCTCGGCGAAGGCCGGACCACCGGGCAGTTCGACCGGCGCATCAGGCTGCGGCGTTTCCGGCGGCTGCTCGAAGGGAGTTTCCGGTTCGGGCGCGGGCGGCGCTTCCGGCGGCACGTCGACAGGGGTTTCCTGCGGCGTGGGCTCAGGCGTCTCGACCGGTGCGTCGGGCTGCGGCGTCTCCTGCGGCTCGGTCGGCGCGTCAGGCTGCGGAGTTTCCGGCGGCTCGGGCGTGTCCGGCGTCTCTGCGACGGGTTCCTCGACCTTCTTGCGCGCACGGGAGCGACGCTTGGGCTTGGGCGCCTCCTCGCTTGCTTCGGCCTCAGCCGCGTCGGCCTTGACCTCTGCGGCGCTACCTTCGACGGCGGCTTGCGCATCGGCCTCCGGGTCCACCTTCTTGCGCGACCGCGTGCGACGCTTCGGCTTGGGCGCTTCTTCCTCGGCCTTGGCTTCGGTGCCCTCAACGGGGGCCTCCGCGGTCTCGGCTTCGGCTTTCGGCTCTTCCACCTTCTTGCGGGCGCGCGAGCGGCGCTTGGGCTTCGGCGCTTCTTCCTCGGGCTGAGCCTCGGTCTTCGCGTCGGTTTGCGCCTCGGTCTTGGCCTCGTCCGCCGGAGCTTCTGCCGCCTGCGCGGGTTCGGCCTTGGCGGGCGCTTCCTGCCCTTCGGTCACGTCCGAGGACTGATCGCCCGTGGACTGGTCCTTGGCGTGCTGGTCATCCGACGACTGATCGCCGTTCTCCGAGGAGTCGCTATTCTCCCCGTTCTCGCCATTCGACTTCCGGCGACGACGACGACGACGACGTTTCTTCTTCGGCTGTTCCTCGGCGTCGGTCTCGACCTTCTGGGTCTGCTCCTCGGCCTCGGCCTCGGCTTCAACTTCGATCTCCGCCTCGTCCTCGGCGTCGTCGATCTCGGCCATCAGGCTGGCCGAAGCAGACACCACAGGGCTGTCCACTTCCGCGACATTGCGCGTCGCGGTCTTGAACTTCTCGATGGTGAAATCGGGCGAGACGAGTTCCGGCGCGGCTTCGATACGCACGGACATGCCGTAACGGGCCTCGATCACCGCCACATGCTCGCGCTTGGCGTTCATCAGGTAGTTGGCGACCGCGACGGGCGCACGCACCAAAACCTCGCGGGTCCGCTTGCGGGTGCCCTCTTCCTCGATCGCACGCAGGACGCTCAGCGCAAGGCTGTCATCGGAGCGGATCAGGCCGGTGCCGTGGCAATGGGTGCAGGGCTGCGTCGTGGATTCGATCATGCCCGGACGCAGGCGTTGGCGGCTCATCTCGAGCAGGCCGAAACCAGAGATGCGGCCGACCTGAATGCGGGCGCGGTCGGTCTTGAGACGCTCCTTCATGCGCTTCTCGACGGCGTTGTTGTTCTTACGCTCGTCCATGTCGATGAAGTCGATCACGATCAGACCGGCGAGGTCGCGCAGGCGCAGCTGGCGGGCCACTTCGTCGGCGGCCTCAAGGTTGGTCTTGAGCGCGGTTTCCTCGATCGAGCCTTCCTTGGTCGCCCGGCCCGAGTTCACGTCGATGGCGACGAGCGCTTCGGTGACGCCGATCACGATATAACCGCCGGACTTGAGCTGAACGGTCGGGTTGAACATCGATGCGAGGTAGCTCTCCACCTGATGGCGCGCGAACAGCGGCAGCGACTCGGCGTAGTGCTTCACGTTCTTGGCGTGGCTCGGCATGATCATCTTCATGAAGGCCTTGGCCGCGCGGTAGCCGCGCTCGCCCTCGACGAGAACCTCGTCGATATCCTTGTTGTAGAGGTCGCGGATCGACCGCTTGATCAGATCGCCTTCCTCGTAGATCGGCGCCGGCGCGACGGATTTCATCGTCAGGTCGCGGATCTGCTCCCACAGGCGCATCAGATATTCGTAGTCGCGCTTGATCTCGGTCTTGGTGCGCTGCGCGCCCGCCGTGCGCACGATCAGGCCCGCGCCCTTCGGCACGTCCAGCTCGCCCGCGATTTCCTTGAGCTTCTTGCGGTCGGCGGCGTTGGTGATCTTGCGGCTGATGCCACCACCGCGCGCGGTGTTGGGCATGAGCACGCAGTAGCGGCCTGCCAGCGAGAGATAGGTGGTCAGCGCTGCGCCCTTGTTGCCGCGCTCTTCCTTGACGACCTGCACCAGCATGATCTGGCGGACCTTGATCACTTCCTGGATCTTGTAGCGGCGCGGACGCGGCTTGCGGGCCGGACGAATTTCTTCTTCGACATCCTCGTCGGCGACGGACTCGATGCCGCTATCGGCTTCAGCCGCGTCGTCGTCATCGTCGTCGCTGTCGTCGGAGTCATCCTCGTCGGAAGCGGTCTCAGCCGCAGCGGCGGGCTTTTCATCAGCCTCCTGAGCGGGCGCGTCCTCGGCTGGGGCCTCGGAGGTGTCCGTCTGCGCTTCGGCTTTGGTCTCGTCGCTGGAGGCGTCGGTGCTCTCGCCTTCCGCCTCGGGATCGACAACGCCCATGCCCGGGATCTCGTCCGAGCTGACGACCGCCTCGTCCTGTTTGGCCTTCTCGGCCTTGTTCGACGACCGGCGCGAACGGCGGCGACGCGAGGATTTCGGCTTGTCCTCTTCCTCGGCCGCGGCCTCGGCGAGCTGGCGTTCTTCTTCCAGCAGCGCTTCGCGGTCGGCGACCGGGATCTGGTAGTAATCGGGGTGGATTTCCGCGAAGGCGAGGAAGCCGTGCCGGTTTCCGCCGTAGTCGACGAAGGCCGCCTGCAGCGACGGTTCGACGCGCGTTACTTTCGCGAGGTAGATATTGCCGGCGAGCTGCCGTTTGTTGATGGTTTCAAAGTCGAATTCCTCAACTTTGTTGCCGTCCACCACCACGACGCGGGTCTCTTCCGCGTGGGTGGCATCGATAAGCATCTTCTTTGCCATGTAAATCCAATAGGTCAGCCCTTTGCGACCGGCCCGGGGGCGCGGCGCTGTCTTGGGCTGAAACTGTCCTTGAGGCGAGGGTGCGGACATGCGTGCAGACGGCGGTGGCGTCGAGCCTGCCCGTCCTCATCTGCGATATCCCGTCACGCATCATCGCGGTTCTTTCCAAGGCGCGATCGGCTTAGCCGCTTGGCGCCCAATTAACGGCCTCCGTCCCGGCAAATGCGGAAGAGGGAGACAAACTTGCGGCCTTTCGGCCAATCGGTTGAGCCGGGGCCCCTTGCGCATCATCTGCGCCGGATCGGCCAAGGCATCAGCGAATTTCGGTGGGTCCACACTTATGGCGTGAAACCGACTGGTTCCGACCATAGCGGTACAGCCTACGGGAACACAATCGAATTTTCGTAAGGGAAGGGTTAATCGCCCCCCGGAGTCTCGCGATGTTCAGCGAATAAGCAGGCCTGTTCCGGGGATTTTCCGCCGTAGGCCGGAAAATGCCGCGGCGCGGTGCCATTCAGGCCCGCGCCGCTCACGTCGTCTTGTTCGAAGGCCACCCGCACGCTTCGCACCTAGAGGCGAAGATGCGGGCGCGCGGACCTTACAGGTAATCCGCGCGTGCGAGGCCGTATTTGGCCATCTTCTCGTTCAGCGTCCGGCGCGGCAGGCACAGCTCCTCCATCACCGCCGAAATCGAGCCCTTGTGGCGCCGCATCGTATTGTCGATCAGCATCTTCTCGAAGCTCTCGACATATTCCTTGAGCGGCTTGCCCTCGGTCGTGATCGCCGCCGGGCCCGCCTCTTCGTCGTCAGTCATCAGCAGCGACGCGATCGAGCCCGACCCCCGGCGCGATTGCAGCACCGCGCGTTCGGCCACGTTGATCAGCTGGCGCACATTGCCCGGCCACGGCGCCTGCAGCAGTTGCGCCGCTTCTTGCGCGGTCACCTCCGGCACGTCGCAGCCATATTCGTCGGCGAATTGCTCGGACATGCGGTTGAACAGCGTCAGGATATCTTCACCGCGCGCCCGCAGCGGCGGCAGGGTGATCTTCAGCGCGGCGAGGCGATAATAGAGATCGGGGCGCAGCGCGTCCTCGACCGTCTTGCCTTCGCCATGCGTATTGCAGATCGCCACGATCCGCGTCTCCGCAGGTGCACCCTGATCGTTGATGAATTGCAAGAGCCGCGCCTGCAGCGACTGGCTCAGCGCCTCGACATCCTCGAGGCACAGCGTACCGCCGCGGGCCTCTTCCATCAGCGGCAGACCGCCCTCTTCGACCGGGCCGAACAGCTTGGCCGAGAGGGCTTCCTCGGTCAGCGCGGCGCAGCTGACCATCACGAATTTCTTGCCCGCGCGGGGGCCCGTCGCGTGCAGCGCATGGGCCACCAGCGTCTTGCCGGTGCCGGTCTCGCCATCGATCAGAACGTGACCGTCCGCCTGCGACAGATCGAGAATATCTTCGCGCAGACGCTCCATCGGCTCGGATGTGCCGATCAGCTTGCCCATCACCTTCTCGCCCTCGGCCAGATCGCGGCGCAGCGCCCGGTTATCCAGCGTGGTGCGGCGCGCCTGCGTGGCACGTTTGGCCAGCTCGGTCATCCGATCCGGCGAGAACGGCTTTTCCATGAAGTCCATCGCGCCGAGGCGCATCGCCTCGACCGCCATCGGCACATCGCCGTGGCCGGTGATCATGATGACCGGCAGACCGCTATCGATGCCCATCAGCCGCTTGAGGAAGGCCATCCCGTCCATGCCGGGCATCCGGATGTCGGTGATCACCACGCCAGGCCAGTCGGGGCCGATCTCCTTCAGCGCGTCTTCTGCGCTGGCATAGGTCTCGGCGTCGAAGCCCGACAGCGCCAGCCATTGGCTGACCGACTGCCGCATATCTTCCTCGTCATCGACGATCGCTACCTTCATTAGTCTTGCCATGTCTTACTCCGCGGCCTTTATGGCCCTGTTCTTGTCCGCCAGGAGGGGCAGCTGAACTTCGAACACTGCACCCCCGCTTTCGGAATTATGGGCGGTCAGACGACCCCCGAAATCACTGATGATGGAGGACGAGATCGCGAGGCCCAGCCCCGTCCCTTCCCCCGGTTTCTTCGTGGTCCAGAACGGCTCGAACAGCTTGTCGAGATCCGAAATACCGGGACCGTTATCACGCACGCTCAGCACGGCCGTCTCACCCGAGGTAAGCAACAACTCCACTTGAGGTTCCTCAACCGACTTGGTGGCATCGAGTGCATTTCGCAACAGGTTGATGATCACCTGCTCCAGCCGGATGCGATCTGCCATCACCATGACAGGGCTGCGCGGCATGGTGCGCGAGATGTGCAATTTGCGAATTTTCAGCTGCGGCTCCATCATCGAGAGCGCTTCCGACAGCGCCACCCGCAGGTCCACCGGCTCGAAGGCCTCGCCGCCCTTGCGGGCATAGGATTTCAATTGCCGCGTGATCGCGCCCATCCGGCCGATCAGGTCGTCGATGCGCTGGAAGGACGACAGCGCCTCCTCGACCCGGGCACGCTGCAACAACAGCTTCGCGCCAGCCAGATAGGTCTTCATCGCGGCCAGGGGCTGGTTCAATTCGTGGCTCACCGCCGCCGACATTTCCCCCAAAGCCGCGAGTTTCGAGCTTTGCGCGATCGTCTGTTCGGCCACGGCCAGATCCTGCTGCGCCTTCTCGCGCTCGGCGATCTCGCGGCTCAGCCGGGTGTTGAGCTGGCGCAACTCTGCCGATTCCGCGCGCAATTCCTGGCTTTGCCGCCGCGCGCGCCGCGACAGCGCGTAGAAGACCAGCGCCAGCAGGATCGCAAAGCCCATGATCTCGAGCGCGAGCACCGCATTCACCCGCTCGCGCACGGAATCGTAGCTGGTGAAGGCGATCATCTTCCAGCCGCGGAAGGGAATGCGCGCCTCGGTGCGCATCACCGCGCGGCCCTTGAGATAGGCGTCGGGCGCGTCATTAGCCCAATCGGCGGTCGCCTGCAGCGCGCGCTCGATCGCGGAAGGGGCCGAGCGCGCGGCCAGCGCCTCCGACATCGTCACCCCGCGCCAGCGCGGCTCGGTCGTCAGGATGATCTTGCCCTCGCTGTCGACCACGGCCAGCGCATCGGAAATCCCGGCCCAGGCGCGTTCGAATTTCGACAGATCCGCCTCGACCACGATCACGCCGACGGGCTTGTTGTTCTGGATGACGGCGCGCGAATAATCGAACTCGGTGCCGCCCGCCTCGGGCTCGTTGAGCGAGAAGATCGTCCCCCGCGAGCGGGTCGCATCGACGAAGAAGGGCGCATTCGGGAAGGGCGTGCCGATCTGCGTGCGATTGGTCGACGCCACCACCCGGCCCTGCATGTCCAACAGCCGGATCGAGGCCACAGCGACCTCTTTCTTGGCCGTGATCAGCTGCGCCGAGGCGGTGGAATAGTCCGTGGTATCAAGAGCTTGCGTCAGCTCCGGATCGCGCGCAAGCAACAGCGGCACAACGGATGTCCGCTGCAGTTCCGACATGATGTTGCCGGTGTAAAGCGCAAGCCGCAGCTCGGTGCGCACGCGCGTCGTCTCTGTGAAACGCTGGGTCAGCCATTGGTTGGTGATCCACATCACCGCCCCCGCCAGCGCGAGGATCAACACCACGGCGACACGCAGCAGCCAACGGGCGCGTGGCGAGCGCGCCATGACGCCGAGCCCGCCCTCACCTTCGGGCGGCTCTTCAGGTAAAATCGTCGAACGTGTCTGCACGTGCGTCATGCGCGAAGTCTAAGCCAAGGCCCAGAGCGCAACAAGCGCGCGAGATCAGGCGGTTGCCAGCATCCCGCTCAACGCGCGGAAAAGCGCCGCCCCATCGGCGCCGCCCTGCGCAGGCTCGATCGCGCGCTCGGGGTGAGGCATCATGCCCAGCACCCGGCGGTTCTCGCTCAGCACGCCCGCGATATCGTCGACGGAGCCGTTGGGGTTCTCGACATAGCGGAACGCCACGCGATCCTCGCCCTCGATGCGGGCAAGGCCTTCGGGATCGATCTGGTAATTGCCGTCATGGTGGGCGACCGGGATCACGATCTCCTGCCCCGCCTCATAGCCCGAGGTATAGGCGCTGTCGGTCGTCGCGACGCGCAGAGCCAGCGGTTTCGAGACGAATTTCAGCCCTGCATTGCGCATCAAGGCGCCCGGCAGCAGCCGCATCTCGGTGAGCACCTGAAAACCGTTGCAGATGCCGATGACATAGCCGCCCTTGCCTGCGAAATCGGCCACCGCCTGCCCGATGGGCGAGCGCGAGGCGATCGCGCCGCAGCGCAGATAATCGCCATAGGAGAACCCGCCCGGCACACCGATGATGTCGATGCCTTCGGGCAATGCGGTTTCCTTGTGCCAGACCTTGACGACATCCGCCCCGGCTGCCGCGAAGGCCATGCTCAGGTCGCGGTCGCAATTCGATCCGGGGAAGGTGATGACGGCGGCTTTCATGGGTGCAAACTCCTGGCCTTGAGGGTCGAACCTGTCGGGTAAGGCCTGTACGGCCTTCGGCTTGGTACAAATATCCCGGGGGGAATTGGCCGGCAGGCCAAGGGGGGCAGCGCCCCCTGCCCTGCCCGGATCAGGCGATCTCGATGGTGTATTTCTCGATCACGGTATTGGCGAGGAGCTTCTCGCACATCTCCTTCACCTCGGCCTCGGCAGAGGCTGCATCGGTGGCGCTCAGGTCCAGTTCGATCACCTTCCCCTGACGCACGCCTTCGACGCCGCCGAACCCCATATGGCCCAATGCGTGACGGACGGCCTCGCCCTGCGGGTCGAGCACCCCATCCTTCAGCATGACATGAACGCGGGCTTTCATCACGAGCGGTCCTTTCAGTTGATCAGCGTCGGTTTGATCGGCTGGGTATTGGTCGGCAGCACGCCAAGGCGCTTGGCGACTTCGGTATAGGCATCGGTCAGGCTGCCCAGATCGCGGCGGAACACGTCCTTGTCGAGCTTCTGGCCCGTCTTGACGTCCCACAGGCGGCAGCTGTCGGGGCTGATCTCGTCGGCCACGATCAGGCGCATGAAATCGCCATCCCAGACGCGACCGATCTCGATCTTGAAATCGACCAGCTTGATGCCGACGCCGTAGAACACGCCGGTCAGGAAGTCGTTCACGCGCAGCGCAAGCGCCACGATGTCATCGAGATCCTGCTGGCTCGCCCAACCGAAGGCGATGATATATTCCTCGGGCACGAGCGGATCGCCCAGATCGTCGTTCTTGTAGCTGTATTCGACGATCGGACGCGGCAGCGGCGTGCCCTCTTCCATGCCCAGACGCTTCGCGATCGAACCGGCGGCGAAGTTGCGCACGATCACTTCGAGCGGCACGATCTCCACCTGACGGATCAGCTGCTCGCGCATATTGAGCCGTTTGATGAAGTGGTTCGGCACGCCGATATTGGTCAGGCCGGTCATGAAATACTCGGACAGGCGGTTGTTGAGCACGCCCTTGCCCTCGATCACGTCCTTTTTCTGAGCGTTGAAGGCGGTCGCGTCGTCCTTGAAATACTGGACCAGCGTTCCGGGCTCGGGGCCTTCATACAGAACCTTCGCCTTGCCTTCGTAGATCTTCTTGCGCCGGGGTGCCATCGCGTCTCCGTTCTCACTTGGCGCGGCGGTGCCAGGGCCTGCGCCGCATGCCGTCAGGAATGCCGCGCCCGCCCCTGCGCGCCGTCCGCGAAAGGGTGTTGCCCGCCCTATAGGACAAGCCCGCGAGTCTCGCAAGGTAAAGCGCACGCCACTTCACGCAGATGCACAGCCCCGTCAAACCGGCCAAATCGCGGCCCTTTCCTCTTGCGGCGCACGCCGTGCATGTGCATATCGGAGGTAACGGAGACTTTACCGGGAGGGACGAGGGCCATGACCACCTTCGACGATCGCGAAAATGCCTATGAGAACAAGTTCGCGCATGATGCCGAACTGCAGTTCAAGGCCGATGCCCGCTGCAACAAGATGCTGGGCCAATGGGCCGCAGAGCTTCTGGGCAAAACCGGCCCCGAGGCCGATGCCTATGTCCGCGAGGTCGTGACCTCCGATTTCGAGGAAGCGGGCCACGAAGACGTGTACCGCAAGCTCTCGGGCGATCTTGGCGACAAGGCCGATGAACAAACGATCCGCGCGAAAATGGCCGAATGCATGGCCGAGGCGCGCCGTCAGGTGGTCGACGAGGCCGAGTGAGCCCTCGCCGATGACGCAGATTGAAAGGCCGGATGCCGCGCGCGTCCGGCCTTTTGCATTTCCGCCCGAGATTGCAGCGCCTTCATCAAGAACATGAAGGAAACGAATTTGCCAATTCCTGCCTGTCATGGCAGGACAAACCCAACCGCCGCGCCCGACGCGGCCCTTTGCATTTGACGAGGCCCTTATGACCGCCCCGAAAACCGACGCGCTGAGCCGCCTTCTGGAAACCCGCGATTGGCTGATGGCCGATGGCGCGACCGGCACCAACCTGTTCAACATGGGGCTGGCCTCGGGTGATGCGCCGGAACTGTGGAATGCCGACGAGCCCGCGAAGATCGCGAAGCTTTATTCGCTGGCCGTCGAAGCGGGCTCGGACCTGTTCCTGACCAACAGCTTCGGCGGCAATGCCTCGCGGCTGAAACTGCACAATGCGCAGAACCGCGTGCGCGAGCTCAACCGCCTCGCCGCCGAGATCGGTCGCGACGTGGCCGACAAGCAGTCGCGCCCCGTGATCGTTGCGGGCTCGATGGGCCCCACCGGCGAGATCTTCGCGCCGATGGGCACGCTGACGCATGAGCTGGCGGTCGAGATGTTCCACGAACAGGCCGAGGGCTTGAAAGAAGGCGGCGCGGATATCCTCTGGGTCGAGACGATCTCGGCACAGGAAGAATACAAGGCCGCCGCCGAAGCCTGCCATCTGGCGGGCATGCCCTGGTGCGGCACGATGAGCTTCGACACGGCGGGCCGCACGATGATGGGGCTGACCTCGCAGGCGATGGTCTCGATGGTCGAAAATCTGGCTCACCCGCCGCTGGCCTTCGGCGCGAATTGCGGCGTCGGCGCGGCCGACCTGCTGCGCACCGTTCTGGGCTTTGCCGCCACCGGGACCGAGCGCCCGATCATCGCCAAGGGCAATGCGGGCATCCCGAAATATGTCGACGGCCATATCCATTACGACGGCACGCCCGAGCTGATGGCGGAATATGCGGTGATGGCGCGCGATTGCGGCGCGACGATCATCGGCGGCTGCTGCGGCACGATGGCCGAGCATCTGGTGGCGATGCGCGAGGCGCTGGAGACGCGTCCGCGCGGCGAGCGCCCGACGCTCGATCAGATTTCCTCGGTTCTCGGCGGGTTCTCGTCGGAGGATGACGGGCTGAGCGGCGATGCGCCCAAGCGCGAACGACGGGGCCGTCGCCGCAGCTAAGCGCGGTGTGAGGGGCTCTGCCCCTCGGCCTTGCGGCCTCACCCCGGGATATTTGAACCAAAACGAAGGAAGGGCCGGGGTTTCCCGGCGGATGGAGCATGCACGCGTCTCAGATGAGATCAGAACAGTTCGAGCTGATCGCCCGGCCGGGGCGGTACGCGAAACTGCGTCACGTCGAGATCAGGCAGATGACGCGAGAAGCCCAGCCGCTTGCAGCTCAGCTTGAACCGCTGCTGCAACAGTTCCGCCATCTCGCCCTCGCCCTTCATCCGCTCGCCGAAGCGCGGATCGTTGAGCTTGCCGCCGCGCATGTCGCGGATCCGGCCCAGCACCTTCTCGACCTTGCCGGGGTGATGCCGCTCCATCCAGTCGGCGAAAAGCGGCGCCACCTCATGCGGCAGCCGCACCGGCATCATCGATGCGGCCTTGGCCCCTGCCCTGCGCGCCTCGGTCAGGATCGCCTCCAGCTCGTGATCGGTGAGCCCCGGGATCATCGGCGCGGCCATGACGCGCACCGGGATACCGGCACGCGACAATTCGCGGATCATGCGGATACGGGTCGGCGGGCTGGGCGCGCGCGGCTCCAGATCGCGGGCGAGTTTGGCGTCGAGCGTCGTGACCGACACACCGACCTGCGCCAAGCCTGCCTCGGCCATCGGCGCGAGGATGTCGAGATCACGCAGAATGGTCGAGCCGCGGGTGACGATGGAGACCGGGTGGCGATAGGCCTGCAGCACTTCCAGCACGGCGCGCATGATCTCCATCTTGCGCTCGAGCGGCTGGTAGGGATCGGTATTCGTCCCGATGGCGAGCACATTCGGACGGTAGCTTTTCTTGCGCAGCTCCTCTTCGAGCACCTGCGACGCCTCGGGCCGTGCGATCAGCCGGGTCTCGAAATCCAAGCCAGCCGAGAGGCCGAGATAGCCGTGGCTGGGCCGCGCGAAACAGTAGATGCAGCCATGCTCGCAGCCGCGATAGGGATTGAGCGAGCGCTCGAAGGGCACATCGGGCGACTGGTTGCGGGTGATGACGGAGCGCGGACGCTCCACCGAAACCTCGGTGCGCGTCAGGCGTTCCTCTTCGGGGATGTCCCAGCCGTCATGCTCGGGCGCGCGGGTGAAGGGCTCGAACCGGCCCACGGGGCGCGCCGCGGCACCGCGCGCGCGCAGACGCTCGGATGGGGTCGAGGGAGGAAGGTCGAATGGCAGACTCATGCCCGGAATTTAGAACGAAATGAGAACATTTGCCAAGTAGAGTCCGGATGCGGACCTACCAACACCATGCGAGGTCGGACAAAACACCGCGCATGTCGCAAATCGCCAAGACTTGACGGGGCCACGGCCTCACCACAGGGTAACACCGGCTAGCAGGAGACTATTGGACATGGCCGAAGACGAAGACGATATCATCCTCTCTGAACTCGACGACGACGAGCTCACCGCGCAGATGATGGATGACCTCTATGACGGTCTCAAGGAAGAGATCGAAGAGGCCACCCGCATCCTGCTCGACCGCGGCTGGACGCCGTATGACATTCTGACCAAGGCCCTCGTCGCGGGTATGACTATCGTGGGCAACGACTTCCGCGACGGTATCCTGTTCGTGCCGGAAGTGCTGCTGGCGGCGAACGCGATGAAGGGCGGCATGGCCATCCTCAAGCCGCTGCTGGTCGAAACCGGCGCGCCGCGCATGGGCAAGATGGTCATCGGGACGGTGAAGGGCGATATCCACGATATCGGCAAGAACCTCGTTGCGATGATGATGGAGGGCGCGGGCTTCGAGATCGTCGATCTGGGGATCAACAACCCGGTCGAGAACTACCTCGAAGCGATCGCGCGCGAAGAGGCCGACATCCTCGGCATGTCCGCGCTGCTGACCACCACGATGCCCTATATGAAGGTCGTGATCGACACGATGAAGGAACAGGGCATC
The DNA here is from genome assembly GCF_002020075.1 of Thioclava sp. F36-7. Lineage (NCBI taxonomy): Bacteria > Pseudomonadati > Pseudomonadota > Alphaproteobacteria > Rhodobacterales > Paracoccaceae > Thioclava > Thioclava sp. F36-7. Next base: position 166,286 of record NZ_MPZR01000003.1, on the reverse strand, counting down.
CGCGACGACTACATCGTTCTGGTGGGCGGTGCGCCGCTCAACGAGGAATTCGGCAAGGCGATCGGCGCCGACGCCTATTGCCGCGACGCCGCTGTAGCGGTGGAAACGGCGAAGGATTTCATCGCCCGCAAGCACAACCAGATGAGCGCCTGATCGCCGATCGCGCGCGCATCTAGGCTGATATGCATGGAGAAGGCCCCGATTTTTTCATCGGGGCCTTTTCATGTGCGCTTCCCCGCCCCATACTTGAAGAGAAGGGGGAAACGAGAAATGCCGCTGCCACATTTTCTGCTGCTGATCCTGTTTGTGATCGTTCTGGCGGGCTTGACGATCTGGGCCTTTGCCGCATCGGGCGTGCCGATGGCGATGCTCGGGCTGATGGTTCTCGTCGCAGCAGGCGTTGCCCGGATGATGGCACGGGTGGAATGACCGCCCAGAAAGCTGCCTCGCTTCCCGGCGACACGATCCTATCCGAAAATGGTTTAGCTCCCGAGGGCTCGGGGCGTCTTCTGCTGATCGCCTGCGGGGCATTGGCGCGGGAAATTCTCGCGCTCAAGCGGATCAATGGCTGGGATCACATCGACCTGACCTGCCTGCCTGCCAATCTGCACCTGTACCCCGAGAAGATCACCGCCGCCGTCGAAGAGGCGGTGCTGCGCTATCGCGACGAATATGACGATATCTTCGTGGTCTATGCCGATTGCGGCACGGGCGGGCAATTGTTGGAAAAGTGCAAATCCCTGGGGGTCGAGATGGTCGAAGGTCCCCATTGTTATTCGTTTTTTGAAGGCAACGCGGCCTTTGCCGAGACCGCCGAGGACGAAATCACGGCCTTCTACCTCACCGATTTCCTGACCCGGCAGTTCGACGCTTTCGTCTGGAAGCCGATGGGCTTTGACCGCCACCCCGAGCTGATCCCGATGATGTTCGGCAATTATGACCGGCTGATCTATCAGGCCCAGACCGACGATCCCGCGCTCGACGCGAAGGCGCGTGAGGCCGCGGAGCGGCTCGGCCTGCGCTATGAGCGGCGTTTTACGGGCTATGGCGATCTGGCCACCAGTCTCGCGAATTTTGCCACGAAATCGGGCAATCCGGCTTAATCCTCTTTGAATTTTTCTTAAAACCCGACCTGCGGGGCTTGGCATCGCTACGTCACCCGGGTATTGGCTTCGCCAAATCTCACATCCCTCCGGCCCGCCCCTCCCCGGTCGCGGGCCTTTCTAATTGCAGGACAACCGTATGACCTTGTCGCAATGGCGCAGCCAGTGGACTGGCAACTTCCGCGCTGACATTCTCTCCGGTCTCGTGGTGGCGCTCGCGCTGATCCCCGAGGCCATCGCTTTCTCGATCATCGCAGGCGTGGACCCGAAAGTGGGCCTCTACGCCTCCTTCATGATTGCCACGATCACCGCTTTCTTCGGTGGCCGCCCGGGCATGATCTCGGCCGCGACCGCCGCGACCGCGGTGCTGATGGGCACCTTGGTGCGCAGCTACGGGCTCGACTACCTACTGGCCGCAACGGTGCTGGCGGGCGTGCTTCAGGTGATTGCCGGGGCGCTGAACCTCGGGACGGTGATGCGCTTCGTGTCGAAATCGGTGATGACGGGCTTCGTGAATGCGCTCGCCATCCTGATCTTCATGGCGCAATGGCCCGAGCTGAACCCGGCCAATGTGCCGGTCGTGGCGACCTATGCGCTGGTGGCACTCGGCCTTGCGATCATCTACCTGCTGCCGCGCTTCTTCCGCGCCATTCCCTCGCCGCTGATCGCGATCCTCGTGCTCAGCGCGGTCTCGATGGGGCTGGGGCTCAACGACGTGCACACGGTATCCGACATGGGCGCCCTGCCCGATCAGCTGCCCTCGCTGCTGATCCCCAACGTGCCCTTCACCTTCGAGACGCTGCAGATCATCCTGCCCTATTCGGTGGGCGTGGCGGTCGTCGGCCTTCTGGAAAGCCTGATGACGCAGAACATCGTCGACGAGATGACCGACACCCGCTCGGACCGTCGTCAGGAATGCTTCGGTCAGGGTATCGCCAATTTCTGCACCGGCTTCATTGGCGGCATGGCGGGCTGCGCGATGATCGGCCAGTCGGTGATCAACGTCACCTCGGGCGGCCGCACGCGCCTGTCGACCCTGACCGCGGGGATCGCGCTTCTCATCTTCTGCGTGGTGCTGGGCGAATGGGTGGGCCGCATCCCGATGCCCGCGCTGGTGGCGATCATGATCATGGTGTCGATCGGCACGTTCAGCTGGGCCTCGCTGGGACAGCTGCGCACGATGCCGATGTCGTCCAACGTGGTGATGCTGGCCACCGTCGCCTTCGTCGTCGCCACCCATAACCTCGCGATCGGGGTGCTGGTGGGCGTGCTGCTCTCTGGTATCTTCTTCGCGGGCAAGATCGCGCGGATGACCGAGATCTCCTCGCGCTACAACGAGGCGCATCACCTGCGGACCTATTACATCAAGGGCCAGATCTTCTTCGCGACCGTGGAAGAGTTCAACCGCGCCTTCGACTTCCAGGAGAAGCTCGACCGCGTGGTGATCGACCTGACCCACGCCCATATCTGGGACATCTCCTCGGTCTCGGCGCTCGACCGGGCGGTGGGCAAGTTCCGGATGTCCGGCACGGATGTGAAGGTCGTGGGCATGAACCACGCGACCGAGACGATCATCGACAAGCTGTCGAATGGCGGTCAGGTCGCGGCGGGGCACTGAGGGGGCTCTGCCCCCGCTTGCTGCGCAAGCCCCCCGGGATATTTTCACCAATACGAAAAAGGGCGAGCCGGAGACGGCGCGCCCTTTTCTTTAAGCTTCCTCAGGCTTCCAGCTCGGTGTCCCAGTAGAGGAAGTCCATCCAGCTTTCGTGCAGATAGCCCGGCGGGAAGCGACGCCCGATGCGCAGCATATCCTCGGGCTGAGGCTGGCGCGCGGGCTTGAGAAGATGCATCCCGGAGCGCTCCAGCGGCTTGTTGGCCTTGCGCAGATTGCACGGCGCGCAGGCGGCCACGACATTCTCCCAGCTGGTGATTCCACCGCGCGAGCGCGGGATCACATGGTCGAAGGTCAGATCGCCCCGCTTGCCGCAATACTGGCACTTGAATTCGTCCCTCAGAAAAAGATTGAAGCGCGTGAAAGCCACGCGCTTCTGGGGTCGGACATATTCTTTGAGGACGACGACGGAGGGGATTTTGAAGGCCTGCCTCTGGCTGCGCACCACCTCTTCGTATTCGGCGAGGATCGTCACCCTGTCGAGGAAGACCGCCTTTATCGCCTCCTGCCAAGGCCATAGCGAGAGCGGGTAATAGGAGAGCGGCCGGAAATCGGCGTTGAGCACCAGCGCCGGGTGCTGTCTCAGCGCCGCCGGTTCGCGGGTGAATTGGGTTCGAAAATTCGTCCTGTCGCACTCGTCCAGCATGGGTGACTCCGTCCTCGCCCTGTCGCCTGCCTCGGCTCAGGGGCGGGGTCCGCCCCTGCCTTATCCATGACTATATATGGCGTTCGCGATCTGGCAAGCCTCTTGATCTCGCGATTGCTGCCATGCGGCATGGGTAGCAAACAGCCATGACAAAGAAATGACGCTGCGCGAGCGTTTGGCAAGGTTGCAGGTGCCGCGGCGATCGGCGGCCGCGGGCATCTCAGCCCGGCAGTTTGTCTTGCAGGAAGGACAGCGCCACCGAGAGCCCGTCGGGCGCGATCCCGTGGCCGGTGCCCTTCATCACATGGGCATAGGTATCGAACCCCGCCGAGACCAGCGCATCGCCCGCCTTGCCCATATCGGCGAAGGGCACGACCGGATCCTGATCGCCATGGATCAGCAGAACCGGCGGCTTCGAGATCGCCTCAGTGCCCAAGGCTTCCGGGCGCAGAAGACGGCCCGAGAAGGCCACCAGCCCCGCGACAGGCTCGGCCCGACGCGGCAGCACTTCGAGCGCGGTCATGGTGCCTTGCGAGAAGCCGATCACGGCGAGCTGCGCGGGCGTCAGCCCCTGCTCTTCCAACACGGAATCGAGGAAAGCATCCACGTCGGCCGCAGCGTCCTTGAGACCTTGGGCGGATTCCGCTTCGCTGGAATTGTCGATCCAGGGGATCGGGAACCATTGCCGCCCGTAAGGCGCCGCGCGGCAGGGCTCGGGCGCGTCGGGCGCCAGGAACAGCGTGTCGGGCATGTGCTGGCCCAGCGGATCGGCGAGGCCCAGCAGGTCCGCCCCGTCCGCGCCATAGCCATGCAGAAACACCACGGCGGATTTCACCACCCCCGATTGCGGCTCTTTGCGTCCGGCGTCCAGCTTGCGGGTCATGGGGCAACTCCTTCACGATCTTTACAGGCCGCGTAATAGGCCCAGAGGCCGCGCGCCGCAACCGCGCGCCACGGCGACCAGGCTGCCGATAGCTCATTGAATTGCTTGCGCTTGGGCCGCTCGGGCAAATCGAACAGGAGCCGCGCTCCTTCGGCCAGCGCGAGATCGTCCACCGCGAAGACATCGGCGCGGCCCAGAGCGAAGATGAGATACATCTCCACCGTCCAGCGCCCGATGCCGGGGATCGGCAGAAGCTGGGCGACCACCTCCTCGTCGGGCATCGCGCGCAGACCCTCGAAATCGACGCCGGAATTGGAGAGCGCCTGCAGGTAGCGCACCTTCTGGCGCGAGAGACCACAGGCGCGCAGGTCCTCTTCCGAGGCGCCCGCGATGGAGACCGGATCGCCATAGCCCGCGCCGATCACCTTGTTGCGGATGGAATTGGCGGCGGCGACGGAGACCTGCTGGCCGATGATCGCGTCGCGCAGCGCCTCGAACCCGTCCTCGCGGCGGCGCAGAGGCCACGGCCCCGTCAGCGCGCAAACCTCGGCAAAACGCGGCTCTGTGCGGCAGAGAAATTCGGTGCCCTCGGCGATATCGTCTTCGCAGGTAATGATACGTCCAACCATGCGCGACACCCTGCCTCATGCCGCGCCCGCTTGCCAGCCCCCAATCGCCACGCTAGCAAGCTGTCATGAGTGACATGACCGCCCCTCCCGCCTCTCGCGAAAAGCGCAATACGATCGTGCTGGTTCTGGCCCAGGCGCTTCTGGGCGCGCAGATGCCGATGATCTTCACGGTGGGCGGTCTTGCGGGCCAGATGCTCTCGCCCAATCCCTGCCTCGCGACGCTGCCCTTGTCGCTGATCATTCTGGGCTCGGTCCTCTCGGCGCAGCCGATGTCGGAATTCATGGCCGCGAAAGGCCGCCGCGCGGGCTTCATCTTCGCCAATGCGATGGGCGCGCTGGGGGCTGCGACCGCGGCCTATGCGCTCTATCACGGGTCGTTTGCGCTGTTCATGCTGGGGTCGTTCTTCACCGGCACTTATATGTCGGCGCAGGGGTTCTACCGGTTCGCGGCGACCGACACCGCCAGCGCGGAGTTCCAGCCCAAGGCGATCTCCTATGTGATGGCGGGCGGGCTTGTGGCCGCGATCATCGGCCCGCAGCTGGTGAAAGTCACGAGCGAGGCGATGGTCGTGCCCTTCATGGCGACATATCTCGCGATCATCGCGATCAATGCGCTCGGGCCGATCCTGTTCTCCTTCCTCGACATCCCCGCCCCGGGACGGCGCAAGAAGCACGAACATCACGAGGGCCGCACCCGGCGCGAGCTGCTGAAAGACCCGGTGATCCTCGTGGCGATGATCTGCGCCATGGTCTCCTATGCGCTGATGAACCTCGTGATGACCTCGACGCCGCTTGCGGTCGTGGGCTGCGGGTTCGAGCAGGCAGACGCGGCCAATATCGTCTCGGCTCACGTGCTGGCGATGTATTTGCCGAGCTTCTTCACCGGCCACCTGATCGCGCGCTTCGGCAAAGAAGTGATCGTGGGCACCGGCCTCGTGATTCTGGCCGCGGCGGGTGCAATGGCGCTGAGCGGCGTCGATCTCGCACAGTTTTATGCCACGCTCATCCTTCTCGGTCTCGGATGGAACTTTGGCTTCATCGGCGCGACCTCGATGCTCGCCTCCGCCCATAGCCCTGAAGAGCGCGGCCATGTGCAGGGGATGAACGATTTCGTGGTCTTCGGTGGCGTCTTCCTCGCCTCGCTCGCCTCGGGCGGGCTGATGAACTGCACCCAGAGCGGCAATGCACAAGCGGGCTGGCAAGCGGTCAATCTCGCGATGATCCCCTTCCTGACGCTGGCGGGCGCCGCGCTGATCTGGCTGGTGCTGCGCCCGAAAGAGACCCGCTAAAGGGGGGCGCCGCCCCCTCGGGCTTTGCCCTCTCCCCCGGGATATTTCGCAAGAGCGAAGTCACAGCCGCCCGCCCTTCGCTCTTGCGAAAATATCCCGGGGTGGGAATTCGCGACAGCGAAGGGAGGGGCGGCGCCCCTCCGACAACGGTTCAATTCAGAGTAAGGCTCAGGCCAGCTTGGCGATGCGCTCTTCGAGCACGTCGAAGGGCACGCCCGGTTCGTCCTTGGCGCAGCGGATCACCAGCGAGGTCTTCACGCTGGCCACGTTCTCGGCAGCAGTGAGTTGGCCGGTCAGGAAGCTCTGGAAGCTCGATAGGTCCGGCGCCACGCATTTCAGCACGAAATCGATCTCGCCATTGAGCATGTGGCACTCGCGTACGAGCGGCCATTCGCGACAGCGCGACTCGAAGTTCGACAGATCCGCTTCGGCCTGACTGTGCAGGCGCACCATCGCGAAAACCTGCACTTCGAATCCCAGCTCGCGCGGGTTCACATCGGCATGGTAGCCACGGATGTAGCCCGCCTCTTCGAGCGTGCGCACGCGGCGCAGGCAGGGCGGGGCCGAAATGCCCACACGCTTGGCCAGTTCGACATTCGTCATCCGCCCGTCCGCCTGCAGTTCGGCAAGGATTTTACGGTCGATGTCGTCGAGCCGGGAGGTGGGCATGTTGAAACAATCCTTCGTGCGTTGCGGCAGAACTTACCGCTGGAAGAGAGGATGCGCAATAATATTTCGCGGACCGCTCCGCAAGTGCTATTTGTCGCGGAAAGCGGGGGCTTTTCGGCGGGCCTCGCTCCGACTATATCCGTCGGGCAGAATTCCAAGGAGGCAGGCATGTCCGAGACGAAGAAAACCAAGGTTCTGATCATCGGCTCCGGCCCTGCGGGCTACACGGCGGCGGTCTACGCGTCGCGTGCGATGCTCGAGCCGGTTCTGGTGCAAGGCATGCAGCCGGGCGGCCAGCTGACCATCACCACCGAGGTCGAGAACTGGCCCGGCGAGAGCGAGATTCAGGGCCCCGACCTGATGGTGAAGATGGAAGAGCATGCCCGCGCGATGGGCACCGAGATCATCATGGACATGATCACCGAGCTCGACACCTCGAAGCGCCCCTTCGTCGCGAAAGGCGATTCGGGCACGACCTACGAGGCAGCAGCAGTGATCCTTGCCACTGGGGCGCAGGCGAAATGGCTGGGGCTTCCCTCGGAAGAGAAGTTCAAGGGCTTCGGCGTCTCGGCCTGCGCGACCTGCGACGGTTTCTTCTATCGCGGCAAGGAAGTCGTTGTGATCGGCGGCGGCAACACCGCCGTGGAAGAGGCGCTGTTCCTGACCAATTTCGCCTCAAAGGTGACGCTGATTCACCGCCGCGACACGCTGCGCTCGGAGAAGATCCTGCAGGATCGCCTGTTCAAGAACCCCAAGATCGAAGTGGAGTGGAATCACACGGTCGAGGAAATCCTAGGCGACGAAAATCCGCTCGGCGTGACCGGTGTGCGGGTGAAATCCACCGCCGACGGGTCTGAGAAGGTGATCCCCTGCGACGGGTTCTTCGTGGCGATCGGGCACGCGCCGTCGTCCGAGCTGGTGAAGGACAGCCTGAAGATGCAATCGGGCGGCTATGTCTGGGTGGAGCCGGGTTCGACCCGTACCTCGCAGCCCGGCATCTTCGCTGCGGGCGACCTGACCGATCACACCTATCGTCAGGCCGTCACCTCGGCGGGTATGGGCTGCATGGCCGCGCTCGACGCCGAGAAATTCCTCGCCGAGCAGGGCGAGGCTGAGTGATCCCTTTTCACGGCACGGTCTGGCGGATCCTCTCTGCCGACCGCGCCGACGAGGCTTGCGAACCGGCCCGCCATCCGGAGGGCCGGTTTCATTATTCCGGGCAAGTGGCGCTCTATGCTTCGTTGAGTGCCGAAGGCGCTGGCGTGGCGCTGAGGCGCTATGTGCGGGCGGGCGATCCGTCGCGGGTGATCGTGCCGCTGGAGGTCATGACAGAGGCGATGGACGACCTGCGCGGCACGCCCGATCAGGCGGCGGCGTCCGTGGTCTGGCAGGATGGGAGAGCGAGCGGCGCCCCCTCGCCCACTTGGCGCTTCTCGGATCGAGCACGCGAAGGTGGCGCACAGGGGCTACTCTACGCCTCGCGCTCACGCCCTGATCTGAGCCATCTGGTGCTCTTCGAGGTCTCGCCCGCAACAGTGCGGCAGGCGGGCCCTGCGCAACCGTGGCACCCGCCCTACCCCATCCCATCTGCGTGAGACGTCATTGCACCGTCGCGCGCGCCCTCTAGTGTGGAGGCAACCGAAGGGAGGGCGTTCATGCGCTGGCGCGGGGTCAATCACGTCGAATTTTCGGTGCTCGACTATGACAAGTCGATCGCCTTCTACGATGCGATGTTCGGATGGCTTGGATATAAGAGCTTCTGGACGCTCGATATCGGCTATCGCTCGACCTATTACATGGCGCGCTTCCCGATGCCGCATTCCTATATCGGCATCCAGCCCGCGCATTCGGGCGAGAAACTGGATCACGCGGCGCGCGCCGTGGGCATCCATCACATCGCGCTCTGGGCGAAGTCACGCGTCGAGGTGGATGCGTTTCACCGCGATTTCCTAATCCCGCGCGGGCTGTCGGTGACGGACGCTCCGCAGGAATATCCCGTTTATGCGCCGGGCTATTGCGCGGTGTTCTTCGACGATCCGATCAACGGGATTCACTGGGAACTGGCGCATATCCCGCGCATTCCGGGCCTCGGGGCGATCCGCAGGTTCCGCGGGGCGCTGAAGGCCGCGCAGGCGGAGCATCCAGAATGGGACGGCCCGCCCGAGAAGATCGCGTTTCGCGACCTGCCCGGGCGGCGTTGAGGGGGCGGCGCTGATTACGCCAAATGTCCGAGGAAGGCGTCGATTTCCTCGGGCGTCGTGGCCCAGGAACAGACCAGTCGCGCGGCCAGAAGCTCGTCCTCGGGGCCTTCGAGCGACTGGTCGAACGGCCAGAGGTAGTAATAGGCCCCCGCCGCATTCGCGCGCTTATGCGCCCCGCGCGGCAGGGCGGCGAAGACCGCGTTGGCCTGCGTCGGGTGGATCAGCTTCGCGCCCTCGATCCGGCCGATGCCTTCCGAGAGTTTGCGTGCCATTTCATTGGCATGGCGCGCGGTCTTCAACCAAAGATCATCGGCCAGATAGGCCTGCATCTGGGCCGCGAGGAAGCGGTGTTTCGAGAAGAGATGGCCGCCACGCTTGCGGCGCAGCTCGAACTCCCAGGCGCGTTTGGGATCGAAGATCACCACCGCCTCGACGCCCATGCAGCCATTCTTCGTGCCGCCGAAGCTGAGCACGTCGACGCCCGCCTTCCAGGTCATCTCCGCCGGGGTGCAGCCCGCCGAGACGAGCGCATTGGCGAAGCGTGCGCCGTCCATATGCACGGGCAGATGGAAGCGGCGGGCGACATCGCTCAGGGCTTTCACGTCCTCGGGCGAATAGACCGCGCCCGCCTCGGTCGAGTTGGTGATAGAGACCATGCCGCGCTGCACGTTATGGATGCCGCCGCGCCCGGTATGCGCGATGGTGCGCGCGAGTGCGTCCGGGTCCATCTTCGCGTCCGGCCCATCGACCAGAACCAGCTTCGAGCCATTGGTGTAGAACTCCGGCGCGCCGCATTCGTCTTCCTCGATATGGGCGTTGCGGTGACAGAAAATCGCGCCCCAGGGCTGGGTCAGAACCGCGCAGGAAAGCGCATTGGCCGCCGTCCCGGTCGCGACCAGATAGACGCGCGCCTCGGGCGCCTCGAAAATCTCGCGGATCTTCGCCTGCACGCCTTCGGTGATCGGGTCGTCGCCATAGGAATGCACATGACCCTCATTCGCGGCCATCAGGCCCTCGAGAATGGCGGGATGGGCGCCGGAAGTGTTGTCGGAGGCAAAATTCATGAGAGATCCTCGATCGTGTATTCGTCCCACTCGTCTTCGGGCACTTCGAATTCGGGCACGGTCCAGCCGCGCACGCTTTCCCCGGCCTCGTGGACCGTCTCGCGCGAGCCCGAGATCAGGTAGTGCCAGTCATGCAGCGGCTTGTCTTCGAAGCGCAGCCGGTAGGCGCAGGTCGCGGGCATCCAATAGGCGATCTTGTGAATCGTCTTGGGGCTGAGCGTGACGCATTCGGGAACGAACTGGTGGCGAATGTCATATTGCGTGCAGCTGCAGCTCTCGCCATCGAGCAGCCGGCAGGCGACGCGGGTGAAGACGACCTCGCCCGTATCCTCGTATTCGAGCTTGTTCAGGCAGCATTTGCCGCAGCCATCGCACAGCGCCTCCCATTCGGGGGCGGTGAGCTTTTTCAGCGGCAGTTTCCAGAACTCGGGGCGCAGTTTGGTCATGCGGCGGAAAATGGGGCAGCGGCGGGGAAATGGAAAGGGCAGATCGGCGGATCGTGAGCGGATCTGCGATTTGGACATGGCGGGACGGGCAGACCGACGACTTTTGGCGCGGGGCGACCAGCCCCGGGCCGCGCCCGACCTCCGCCCGGGAGGGCGCATTGGCGATGGTGTCGCGGGTTCAAGCGTCATCCGGGCTTGCGAGATAAAGCGCCCAGCCACTGACGACATAAAGCGCCCACCCGAGGTCGGGCGCGACCCTCAGCGTTCAGCCAGTATCTCCCGCGCGCGGGCGCAATCGGCATCCATCTGCGCGACCAGCGCCTCGAGTCCGTCGAACTTCATCTCGGGGCGCAGGAATTCGACCAGCGCGACCGAGACATGCTCGTCGTAGAGGTCACCTTTGAAATCGAAGACGAAGGTTTCGAGATTCGGAGTATTCTCGCCGAACATCGGGCGCACGCCGAGGCTCGCAGCCCCAGTATAGCTGCCCTTATGCGGCCCGGTCAGCACGTCGAACTTCACCGCATAGACGCCGAGCTTGGGCAGATGCAGCCCGGCCATCGACATATTCGCGGTCGGATAGCCCAGATCGCGGCCGCGCTTGTCGCCATGCAGCACCGCGCCCTCGATCCGGTGCAGGTGGCCCAGCATAGCGGCGGCATCCTCGGGGCGGCCTTCGGCCAGCGCGGTGCGGATCGCGGTCGAAGACGCCTCGACGCCTTCGACATGCAGAAGCGGTGCGACGGTGACCTCGAAGCCGTATTTCGCGCCCAGCTCCGTCAGCATGGCGGTGTCGCCTTCGCGCCCCTTGCCGAAGCGGAAATCGCCGCCCACCGCGACATGGGTCACGCCCAGCCCCTCGGCCAGCACTTCGCGCGCGAAAGCGTCGGCGCTCATATCGGCCAGTTCTTCGTTGAAGGGCAGCTCATAGAGCCGCTCGACCCCGAGCTTGGCGAGCCGGTTGGCGCGCGCCTCGGGGTTCATCAGCCGGAACGGCGGCAGGGTCTTGCCTGCCCGGGCTGCGAAGAATTCGCGGGGATGGGGCTCGAAGGTGATGACGCCCAACGGCGCATCTTTCCCGCGAGCCTGATCGATCACCGATTGATGGCCGAGATGGATGCCGTCGAAATTGCCCATCGCGACGGAAGGCCCGCGCGCGGATTTCTCCAGCGATTTCCAAGTGGTCAAGCGTTTCATCCACCCCGCCCTCCGGCGAGGTCGCCGGGTCAGTCGAACTTGCGCGAGGGCGCCAGAACCAGCGCCTCGCCTTTCACGACCACCGTATCGCCCACCGCGCAGTGGGTTTCAAGCGTGACACGGCGACGCGAATGGTCGATCGCCGTCACCTTCACCTCGGCATAGACCACATCGCCGGGACGCACGGGGGCCATGAATTTCAGCGACTGGCCCAGATAGACCGTGCCATGACCGGGAAGCTGCTCGCCGATGACTGCCGAGATCAGCCCCGCGGTCAGCATGCCATGCGCGATTCGACCCTCGAAAATGGTGTCTTGCGCATAGGCATCGTCCAGATGGACCGGGTTATGGTCGGTGGAGACCTCCGCGAACATCTCGATGTCGCGGTCGGTGACCTCCTTGCGGAGGTAGCGCACCATGCCGATTTCCAGATCTTCGATGCAGATCGTGCCACGGGGCAGGTTGTCGAGCATATCCATAGGTCCCAGCCGGAAGTTTATGTTGCACTGCGGCATAGCACATGCGGCAGAGCACAGGCAAGACGCCTGCGCAACTTTTTTACCCTACCGCGACAAAAGGCGCAACAAAGTTACCGCCTGGATTTTACGCTCCGCTCAGTTCAGCTGACCCATCGTGTAGAGCGGGTCGCGCTGGCGCGCCTCCAACCAGGTGCGCAGCAATTCGGGATCGGGGTTCTGCGGATCGCTGCCGAACTGATCATGCGCCAGACCGCTGGAGATGAAGAGGCAGTCGATCCCCTCCCCCGCAGCACCGGCCACATCGGTATTGATCCCGTCGCCGATGGCGAGAATGCGCGCATCCTCCGCACCGCCCAGACGGCTCAGCTTGCGCCGCGCGAGATCGTAGATCGGCGGATGGGGCTTGCCGAAATACATCGCCTCGCCGCCCATTTCCTCATAAAGCGCAGCCAGCGCGCCGGCGCAGTAGATGCGCTTGTCGCCCAGATCGACGACGATATCGGGGTTCGCGCAAAGCATCGGCAGTTCCCGCATCTTCGCGAGCAGGAACTTTGGGCGGTAATCCTCGGGGACTTCGTTCACCTCGTCGAAGGGACCGGTGCAGACGATGCCCTCGGCCTCGTCGAAATCGACGCGGGTGATCTCGGCCTGCCCCTGCCATTCTTCCGGCACCTCGGTGAAGAACCCGTCATCCTTGGACGGGCCCAGATGCCAGACCTTTTTGCCCACCGCGCCCGCGAACATCGCATCCTGCGCGGCATCGCCGGAGGAGACGACGAGGTCATAGGCGTCGCGCGGGCAGCCCAGCTTGTCGAGCGACTCCATCACGAATTTCGCGGGCCGCGGAGCGTTGGTCAGAAGCACGACCTTGCCGCCCTTCGCACGATACGCCTGCAGCGCCTCGACGGCCGCGGGAAACGCCTTGACCCCGTTATGCAGGCACCCCCAGAGGTCGCAAAACAGCGCGTCATAGGGATCGGAAATCTCGGACAGCGAAGAGATGATGCGGGTCATGGCGGCCTTTCGTCAGCAGGGTTTGGCGCGGTCAGAGCCCCCGCAGGCGGGGGCCGCGCGCTTACCGAAGCTATATGGCACGGGCATGACGGAAGGCAAAGCGGTCGGCCGCTCAGTCCTCCTCCGTCGCGGCCCCGTAACCGTAGCCATAGGCGTAGCCGTATTCGGGGGCGGCGAAGCGGAATTTATTGACCACCACGCCCATCACATTGGTGCGTTCGGCCAGCTCGCGCTCGCAGATATCGATTTCCTGAATCGTGGTCTCTTCGGTCGCGGCGATCATCAGCACGCAATCGACATGGGCGGCGAGCGAGAGCGTATCGTCGCTGACCAGCACCGGCGCGGTGTCGAAGATCATCAGGTCGGGGGCGTAGATCGTCTCGATCCGCTCCAGCGCCTCCGCGGCGCGGCGCGACTGGATCAGTTCGGCCGGGGTCTCGACCGGTTTGCTATTCGCGCCAATCGCGAGGTTGCCGCCCAGCCGCAACGCGTGATCGGCAAACTCGGCCGTCCCGCCAAGCACTTCGGAGATCTGCGGCCCACGCGGCGCGTCGAGCAGCTTCAACAGCGAGGGCTTGCGGAAATCGGCCTCGATGAGCAGCGTGTGCCGCTCTTGCTGCCGTGCGAGGCTCAGCGCGAGATTGAGTGCGACGGTCGACTTCCCGCAGCCCGCCGAGGGCGAGGTGATCGCGAGCCGCCGCCAGCCATTGGCCCGCATCTGCTGCACGATCTTGGTGCGCATCAGGTCGATCGGGGCGCTCTCGGCGCTGCCATCGGGGCTGACGATGCGCTTGCCGCGCAACCGCCCCAAATTCGGGGCGATCGGCGTCAGCGCCTGCCACGCGCCCGCCGTGATACCGTCGCTGCCGGGGACGACCTGCGCCCGGACCGAAGGCTCGGAGGCTGCGCGGCCCGAGCGGGCGGCGCGGGCTTTGGCAATCGCGTCTCGCAATCTTTCGGCCATCTCTCGCCTCCTTGCCTCAGAACAGCCGGTCGAGCGGCATGTAGAACGCGCCGAACAGCACCAGCACGGCGACAAAAGCCGCGCCGACCATCGAGCCGGAGACCAGCACCTTGCGGCGACGGCGGCGCGTGTCTTCGGGCGTGCTCAGATAGGGAAGCGTCGCGAAAGCGGAGATCCCCAGATGGCGCTGCAGGTCCTCGGGGCGGCGGATTCCGGTGCTGAGCAATTCGCGCAGCGCAATCGCCACGAGACCAAACAAAAGCCCCACCCCGACGCCTGCCAGCGCGAGCGTCTTGCGATTGGGTTTTACCGGCTCTCCCGGCGCGACCGCCTGATCGATCACGGTCAGCTTTTCGCCCTTGGCCAGCGACTCGATCGTGTCGCCCGTCTCGGCTACGGCGCGCGCTTTCACGGCGCTGTCGTATTGATCGGCGAGATTGTCGTGATCGCGGCGCAGCGCCTCGAGCGCCGATGCGTTGGCGGGCACTTTCGCAATCGCCTCGCGGAGTTGCGCGATTTTCAGATCGGCGGCATCCCCGGCGGCCTGCGCCACGAAAAGCGTATCCGTCAATTCGCGCAGACGGCTCTCGAAGGCGGAGTTGGCTTTCGGCAGCGGCAGCGTCACCTGCTGCGACAATTCCTGAATCTGCGCGCCCAGCGCCGCGAGGCGTGCGTCATCGGCGGGCAGCAGCGGTTTGAGCGCGTCTCGCTGCGCCTCGAGCCGGGACAGTTCGCGCGCGGAGGGCGGATAGATCGCGTCGCGGTCCACCACACGCCCCGCCGCTTCGCGCAGCCGCACCAGCCGGTCGATCTCCGTCTCGGTCTCGTTCACATGCGCAAGACGGCTCTCCGCACCCGCCTGCACAGCGGCGAGACGGTCGCGCAGCAGCGGCAGTTCTTCGGGCAGCGCGTCGCCGTTCTCCTGTTTGAACTGCAACATTGCGCTGGAGGATTTCGCCAGTTCGCCTTCCAGCCGATCCACCTCGCGCGAGAAGAAATCGAGCGTGTCGCGCGCGGCCTTGGTGCGGATATCGCTGTCTTCCTTGAGGATGCGCGTCACCAGCTCGTTCGCGACCCGCGCAGCGCGAGCCGGGGCGCCTGCGCGAAAGGACACCGTCATGAAGGTCGCGTCTTTCGGGGCGGAGCGCGACTTGCTCTGCTCGGAGATCTCGATCTCGACCGAGTTCTGCAGCGCCTCGAAAACCGCATCGGCATTGCGCGCGCCAGACTCGGTGCGCAGGTCAGGAAACAGCGCCATCCGCCGCGCCATGTCGAGCAGGCTTTCGCGCGAGAGCACCCGCTTGCGGATCACCTGCAGCTTGGCATTGGTGTCGGTGCGCACGGTCGAGGCCGCCAGACCGTCCGGGATGCGGTCCCCCTCGACGACGAGAAGCGCCTTCGCCTCGTAGATCGGCGTAATCATCCGCCCCGCCGCCAGACCGACAAGCGCGCCCAGCAGCACCGCCAGCAAGAGCCAGTGGACCCGCCGGGCAAACAGGGCTGCGTAGAAGCGGAGCTCCCGCATCAGCGCCCTCCCCTGTGGAGGAAGGCGGGCGCGGCCTCAGCAGTCGCTGCAGTGTCAGGCGCGGGCGCGATCACGCGCGGCTTGGCGCGCTGGGTCTCGACCGGCAGATAGAAGACGTTGTCCTCGATCACCCTGTCGATGATCTCGCCGGTGACGATCTCCGAACGCGCCGAGTAGGCGTAGACCATCCCCAGATCGGCCAGCTGGTTCATCAGCCGCGGCAGGCCGCCGCAATGGGCGTGCAGTTTCTGCGCGGCCTCGGGGGTGAATATCTCGCGCGTCGCGCCTGCGACCTGCAGGCGATGGGCGATATAGGGCTGCGCGCAATCGGCGGGCATCGGCCCGAGATGGAAGCCGGAAGACACACGCTGCGCGAACTGGCGCAGCTCGGGCCGTGCGATCAGGTCGCGCAGTTCCGGCTGCCCCATCAGGATCAGCTGCACCAGCTCGTCCTTGTCGGCGTTGATATTGGTGATCATGCGCAGCTCTTCGAGCACGCCCGCATCGAGGTTCTGCGCCTCGTCGATCACCACAACCACGCGCCGCCCGGCGGCATATTCCTGGATCAGAAGCTGCTGGAACCGGTCGTAGATCAGGACGTAATCCTCGCCCGCCTCCACCCGCTGGCCGAGCGACAGCATGATCCAGCGGATCACGTCATCGCGCGAGCCGCGCGCGTTCGACACGAGCGCGATTGTCACGTCCTCGGAGATCGTCGCCATCAGGTGACGCAGCAGCGTTGTCTTGCCCGCCCCCACCTCGCCGGTGATCAGCGTGATCGGCGCGCGCGAGAACAGCCCGTATTCGAGCATCGTCGCCGCGTGCTTGTGCTCTGGAGACCAGAACAGGAAATCGGGATCGGGCAGCAACGAAAAGGGACGCTCTGCCAACCCGAAGAATTCGGTGTAGATTTCGTTCATGCCTGTACCGGGCCTTTGGCCTCTGGGATTTGTTTGCGCCAGTAAGCTGCATCTCCCCGCCTTACGCAAGAATTCGTGAGCAATTCGCGAGTGGCTGAGGCGAAACTGTCGCAAAAACGCGTCTATTCCTAGGAAAACTGGCTATTTAGACAGGGGGGCGCTGTTCAAATCTCTTTATAGATGACGTCGGAGCAGCTAGCCTTTCTGCCAAGCGCCGGTCAGAGCGCAGTAGCAGAGCAGGCAAGACAGATGCCCCGATACCAGTATGCGCGCGCGAGCTTTTTCGCGCTTTGCGCGGCGCTCGCATTGAGCGGCTGCAAGAGTGACGCAGACAAGGCCGAAGCCCATTATCAATCGGCCCAGACCCTTCTGGCCGAGGGCGATCCCGTCCGCGCGATGGTCGAGCTGCGCAACGTCTTCGAATATGACGGCACCCATAAGGCCGCACGGCGCGCCTATGCCGATCTGCTGCTGGCGCAGGGACGTCTGCAGGAAGCCTTCAGCCAATATCTGCGTCTGCTCGAACAATATCCCGAGACGGTCGAGGTGCATCGCATCCTTGCGGAGCTGTCTCTGCGCACGGGCAACCTGCCGCGCGCGCAAAAGCAGGTCGACGCGGTACAGGAACTCGCCCCGGACGATCCCGGCGCGCAGGCGGTGCAGCTGGCGCTCGACCTGCGAGAGGCCAGCCTGTCGCGCGACACGGGCCGCCAGTCCGAAATCGCGGCGCAGGCCAAGGCGCTGACCGCGGCGCATCCCGAGATCCTGACCGGCTGGCATGTGCTGATCGACGCACGCAACGCCCAAGGCGACGACGCGGCGACGCTGGCCGCCCTCGATGCGGCGCTGGCCCGCGATCCGGCGCAATACCGGCTGCAGGTTCTCAAGCTGGAACTGATCTCGAAGCGCGGCGCGAACGCGGAGATCGGCGCGCAGCTCGAAGTGATGCAGGGGCTATTCCCGGAAGACCCGAAAACCCGCACGGCCCTCATCGCATGGTATGTGCTGCGCGACGATCCGGCGGGGGCGGCGCGTTTCCTGCGCAAGCTCGCGACAGATCGAGACCAGCAGACGGGCGGCTATCTGGAACTCGTGCGTTTTCTGGCCCGCGCGAAAGGTGCCGAGGCCGCGCGGGCGGAACTCGACTCGCTCATCGCGCAGTCGAAGGGCCAGTCGAATGAGGCGATCTTCACCGCGATGCGGGCCGATCTGGATTTTCAGGCCGGGGACCGGGCGGCGGCTTTAACGCGGATGCAGGCGCTGATCGAAAGCCATCCCGACAGCGAGGAGATGCGCCAGCTGCGCTCTGCTTACGCCCGGATGCTCGACCATGACGGGCAGCGCGATAAGGCGAAAACCGAGATCGCGGCCATCCTGAAGACCGATCCGACCAACGTCCCTGCCCTGCAGCAGCGCGCGGCGTGGCGGATCGAGGAGGATCGCCTCGATCTGGCGATCACCGATCTGCGCAGCGCGCTGCAGCAAGCCCCCGACAATCCGCAGACCCTGACCCTGCTGGGCGAGGCCGATCTGCGAGAAGGCGCGCCCGATCTGGCGATGGGCCGCTTCAGCCAGGCCTATGATGCGGCGGGGCGCACCGCGCCCGAGGCGATCCGCTATGTCGATTTCCTCTTCGCGCATGACCGCGCCAGCGCCGCGCGGACGGTTCTGGCCGAGGCCGTGGCGGTCACCCCCAACAGCCCCGGGCTGCTCAAGCGGCAGGCCGATCTGGCGTTGGCCGATCGCGACTGGATGCTCGCCCATCGCATCGCGGACCGGCTCGGCACATCTTCCGCCCCGGGCACGGAGGCGCTGGCGCAGTCGATCCGCGCCGCGATCCTGATGGGGCGCGGCCGCAGCGAGAGCGCGATCGAGACGCTGAAAACCCTGGTGCAGATGCCCGCGACCGGCGAAGACGGCGTCACCACGGCCCCTGCGGTCTCGGCGGCGGCGGTCTCGGCTGTGGTGCAGGCGCAACTGGCCTCCGGGCGGGGCGGCGAGGCACGCGCCTATCTTGAGGCGCAACTGAACGAACAACCCGGCAATCGCGGCTTGCGGCTGCTGGAGGCCAACCTCTGTGCGATTCAGGGCGACACCGTTCGGGCCGAGACCGGGCTGCGCACGCTGATGCATGAAGACCCGGCCGATCCGCGCCCGGCCCGCCAGCTTTATCGCCTGCTTGCGGCCCAAGGACGCGAGGGCGACGCGCTTGCCGTGATCGAGACCGCGCTGGAAAAGGCCCCGCAGGCCGATCCGCTGCTGCTGCTCTACCGGGCGCGCTCGGAGGAGAAGTCGGGCCGGTTCGACGCGGCGATCGCGACCTATGACGATCTCTACACCCGCGACAGCGGCGACCTGATCGTGGCCAATAACCTCGCGAGCCTGCTGAGCACCCATCGCGGCGACCGCCCCAGCCTCGAGCGCGCGGCGCAGATCGCGAAACGCTTCCGCGAGCGGCCCGAACCCGCCTTCAAGGACACCTATGGCTGGGCGGAATACCGGCTGGGCAATTACGGGGTCGCGCGCCCCCTGCTCGCCGCTGCCGCCGCCGGATTGCCGGAGAACGCGCTTGCGCAATATCACTACGCCGCCGTGCTGATCGCGCTGGAAGAGCCCGATCTGGCCGAAGCCGCCCTGCGCGATGCGCTGCGCCTCGCCGGAGAGCCGTTGCCGCCCGCAATGCGGGGCGCGCAGGCGCAGCTTGCGGCGTTGACCGGAGAGGGCTCGTCGGGCAACACCCCGCGCCCGGCCCCGGCCCAGCGCTGATTTTGTCTTTGGATCAAAGCTCTCGCAGGGTAAGCTCATGCTAAGCGCCGCGTCAGACGGCCTATGAGCGAGCAGTCGAGATGATCACCACGAGCCCCCCTCTGCGCGAGGTGCGTGCCCTGCCATGGGGGACGCTCGGCCTGCTGACGCTGGCCGTCCTCTCCTATCCGTTCTTCGCATTGGGGCTAGCCAGCCTCGGGGCCGCATGGTCCACGCCGGAATATAGCCACGGACCGCTTATCCCGCTGATTTCGCTCTATCTTTTTGCGCGCGAATTGCATCACGCACCGCTCACGCTGGAGGCCCGCCCGCAGCGCTGGCAAGGCGTCGCGGTGATCGCAGTGGCGCTCGCCCTCGCCGTCTTCGGGACGCGCGCGCAAATCGCCGATCTCGTGACCTATGCACTGATTATCTGGATGATGGGGCTGGTGTTGCTGAGCATGGGCTGGCAGGCGGGCAAACGCCACTGGAAGCCGGTGCTGCATCTGATCTTCATGCTGCCGCTGCCACAGATCCTCTACTGGAAGCTCACGATCGCGCTGCAACTCGTCTCGTCGGAGCTGGGCGTGATGCTGGTGCGCGCCGCGGACATCCCGGTGCATCTGAGCGGCAACGTGATCGACCTCGGCGTCTACAAGCTGCAGGTGGCCGATGCCTGTTCGGGGCTGCGCTATCTCTTCCCGATCCTCAGCTTCTCCTACCTGTTCGGCATCCTCTATCGCGGGCCGTTCTGGCATAAGGCGGTGCTGTTCGTGATGGCCGCGCCGCTGACGGTGCTGCTGAATTCGCTGCGCATCGGCATGGTCGCGATCCTTGTCGACGCTTATGGGATCGAACAGGCCGAGGGCTTCCTGCATGTCTTCGAGGGCTGGGTCATCTTCGGCGCGGCGATCGCCATCCTCAGCCTCACCGCGATCGGGCTGCAACGGCTGGTGGCGGAGCCGAAACCGCTCTCCGAGGCGCTCGATCTGGACTATCGCCGTTTCGCGCCGGAAGCACGACGCTTGCGCAACCTCGCGCCGTCGCGCGATCTGGGGCTCGCGGTCATCGTGACGGGGGTCGCGCTGGCTCTCTGGTCGGGCCTGCCGCAGATGACGACGCTCCCGCCGGAGCGCGCGCCCCTGTCGTCCTTCCCGACGCAGATCGATGGCTGGCAGGGCACGCGCCGCCCGCTGGAGCCCGCGACCGAGCAAGTCCTAGCGGCCAGCGATTATCTCAACGCGGTCTATGCCGACCCCGCTCAGGACGCGCCGGTGAACCTGTTCGTCGCCTGGTATGCCGATCAGAGCCAGGGCGACGGCATCCATTCGCCCGAGGTCTGCCTGCCGGTCGGCGGTTGGGAGGTCAGCGCCTTCCGCCCGCATCGCATCGCCCTGCCCCACCGCGCCTCCTTTGAGGTCAACCGCGCGATCATCACCAAGGGGCTCAACCGGCAACTGGTCTATTACTGGTTCGACGGGCGTGGCCGCGCGATGACGAGCGACTGGCGCGCGAAGCTGTTGGTGATCGTGGATGGGATCACGCGCGGGCGGACCGATGGCGCGCTGGTGCGCTATGTCACGCCGATCCGCCGGGACGAGGATATCCGCGCAGCCGACCGGCGGCTTACGCGCTTCATCGGGCAGTCGCTGCCCCAGCTGAGCGCCTCGATTCCGGATTGAGCGGGCTTACGAGCCCAGCGCGACGCTCCCGCCCCAGCAGCCCGGGATCGGGTTGCGCGTGTCGAAGACAAGCGGGCAGGTTTCCACGGCTTTGATCGCACGATCCACGCGCGCATCGGCCATCGCGGGCGTCAGCCCGATCGCGAGCGCATGTGCCACCGGATCATAGAGCGCGCGGCCCGTCAGATCACCGGTCGCGTGAGGCGTGGCTTCGCGCAGATCACCCGCGAAGGCAGAGCTGGCCACACTGGTCACAACCAGTGCGGTAAAAGCCACCGCCGATGTCCTCCAATGCGCCATATAAGGTCCACGTCGAATGCTTAACGATATAGGGCGAACCGTCTCCCAGTCCGCCCCTTGAGTTTGTGGCGCAAATGGGGCGGCGCGCAACTGGAATCTTGGCGAAACTTGAGCAAAAAGAACGATTTATAAGAAACAATTCCGCTCAATCAGCAGGCTTTATTTCCCCAGCTTGGAGAATATCCGATCGTAGGCCGCAAGGAGCTGTCGGGCCGAGAAATCCCAGGAGAGCGCATCGAGCACCCGCGCCCGGCCCAGCCGCCCCATCGAACGCGCGCGTTCGGGCGCCTCTATCAGCGCCGCGATCCGGGCGGCGAAGTCCTTCGGATCATTGGCACGGGCATAAAGCGCGGCCTCCCCTGCAGAGGCCCGCCCTTCGGTCAATTCGAACTGCACCAAGGGCTTCTCGAGCGTCATGTATTCCATGACCTTGTTCATGGTGGAGATGTCGTTCATCGCGTTTTTCGGATCGGGCGCGACGCCGATATCGATCGCATTCATCGCCGCCAGCATATCCTCGCCGTAGAGCGGGCCGGTGAAGGTGAAATAGTCACTCAGGCCCCGCGCCGCGACGTCGGCCTCCACGGTAGGCAGTTCGGGCCCGAAGCCCACGATCACCACATGCAGATCGCTGTAGCCGAGCTTGCGCACCAGATGCTCGACCGCCTGAACCAGCAGGTCCATCCCCTCCTGCTGCCCGATCACGCCGATATAGCCGAGCACGGTCTTCGCGCCCTTGCGATAGGCGGGATCGCCGGGCCCGGGCAGGAAGGTCTCGACGCGCGGGGCGGAGCGGACGACGAAGACGTCTTCGGGGGCCATGCCGCCGCGGGTGATCGCGATCTTGCGGAAGCTCTCATTGGTGGCCATCGACACCGAGGCGCTGGCGAAGGTGATCCGCTCCCAGATGCGCATCACGGCCCACAGGAGCCCCTTCTTGCCGAACTTGGCTTCGAACAGCTCCGGGCAGACGTCGTGATGGTCGAACATGTAGCGCACGCCCGACAGCCGGTAGCGCCAGGCCAGAAGCCAGATCAGATCGGGCGGGTTGCAGCCCTGGATCACGTCGAAGCCACGCTCGCGCTTCACCCGTTTCGCCAACCGGAACCACGCCTTGATCGCGTGCCAGTATTCACGCGCATAGGCGACCGCGCCGGAATGGGCTTCCGGCGGCGCGGGGTGGCGGTAGATATGGATGCCCTCGATCTTTTCATAGGCCGCGTCCCAGCCGCGCCCCATCGGACAGATCACCGAGACCTCGTAGCCCGCCGCGCGTAATGTCGTGGCCTCCAGCCAGACCCTGCGATCCAGCGGCACCGGCAGGTTCTCCACCACGATCAGAATGCGTCTCGCCATGCCCCTCAAGACCCGCCCTTGCCACGGGGGCGGTTTGCCGCCCATTTTTATGTGAGCCCCTTTCGCTCACGTCTTACGACGGTTATGTCCCAGCCACGCGTTGGTTTCCACCCCGCATAACTCCGGATTTCCCCATATGTTGCGCTCTCTACTCTCCCGTCTCAAACCAGAGACCGCTCCCTCCTCGGCACCCAACGGGCTGCCCCGTCCGGAGGCGCCGATCTGCGTGATCGGGGACCTTCACGGCCGCGCCGATCTCTTGGGCAAGATGTTCGAGCGGATCGGGCAGGAACCGGAAGGCGCGAAGGCCCGGATCATCACGCTGGGCGACATGATCGACCGTGGCCCGAATTCGGCGCGGGTGCTGGCGACGCTTCATGCGGCGCAGCTTGCCAATCCCTCGCGGATGATCTGCCTGATGGGCAATCACGAGCGGATGATGCTCGACTTCCTGCTGTCGCCCGATGCGCGCACCGCCGGCTGGCTGCGCGTGGGCGGATTGCAGACGCTGCAGAGCTACGGCATCGCGGCGCCCGATCCGCGCGAGACCGACCCGGAGGTGCTGGATGCACTGCGGATGGACCTCGCCCGCGCGCTGGGGCCGGACCTGCTGGCATGGCTCGATGCGCGCCCCGCGATGTGGCGCGAAGGGCGCTTCGCCGCGACCCATGCGGGGGCCGACCCCTATCACCCGATGGAACGCCAGAGCCGCGATGCGCTGCTCTGGGGTCATCCCCGGTTCGGGCAGATGACGCGGCGTGACGGGGTCTGGATCGCCTTCGGCCATTGGGTCGTGGAGCAACCTGTCGCCGATCAGGGCCGCATCGCGGTCGATACCGGCGCCTATGAGACCGGGCTCTTGAGTGCGGCTTGGCTCGACAAGGGCGGACTGCGCTTCCTGCAAGTCGAAGGCTGAAAGACGATGGGCGCCCCCCGAAGGGAGCGCCCGTTGGCAGGTTACAAGCCGTCTCTCTCTCGCAACCGGTGTTGGAATTACTTCCCCGTCTGGCGCAGCACCACCGCGACAGTCATCACGCAGAGCCACAGATCGTTCAGCAGCGACAGTCTCGCGTAATAGCGTTCGTCGAAGCGCACGCGATCCACGAAGGCGGTGGTCGAACGCCCGGCGACCTGCCACAGCCCGGTGATGCCGGGGCGCATCTTGTAATAGGCTAGGCCCATCGCGCTTTTGTAGCTGGCCTCCTGGTCGAGCATGAAGGGGCGCGGCCCCACGAGGCTCATCGTCCCGAACAGCACGTTGAAGAACTGCGGCAGCTCGTCGAGGCTGGTGCGGCGCAGGAAGCGGCCGATGCGGGTGATCCGCGGATCGTCGTCGAGCTTCTGGTTCACTGACCATTCCAGCGCGAGCGCGGGGTTTTCGTTGCACATACGCACGAGCTGCGCCTCGGCATCGACATGCATGGTGCGCAGCTTGTAGCAGCGGAACCGCTTGCCGCCCTGCCCGACGCGGATCTGCGAATAGAAGGCGGGACCGCCATCGGCGCGCACCGCCAGAGCCAGAAGCGCGATCAGCGGCAGCAGAACCGGAAGGATCGCGAGCACGGCGAGAATGTCGAACAGACGCTTGCCCATGCCCTCGTAGCGCAGAATGCGCGACCGCGCCTGGGTGGCATCCGTTACACTTGCAAGCTCGAAATTGGTCGAGAGATCCGACATTTTCGCCCCTATTACCCTACCTCAGAGTGCGAACCTTCGAGCCCGCTTTTCTTTAACCCGGTTTTCATCTTTGATTCGTCCATAATTGTGACGAAAGCCGACAATTGTTGCGGCTCGGGGCTATAAAGAGATCACGGAAAAAAATCACAAGTCGTTGATCACTGTTATTTATCTTGTTGTTTTTTATGTCACATTTTTTCAGCACTGCGGAAATCCGCAGCCTCACGGCACTCGCGCATAAGGCGATTAGCGCCAAAACTTCCCTAAGGTCACTTTTGGTTAAAAGGTTATGAAACCGGACGCCCGCGCAGACCCGCCGACAGGGTGGATTTACCGGCCCCTCTTGATCCCACGGCACAACTGCCCATATCGGCTGGGAAGATGTTATGGAGATTAACATGACCCGAGACGATGCCCGCGCCCTCTATATCGAGCAGCGCGTCGCGAATGAGAAGAAGTCCGCCCTTCTGGGCTATGTGCTGTGGTTCATGCTGCCGATGCTTGGCGTGCACCGGATGTATATGGGGCGCGTCTTCTCCGGCGTGGTGATGCTGGCGCTGACCGGGATCGGCACGCTCCTGTCGCCTATCCTGATCGGCTTCATCCCACTTGGCCTCGCAGGCCTGTGGTGGCTGATCGACGCGCTTCTGATCCCCGGCATGGTCTCGCAGGATATGGCCGAGACGCGCTGGCGGCTGATGCAGGAAGCTTAATCCGCCTGCCGGATCGGGTGCTCGGCCAAGGCCTGCGCCTGATCCGGGCTCAGGCTTTCGGGCCGCACCACTTGGGTGTGGATCGAGAAGATCACGGCATTCGTGCGCGGCAGCCGGAACAGGCATTGCCGCTCCACCCGTATATAAGGGGCGTCGGCGGGCGCGTGAGCGAATTCGTATTCAGAGCGCGGATCATGCAGATGTGCCGCCGAGCGCGAAGCAGTCCCACGCATCAGGCCCCTGCCCTCACGCACACCATCCAGCAAGCGCTGCACCCGTTTGCCGAGATCGTCGGTGTAGATCTCGATCGGTTCGTGAATGCGCATCATCGGGCGCATGAATTTCTCGCGCAGCGTCCAGCCCGAGGGAAAACACAGCACGCCGCCGGTCAGAACATGCTCGGCATGACCGAACGCGGCCTCATCGGCTTCCATCAGGCAGAGATCGCATTGCAGCAGCCGCCCGAGCGTGGCGAGCGGGTCCGTGCGATCCAGCGCGACCACCGCCCCATCGGGCCGCGTGACCGTATCCGCGCCGAAGCCAAACCCCAGCGCCGGAAGTATCGGCAAGATCAGATCGTAGAGCTCTTCCGCCGCAGGCCGTCCGTGATCCGACAGGCCCAGCACCAGATCGCGCGCCTCCCCGATCAGCCGGTCGCGCAGGCCCATCTGTGCAGCATAGGCATCATCGACCTCGAGCCAATCCTCATATGTCACCGGGATCACCCCCGGCAGCCGCCGCGTGCGCGGATCGGCCCAGGGCGCGAAGCTCAGGCGATTTTGCAGGATCGGTGTGGCGACAAGGTCTTTCATCCCCGCAGATTGCCGCGCGTCCCCGCCCGCGACAAGAGCGTCCGCGTCAGGGCTGCCCCGCGCTTCGCACATAGTCCGAGATCATCTCGTAATCCTTGCGCGGCCCCTGCACCCGCCAGATCGCCCGCCACTTCGGCCACGCGTCGAAGTCATAGCGCACCCGGTAATCGTCGGGGTCGCACCAATGGCTCGCGGCCGGACTCAGCGGATCGAAACTGTGAAAGGGGCGCCCATCTTCGAAGGCCACGGCGATCTGCCCGCCCTCGGCTCGCCAGAAATAGCTGCGCTCGGCATGAAAGCTCTGACCGCCCGGCATCACCAGCTCGCCGCTCTCGCGATAATGCAGCCCGACCCCTTCGGGCGCGAAGCAGGCATGACCGTCAAAACGGGCCTCATTGCCATCCGCATGCAGGATTTGGCGCGTCAGCACCCAGTTCCCCTCGAAATCCGACAGCTGCGGCATTGTCTCTCCCTTGCCCCAAAGGCAGGTGCAGTCTAACAAGCGCGCAACCACACGCAATCAAGAGGCCGCCGATGATCCCGCGTTATGCCCGCAAAGAGATGGTCGACATCTGGGAACCCGCCACCAAGTTCAAAATCTGGTACGAGATCGAGGCGCATGCCTGCGATGCTCAGGCCGAGCTGGGCGTGATCCCGAAAGAGAATGCCGAGGCCGTCTGGAAGGCCAAGGATGTCGAGTTCGACGTCGACCGTATCGACGAGATCGAAGCCGTCACCAAGCATGACGTGATCGCCTTCCTGACACACCTTGCCGAGCATGTTGGCTCGGAAGAGGCCCGTTTCGTCCATCAGGGCATGACCTCGTCGGATGTGCTCGACACCTGCCTCAACGTGCAGCTGGTGCGCGCCGCCGACATCCTGCTGACCGATCTCGACAAGGTTCTGGCGGCGCTGAAGAAGCGCGCCTACGAGCATAAGGACACGGTTCGCGTGGGCCGCTCGCACGGCATCCATGCCGAGCCCACGACCATGGGCCTGACCTTCGCGCGCTTCTACGCCGAGATGGACCGCAACAAGGCGCGCCTGCAGGCCGCCAAGGAAGAAGTCGCGACCGGCGCGATCTCGGGCGCTGTCGGCACCTTCGCCAATATCGACCCGCGCGTGGAAGAGCATGTCTGCAAGATGCTCGGCCTCAAGCCGGAGCCGATCTCGACGCAGGTGATCCCGCGCGACCGCCATGCGATGTTCTTCGCCACGCTCGGCGTCATCGCCTCGTCGATTGAAAACGTCGCGATCGAGATCCGCCACATGCAGCGCACCGAAGTGCTCGAAGGTGCGGAATTCTTCTCGATGGGCCAGAAAGGCTCTTCGGCGATGCCGCACAAGAAGAACCCCGTCCTGACCGAGAACCTCACCGGCCTCGCCCGCCTCGTGCGGATGACCGTGATCCCGGCGATGGAGAACGTGGCACTCTGGCACGAGCGTGACATCTCGCACAGCTCGGTCGAGCGTGGCATCGGCCCCGACGCGACCGTGACGCTCGATTTCGCGCTGAACCGTCTGGCAGGCGTCGTCGACAAGATGATCATCTACCCCGAGAACATGCTCGCGAATATGAACAAGTTCCCCGGTCTGGTGATGAGCCAGCGCGTTCTGCTGGCGCTGACGCAAGCCGGCGTGTCGCGCGAAGACGCCTATGCGATGGTGCAGCGCAACGCGCTCAAGGTCTGGGAAGACCGCGTCGATTTCCGCGAACAGCTGCTCGCCGACAAGGATGTCGTGGCCGCTCTCGGCGTCGACGGCATCAACGAGAAGTTCGACATGGGCTACCATACCAAGCATGTCGACACGATTTTCGCCCGCGTTTTCGGCGAATAATCGAGAAACAAGCCCGTTCCGCGCCGCCTATGTCAGCCGACTATAGGCGGCGCGTGCGATTCGGGCTTACGCTGGGGCATCTAGCAAAGGGAGATTGCAGATGACCCGAACCATCCTTGCAGCCGCCGTGCTGATCCTCGCTCCTCTGGCCGCGTCGGCCGAGTGCTTTAGCGGCCATCAGGCTTCCATGTCCTGCCCGCAGGGCCAGGTCTGGGACAAGGACGCGAGTGCCTGCGTCCTGCAGTCCAGCTGACCGCTGAGACGGTAATCCCGTCTTAACGGCCTCCGTGCAAAGCTGACCGCGAAACCGCATTGGCCGCCCGCGCGGCCGATGCCCAGCACGGAGGTTCTCGCGGTGAATGCGATCGCGCCCATGGCGCTCGGTCATATGGCCGGGTCCGACTCGGCTGGCGACAAATCCGCCCGGCCGGGACCGCTTACGCGGCGCCAGAAAGCTGCGATCATCGTGCGGCTGCTCGCCTCCGAAGGGCTGAAACTGCCGCTGACGGAGCTGAGCGACGATCACCAGACCGAACTGACCGAGGCTGTGGCACAGCTGCGTCTGGTCGACCGCGCTACCATCGCGAGCGTGGTGGAAGAGTTCTGTGAAGAACTTGAAGCTGTGGGCATCGCCTTTCCCGGCGGGCTGGAAGGCGCGCTGTCACTGCTCGACGGGCAGCTCTCGCCTTCGGCCTCGAACCGGTTGCGCAGGCTGGCCTCCAGCTCATCGCGCGCCGACCCGTGGGAGCGGATCGCGGGGCTCACCGCAGAGGTGCTTCTGCCCGTGCTGGAAGGCGAAAGCGTCGAAGTAGGCGCAGTGATGCTGTCGAAGCTGTCGGTCGCGAAATCTGCCGAACTGCTCGGGCTGCTGCCCGGAGAGAAGGCGCGGCGGATTGCCTATGCGGTCTCGCTGACCGGCAATGTCGCGCCCGAAACCGTGCTGCGGATCGGGCAGGCGCTCGCAGCGCAACTGGATGCCACCCCGCCCAAAGCCTTCGATTCCGGGCCGGTGGAGCGGGTGGGCGCGATCTTGAACTACTCGGCCTCCGCCACCCGCGACGCGGTGCTCAAGGGGCTGGAGGAAGAGGACAAGACCTTCGCCGACGAGGTGAAGAAGGCGATCTTCACCTTCGCCAATATCCCCGCCCGCATCGATACACGCGACATCCCGAAAGTGCTGCGCGTGGTCGACCAGGCGCAGCTGACCGTCGCGCTTGCCGGGGCGACCGGCCCGTTGCAGCCCGCGGCGGAGTTCATCCTCACCAACATGTCCCAGCGCATGGCGCAAAGCTTGCGCGACGAGATGGCGAATCTGGGAAAGGTGAAAGAGAAAGACGCCGAAGAGGCGATGAGCGCGGTCGTCGCCGCAATCCGCGAGATGGAAGCCGCGGGAGAGATCTTCCTCGTCGCGGAGGACGACGATTGAGCGAAAGATTCTGTCGCCGCGCCCCGTTTGGCGCCACTCTTCGCGCCAAAGCCGCACCCTGCCCCGCAATGTTATCGCAAACACCGCGTGTTTACGCTAACATACTGTTTCAAAACCTTTTCCCGAATTGCATGCAATGGTATCCAGCGCCGAAATCACGCGCTTCGGAGAGATCATCATGACCGTCACCATCGGGATCAACGGCTTCGGCCGCATCGGGCGCTGCACGCTCGCGCACATCGCGGAAGCCGCGCGCAATGACGTGCAGGTCGTCAAGATCAACGCCACCGGCCCGATCGAGACCAATGCGCATCTTCTGAAATATGACTCCGTCCACGGCCGCTTCGGCGGGCAGGTGAAGGTCGCGGGCAACACGCTCGACCTCGGGCGCGGCCCGATCGACGTGATGTCGACTTATGACCCGGAAGAGCTCGACTGGGACGGCGTCGATGTCGTCCTTGAATGCACCGGCAAGTTCAACGCCCGCGACAAGGCCGCCGTCCATCTGGGCCGCGGCGCGAAGCGGGTTCTGGTCTCCGCTCCCGCCACCGATGTCGACAAGACCGTGGTTTACGGCGTGAACCATCGAGAACTGACACAGGCGCATCACGTCGTCTCGAACGGGTCCTGCACCACGAACTGCCTCGCGCCGCTCGCCAAGGTGCTCAACGACACGATCGGCATCGAATCGGGCGTGATGACGACGATCCATTCCTATACCGGCGATCAGCCCACGCTCGACCGCCGCCACAAGGATCTCTACCGCGCCCGCGCCGCCGCGATGGCGATGATCCCGACCTCCACCGGCGCCGCGAAAGCCCTCGGCGAGGTGCTGCCCGAACTGCAAGGCCGCCTCGACGGCACCGCGCTGCGCGTCCCGACCCCCAATGTTTCCGCGGTCGATCTGACCTTCGAGGCGCGCAAGACCGTCACCCGCGACGAGGTGAACGAGATCGTCCGCGAGGCCGCCGCTGGCTACATGGGCATGGTGCTGGGCTACGACCCCGAACCGAAAGTCTCGATCGACTTCAACCACACGCAGCAATCCTCTATCTTCGCGCCGGACCAGACCAAGGTCGTGGGCAAGCTTGTCCGCGTTCTGGCCTGGTACGATAACGAATGGGGGTTCTCCTGCCGCATGGCCGATGTGGCCGGGGCGATGGGGCGACACGTGCACTGACGCGCCAAACAAGGGCGCGCGAAGGGGATAGATGACCAATCGGATCGCGCTCTGGCTTGGGGCCCTCCTCATTTTGCTCATTTTGGCGGATGTGTTTGCCGATGACGGCCGCATCCTGCTGTTTCTGGCGAAAAAAACTGCCGATCTCGTTCAATATGTCGCTTTCTGGCGCTAGCATCGGGCTGCACCCCGTTGACCTTTGGCGCTGAACGCGCTTGTTAGCGTTAACGGAAGACCTGCCCGTGCAACTCCCTGCCGGGCAGCCAGCCAGAGGAGACGGATATGACGGTTAAAGTTGCCATCAACGGGTTCGGTCGCATCGGCCGCAACGTGCTGCGCGGGATCATCGAGTCGGGGCGCACCGACATCGAAGTGATCGCGATCAACGATCTCGGCCCGGTCGAGACGAACGCGCATCTGCTGCAATTCGACTCCGTGCACGGCAAATTCCCCCATGAGGTCACGACCGGCGAAGACTGGATCGATGCCGGCCGCGGCAAGATCAAGGTCACCGCAATCCGTGACCCGAAAGAACTGCCCTGGGGCGATGTCGATGTCGCGCTGGAATGCACCGGCATCTTCACCGCGCGCGACAAGGCAGCCTTCCACCTCGAGAACGGCTCGAAGCGCGTTCTGGTCTCGGCCCCCGCCAGCGGCGCCGACAAGACGATCGTCTTCGGTGTGAACGACGGTGCGCTGACCGCGGACGACCTCGTCGTGTCGAACGCATCGTGCACCACGAACTGCCTCTCCCCCGTCGCCAAGGCGCTGAACGACGCGATCGGGATCGAGAAGGGCTTCATGACCACGATCCACAGCTACACCGGCGACCAGCCGACGCTGGACACGATGCACAAGGATCTCTACCGCGCCCGTGCGGCCGCGCTGTCGATGATCCCGACCTCGACCGGCGCTGCGAAAGCCGTGGGTCTGGTGCTGCCGGAACTCAACGGCAAGCTCGATGGCGTCGCGATCCGCGTGCCGACCCCGAATGTCTCGGTCGTCGATCTGGTCTTCGAGGCCGGCAAGGACACCAGCGTCGAAGAGGTCAATGCCGCGATCAAGGCCGCCGCTGACGGCCCGATGAAAGGCATCCTCGGCTATACCGACAAGCCCAACGTCTCGAGCGACTTCAACCACGACCCGCATTCGTCGATCTTCCACATGGATCAGACCAAGGTCATGGAAGGCCGCATGGTCCGTATCCTGAGCTGGTACGACAATGAATGGGGCTTCTCGAACCGCATGGCGGACACTGCCGTCGCGATGGGCAAGCTGATCTGAGCGTGATCGGGGCACCGCCCCGGACATTGCGAACATGACGAAGGGGCGGTCCATCTTGGGCCGCCCTTTTTCGTTCACCCCTCACACACGGCTCGCAGAGCATGCACGCGCCCTCTCACCCGCGCCGCGAGCCTTGATGCATGGTGATAGAACCCTTTGAAATCCGGGACGTTTTGGGGCCATGGAGCGCGCCACCTCGGTGCCTCCGCCTTAGCTGAACCCCGTCACGAAAGGGAATATCCCATGGAACGCAGCAAGAAATTCCTCGCCCTCGCCCTCTCCTCCGCGCTGATCGCGGGCCCCGCGAGCTTTGAGATGGCCAATGCCGCCACCACGAGTTCCAACAGCAATTCAAGCGGCACCACAATGCAGAGCGCGCAGAGCCAAGACAATGACGCCGTCTCGCAGACCACGGCAAGCTCGACCGACAAGGACTTGCTGACCACGGTCAATGACGCCTACACCGCGATGCGCGAGGTGCGCGCGGCGCGTCTGGCGATCTTCGACGGCAATACCGACATGGCGACCAAGATGACCAAGGACGCCACCGCGAAAATGCAATCCGCCGAGAAGGCCGAGAGCAAATGGGGCGTGCCCTCGAAAGCGGGCAAGAAAGGCGTGACCTACCTGCCCTTCGACAGCTCCATTGCGCTTGGCGAAAGCTTCACGGTGACGCCGGATAACCAGAAAGCGGTCGGCAAGGCCAATCAGCAGATGGCGCAGGGGAACGCAAAAGCCGCCGCCAAAACGCTGAAGGACAACGATATCGACGTGTCGATTTCGGCGGCGATGGTGCCCGCGAAAGCGTCGCTCGCCCATCTGCAGGACGCCTCCAAGCTCATCAAATCGGGCAATTACTACGAGGCGAACCTTGCGCTGAAAGGCGTCGAGGATTCGGTGGTGATCGACCAATGGGGGCTCGACAACCTGCCGCAGCAGGCGGGGAACGCCACGAAATCCTCGGAAAATGCGAGCGGCAGCACTCAGATGAAGCAGAAATCGCAGCAGAGCGGCACGTCAGGCAACGCCGCCTCGAACGGCTGATCAGCGGTTTGCGTAAGCCTTGACCAAGGCATCGCGCACGGCGGGGGTGACGAATTTCGAGACATCCCCGTCGAGCCGGGCGATTTCCTTCACCAGCTTCGAGGCGATCGCCTGCCGCCGTGCATCGGCCATCAGGAACACCGTCTCGACCGAGGCGTCGAGCGCGCGGTTCATCCCGACCATCTGGAATTCATATTCGAAATCGGCCACCGCGCGCAGGCCGCGCACGATCACGCTCGCGCCGACATCCTTGGCGCAGTCGATCAGCAGATTTTCGAAAGGATGGACGACGATCTCGCCGCCGCGACGGTCGGTGATTTTCGCGCATTCGTCCTGAAGCATGGCGACGCGTTCCTCGAGCGAGAAAAGCGGCCCCTTGTCCCGGTTGATCGCGACCCCGATCACGAGCCGATCCACCAGAGCCATCGCGCGCTCGATGATATCGAGGTGGCCCAGCGTGACCGGATCGAAAGTTCCGGGGTAAAGACCGATCCGCATAGCATCCTCCCTCGTCGCCCGCCAAAAAGCTCAGCGCACGCAACTATATTGCGTGGCTAAATGCAAGCGGGAAGGTGCCGCAATGCGGCATCAGTTGCCCATGATCATGCCCTGAAGCGACTCTTTCTCCATATGGAGCTCGTTCAGACGCGCCTTGACCACGTCCCCGATCGAGATCACGCCGACCATCTTGCCGTTCTCGCGCACGGGCATGTGCCGGAAGCGGCCCTCGGTCATCAGGCTCATCACCTCTTCGGTGCTGTCCATCGGCGCGCAATGCTTGACGTCGCGGGTCATGACATCACTGGCGGTCATCACCAGGCAATCCGCACCGCGCCGGGCGATTTCACGCACGACGTCGCGTTCCGAGACGATCCCGTCAACGGTTTCCCCGTCTTGCGAGACGATCACCGCACCGATGCGTTTCGAAGAAAGCGTGGCAATCACCTCGCTCAGCTTCATGTCGGGGGCGACGGTGAAAACTTCCATCTCGCCCTTGTTCTTGAGAATCTGCATAACCTGCATCGGCGTCTCCTTGAAAAACGTCGTCTAAACCCAAGCGTCCCACTGCTTTCATAGATTTGTCAACGGCTTTGCGGTTCACGGGGCCGCCAGTTATGTTTCAACCGCAGCGTGTTCGAGCCGCGCAACCTCGTCGCGAAGCCCCTGCCCCAGCGCTTCGGCGAAGCGGGTCAGACGCTCGGATCGGCGGTCATCGGCGTGGCGGATCAACCAGAAGGCGCGGTTGAGCCGGATCTCGTCGCCCAGCACACGCTGCACGCCGGGGGCGAAGGGGATCGCGAAGTCATGGACAATGCCCACGCCCGCGCCCGCCTCGATCATCCGGGTCTGCACGGCGGCTGAATTCGACGCGAGCCCCATCACCTCGGCTTCGGTCTCGGCGAAGTAATCCAGCTCCTTGTCGAAGATCATGTCGGGGATGTAACCGATCATCCGGTGATGGCGCAGATCCTCCTTGCAGGTGATCGGCGGCGCCTTCGCGAGATAGTCGCGATGGGCGGCGAGGCTGAGGTGATAGTCGCTCAGCTTCTGCACGGTCAGGCGGCCCGCCGTCGGGCGCGACACTGCGATCGCCATATCCGCCTCGCGCTTCGAGAGATTGAAGACCCGCGGCAGGGCGACGACCTGAATCTCCAGCCCGGGATTGTCTTCTGCGATCTTCGCGCAGACCTGCGGCAGAAGATAATTCGCGCAGCCATCGGGCGCGCCGATCCGCAACTGCCCCGTCAACTGGCCCGCGATGCCGGAGAGCTCTTCATCGGCGCCCGCGAAGACCTGCTCCGCCGCTTCGGCATGCGGCAGGAGCCGGTCGCCCGACTCGGAGAGCGCATAGCCCTGCGGCGATTTCACGAAAAGCTTCGCCCCCACCCCCTCTTCGAGCCGCGCGATGCGCCGCCCTACCGTGGCCGCGTCCAGCTTCAAACGCCGCCCGGCGCCCGACAGGCTCTCGGCCCGTGCGACGGCAAGGAAAATCCGCAGGTCGTCCCAGTCCATATCGCGTCCCTCTTTGCAAAAATGCAAAACGCTTTTGAACTACTTCCTCTTTTATGCTCAATTTCGCAAGGCTAGAGTGCGCCCAAGCCAAGATTATCTGTAGGAGGAGCGTCTCATGGAAGAAATCGGTCACTGGATCAACGGCAAGCGCGTTGCGGGCACTTCGGGCCGCTTCGGCGAAGTCTTCAACCCCGCCACCGGCGAGCAGATCGCCAAGGTCGCGCTGGCCACCCCGGCCGAGCTGGATGCCGCAATCGCGGACGCCGCGAAAGCGCAGCTGGAATGGCAGAAGGTCAACCCGCAGCGCCGCGCCCGCGTGATGATGAAATTCGGTCAGCTGATCGAACGCGACATGGAAAAACTCGCCGAGGCTCTGTCGAAAGAGCACGGCAAGACCATCCCCGACGCGAAGGGCGACGTGCAGCGTGGCCTCGAAGTGATCGAGGTCTGCATGGGCGCGCCGGCGATGCTCAAGGGCGAATACACGGGCGACGCTGGCCCCGGTATCGACCTCTACTCGATGCGTCAGCCGCTGGGCGTCGTGGCCGGCATCACGCCGTTCAACTTCCCCGCCATGATCCCGCTGTGGAAAATGGGCCCGGCGCTTTCGGCCGGTAACGCGATGATCCTCAAGCCGTCCGAGCGCGTGCCGACCACCGCGATCATGCTCGCGGAACTCGCGCAGGAAGCCGGTCTTCCCGATGGCGTTCTGCAGGTCGTCAACGGCGACAAGGAAGCCGTGGACACGATCCTCGATCACGAAACGATCCAAGGCGTGGGCTTCGTGGGTTCGACGCCGATCGCGCAATACATCTACGGTCGTGCGGCCACCAACGGCAAGCGCGCGCAGTGCTTCGGCGGTGCGAAGAACCACATGATCATCATGCCCGACGCGGACATGGACAAGGCTGCCGACGCGCTGATCGGCGCGGGCTACGGCGCCGCTGGCGAGCGCTGCATGGCGATCTCGGTTGCGGTTCCGGTAGGCGACGGCACGGCGGATGCGCTCGTTGAGCGTCTCGTTCCGAAGATCGAGAAGCTGAAAGTCGGCCCCTATACCGGCGGCGACGACGTGGATTACGGCCCCGTCATCACCAAGCAGGCGCAGGAGCGGATCAAGTCGCTCATCAATTCGGGTGTCGATCAGGGTGCGAACCTTGTCGTCGACGGCCGCGACTTCTCGCTGCAGGGCTATGAGGACGGCTTCTTTGTCGGCCCGTCGCTCTTCGACAACGTCACTCCCGACATGGACATCTACAAAGAGGAAATCTTTGGCCCGGTCCTGTCGATGGTGCGCACGAAGTCCTATGACGAAGCGCTCGATCTGGTCATCGACAGCCCCTACGGCAACGGCACCGCGATCTACACCGCCGATGGCGATGTGGCACGCGACTTCGCGGCGAACGTCAATGTCGGCATGGTCGGCATCAACTTCCCGATCCCCGTTCCGCTGAGCTACTACACCTTCGGCGGCTGGAAAAAGTCGGCCTTCGGCGACCTCAACCAGTACGGTCCCGACGCCTTCCGCTTCTACACCAAGACCAAGACCGTTACGGCGCGCTGGTTCTCGGGCATCAAGGACGAAGGCGCGGCGCTGAACTTCAAGGCGCTCGACTGATCTTTCGGCGGGGCGATTTGCGAACCGCCCTACCCCACAGATAGGAAAACGCCCCGCCGATGGACGGGGCGTTTTTTCATGGGATCTGTCGGTGCAGATCAGTCGATGTCCCAGTCGTCCTCATGCGAGACGCCGCCCAGTGCCAGCCAATCCGCGCGCACCCGCGCCACACGACTGTCGCCCCAGGTACGGAAGACGATCACGAAGCCCTCAGGCGTGACGCCGTCGCTGGAGATGTCCATCCGCGAATTGTGCTTACTGTCCACGTCCCACATCGACAACGAGACCTGTACCATCGGCGTCGCGCGGAAAGCTTCCGGGAAGGCAACCTTCTTGCGCAGCTCGCGCGGGCCCTCGCCCGTCCACATGGCGCCGCCATCCTGATAGTCGGAGAACAGCACGAGCGAGCCGCGTTGCATCCCCAGACGGTGGCTTTCGATCGTGATCATCGCGAGAGGGCCTCTTTCTTTCAACCTGAGGCAGAGCTTACCGCAACTGCGGACAATAAAAAGCCCCGGAAAATCCGGGGCTTCTTAAATCTTTTCGCGAGAGGTCTCAGCTCAGCATATGCGAGCCAAGGGCCTCCATGTCAGCCAGCAGCTTCGCGGTCAT
The DNA here is from genome assembly GCF_002020075.1 of Thioclava sp. F36-7. Classification (NCBI taxonomy): domain Bacteria; kingdom Pseudomonadati; phylum Pseudomonadota; class Alphaproteobacteria; order Rhodobacterales; family Paracoccaceae; genus Thioclava; species Thioclava sp. F36-7. The sequence goes on along the minus strand of NZ_MPZR01000003.1, from coordinate 129,284 downwards.
GTCGGCCACCGAAGGATGCGCCTCGTCATGGACGCGGCGGGCTTCCTCGATCAGGCGATCGTGGACCTCCTTGGTGAACTCTTCCGCGGGCAGCGAACGCTCGGCCAGAACCGTGATCCCCTCGGGGGTGATCTCGGCGAAGCCACCCGTCACCGCGTAGCTCTGGGTTTCCGACCGCGTCACCATCGTCAGCTTGCCGGGACGCAGCGTGGTCAGCATCGGCGCGTGGCCGGGCATGACCGTGAGGTCACCATCCGCACCAGGCACCATGACCTCGACCGCCGCCTCTTCCGAGGCCAGCTTGCGCTCGGGCGCAACGAGATCGAATTGCATCGTGTCGGCCATAATGCCTCCTTACGCCGCAGCGGCGAGTTTCTCGGCTTTCGCTTTCACGTCCTCGATGCCGCCAACCATGTAGAAGGCTGCTTCGGGCAGGTGATCGTATTCGCCTGCAACAACCGCCTTGAACGACTCGATGGTGTCTTCGAGCGGAACCTGAACGCCGTCCGAACCGGTGAACACTTTCGCAACGTCGAAGGGCTGCGAGAGGAAACGCTGGATCTTACGGGCACGTGCCACGGTCAGCTTATCCTCTTCGGACAGTTCGTCCATGCCGAGGATGGCGATGATGTCCTGCAGAGCCTTGTAGCGCTGGAGGATCTCCTGCACCTGACGGGCGACCTTGTAGTGCTCTTCGCCGACGATGCCCGGATCGAGGATACGCGAGGACGAGTCCAGCGGGTCCACAGCCGGGTAGATGCCGAGTTCCGAGATCGCACGCGACAGAACGGTCGTGGCGTCAAGGTGGGCGAAGGTGGTGGCCGGAGCCGGGTCGGTAAGGTCATCCGCGGGCACGTAGACGGCCTGGATCGAGGTGATCGAGCCAGCTTTCGTCGAGGTGATGCGTTCCTGCATCGCGCCCATGTCGGTGGCCAGCGTCGGCTGGTAGCCCACTGCCGAGGGGATACGGCCCAGAAGTGCCGACACCTCGGAACCTGCCTGCGTGAAGCGGAAGATGTTGTCCACGAAGAACAGAACGTCGGTACCCGACTGGTCGCGGAACTGCTCTGCCAGGGTCAGACCGGTCAGAGCGACACGCGCACGCGCACCCGGAGGCTCGTTCATCTGGCCGTAGACCAGAGCCACCTGCGAGCTCGACAGATCGTCGGGCTTGATGACGTTGGATTCGATCATCTCGTGGTAGAGGTCGTTCCCTTCACGGGTCCGCTCGCCCACGCCGGCGAACACGGAGTAGCCCGAGTGCACCTTCGCGATGTTGTTGATCAGCTCCATGATCAGAACGGTCTTGCCGACGCCAGCGCCGCCGAACAGGCCGATCTTACCACCCTTGGAGTAAGGTGCGAGCAGGTCGATGACCTTGATGCCGGTCACGAGGATTTCCGAAGCGGTCGCCTGGCTCTCGAAGTTCGGCGCGGGCTGGTGGATGGCGCGGGTCTCGTCCGATTCCACGGGGCCCTTCTCGTCCACGGGCTCGCCGATCACGTTCAGGATGCGGCCGAGGGTGGCGTTGCCGACCGGCACCGAGATCGGCTTGCCGGTGTCTTTCACTTCGGCGCCGCGCACGAGACCTTCGGTCGCGTCCATTGCGATGGTGCGCACCGAGTTTTCGCCGAGGTGCTGAGCCACTTCGAGAACGAGGCGCTTGCCGTTGTTCTCGGTTTCCAGCGCGTTGAGGATCGCAGGCAGCTCGCCGTCGAACTGCACGTCGACGACGGCGCCGATGACCTGGGTCACTTTACCATTGCTTGCCATGTCTGTCTTTCTCCGGTTCCGTCAGAGCGCCTCGGCGCCCGAAATGATTTCGATGAGTTCCTTGGTGATCGCGGCCTGGCGCGTGCGGTTGTATTCGATCGTCAGCTTGTCGATCATATCGCCCGCATTGCGCGTCGCAGAGTCCATCGCAGACATCCGCGCACCTTGTTCCGAGGCACCGTTTTCCAGCAGAGCCGTGAAGATCTGCGTGGCGACCCCGCGCGGCAGCAGATCCTCGAGGATTTGCGTCTCGCTGGGTTCGTAGTCGTAATTGACGCTCGGCGTTTCTTCGCCCTCTTCCGGTTCATAGGAAGCGGGGATGATCTGCTTCGCGGTCGGGCGCTGCGCGATCACGCTCTCGAAGATCGAGAAGAAGATCGTCGCGACGTCGAACTCGCCATTGTCGAAGCGACCGATCAGGTCGCGGGCGATCTTCTGCGCGTCGTCATAGCTCAGGCGCTTGACGTCGCTCAGATCGACGTGGCCGATGAAGTACTCGCCGTATTCACGGCGCAGCGCATCGCGGCCTTTCTTGCCGACGGTGAGAATCTTCACCTCTTTGCCCTCGGCCAGCAGCTTGTCAGCCGTCTGGCGCGCGAGCTTCGCAATATTGGCGTTGAAGCCACCGCACAGGCCGCGTTCGGCGGTCATGACCACCAGAAGCTGCACCTTGTCCGAGCCGGTCCCCGAGAGCAGGCGCGGCGCATTGTCCGATCCCTGCACCGAGCCCGCGAGCCCGGCCATCACGGCATGCATCCGTTCGGCATAGGGGCGCGCGGCCTCCGCCGCCTCTTGGGCGCGGCGGAGTTTCGCGGCGGCGACCATTTGCATCGCCTTGGTGATCTTCCGCGTGTTCTTGACGCTTCCGATCCGGTTTTTAAGGTCCTTAAGGCTGGGCATGTCCCTGTCCTTTCAGGCCAATCACGCGTAGGTCTTGGCGAATTCGTCGATAGCGGCTTTCAGCTTGTCGGCCGCGTCACCCTTGATCTTCGGATCCTCGTTCGTGAGCCAGTCGAGGATGTCCGTGCGCGAGTTGCGCAGGTAATCCAGAAGACCCTGTTCGAACTTGCCGACCTCGGAAACCGGGATGCTATCGAGGAAGCCGTTGGTGCCGGCGAAGATGACGGCCACGATTTCCGCGTTGGTGAGCGGCGAATACTGCGGCTGTTTCATCAGCTCGGTCAGGCGCGCACCACGGTTCAGCAGCTTCTGAGTAGCGGCGTCGAGATCCGAGCCGAACTGAGCGAAGGCCGCCATTTCGCGATACTGTGCCAGTTCCAGCTTAACCGGGCCTGCCACGGTCTTCATCGAGTTCGTCTGAGCCGACGAGCCAACGCGCGACACCGACAGACCGGTGTTCACGGCGGGACGGATACCTTGGTAGAACAGTTCCGTCTCGAGGAAGATCTGACCGTCGGTGATCGAGATCACGTTGGTCGGGATGAAGGCCGACACGTCGCCGCCCTGGGTTTCGATGACCGGCAGAGCGGTCAGCGAACCGGCGCCGAAGTCTTCGTTCAGCTTCGCCGAACGCTCCAGCAGGCGGGAGTGCAGGTAGAACACGTCGCCCGGGTAGGCTTCGCGGCCCGGCGGGCGACGCAGAAGCAGCGACATCTGACGATAAGCGACAGCCTGCTTCGAGAGGTCATCATAGATGATCAGCGCGTGCATGCCGTTGTCGCGGAAGTATTCCGCCATCGCGGTCGCGGTGTAGGGCGCGAGGTACTGCATCGGCGCGGGGTCCGACGCGGTCGCGGCGATCACGGTGGTGTATTCGATCGCACCGGTCTCTTCGAGCTTCTTCACCAGCTGCGCCACGGTCGAGCGCTTCTGGCCGATCGCGACGTAGAAGCAGTGCAGCTTGTTGGACGGATCAGCGTCGTTATACGACTTCTGGTTCAGAATGGTGTCGAGCGCGATTGCGGTCTTACCGGTCTGACGGTCGCCAATGATCAGCTCGCGCTGGCCACGGCCGATCGGGATCATAGCGTCAACCGACTTGAGGCCGGTCGCCATCGGCTCGTGAACCGATTTACGCGGGATGATGCCCGGAGCTTTCACGTCGGCGACGCGACGCTCTTTCGCTTCGATGGCGCCTTTGCCGTCGAGCGCGTTGCCGAGACCGTCGACCACGCGGCCGAGCAGCGCTTCACCGACCGGCACGTCCACGATGGAGTTCGTGCGCTTGACGGTGTCGCCTTCTTTAATGTCTTGGTCCGAACCGAAGATCACGACACCGACGTTGTCGGTCTCGAGGTTCAGTGCCATCCCGCGGATACCACCGGGGAATTCAACCATCTCACCGGCCTGGACGTTGTCGAGCCCGTAGACGCGCGCGATACCGTCGCCAACCGACAGCACGCGACCGACTTCGGCCACTTGGGCGTCCTGCCCGAAATTCTTGATCTGCTCCTTGAGGATCGCAGAAATCTCAGCTGCTTGGATGCCCATTTATCCGACCTCTTTCATGGCGTTCTTGAGAGAAGCGAGCTTCGAACGGATCGACGTGTCGACCATGCGCGAGCCCAGCTTTACGATCATGCCACCGATGAGGCTTTCATCGACGGCGGTGTTCAGTTTGACGGTCTTGCCCGTCTGGTTTTTCAGCACTTCGGCGAGCTTCTTGGCCTGTGCGGCGCTGAGCTTGCTGGCCGAGGTGACATCTGCGGTCACTTCGCCCTTCTCGTCCGCGATCAGGTCCGACAGCGCCTTGAGCAGCTGCGGCAGCACGAAGAGACGACGCTTGGCGCCCATCAGCTGCAGGCCGTTCTTCATCGGGTCCGACAGGCCCATCTTGCCTGCCAGAGCGCCGATTGCGGCTGCCTGCTGGTCGCGCGTGTAGACCGGCGATGCAATCACCTCACGCAGCTCGTCAGAGCCAGCCAGCGCCTCCGACAGCGCGGAGACATCGGCTTCGAGCGCGGCGAGGGCATTTGCTTCGCGCGAGAGTTCAAAAATGGCCAGCGCATAGCGGCCGGCGATGCTTGCGGAAATCGAAGCTGGTTCGGACACGTCCACCCTTCCGATGCGTTTTGCCCCGACCCGGAACAGGCCTTGGGGCGCTCCCCCGGCGCGCTTGAGACATGCCCTCCGCGCCGCTTATCGGGGAGGTCACTAGCAGAGCAATCCCCCCCTCGCAACCATCTTGAGCACGAGAATGTGAGCAGAAGGCCTCCAATCTGCCCTTCGTCGCGGGAAGGTGACAGGGAGGGGAGGATTTTGTGGGCGCTAACAGGAATTTGGACCGGTTGGTCACGGAACGCCGCGCGGGGGTGATTCACCTCAATACGCGTTGGCAGTTCGATAATTATCCGCCTCCCGCGACGGAACACATGAGAGTTGCGCGACGGGCGGTACGCGAACGTGATTGTTGCGTCTCGACTGTTTTTCCCGCGGGAGGCATTAACTCCCTGTCAGGCCGGGTCCGTCGCCGGTTTTACCGCCCCTTCGAGAATCGACAGCGGTTTGCGGACCCGCGCGCCGAGGCCGGAATCATGGCGCGCATGGACCTGCTTGGAGACTTCGAGCATCACCACGCCCGCCGCCAGCACGCCCGCTGCCTTGGTGCCCAGCCGTTCCCACATCGCGGCCGAGCGCAGCCAGAAGCGGCGATGGCTCGGCGGGATGTAGAGCGCGCCGGTATGGCGCTCGGGCACGAAGCCGGACCGCCGTGCGAGCTGGTCGAGCTGTCCCAGCGTGTAGGGCTTGCCGAAACCGAAGGGCGTGGTTTCGCGCGGCGCCCAGAGCCCGGCGCGGTTCGGCACGATGAACAGCGCCCTGCCCCCCGGCCCCAGCACCCGCCAGCATTCCTGCATCAAGGCCTCGGAATTGTCGGAGGTCTCGAGCCCATGGATCACGATCAACCGATCCACCCGGCCCGTCTCGAGCGGCCAGCGTGCCTCGTCGCACAGGACCGAGACATTGGGCATCCCCGCAGGCCACGGCATCACGCCCTGCTCGGCCGGCATCAGCCCGATCACCCGGCGCGCAGGCTCGAGGTACGGGCGCAGCAGCGGCACAGCGAAGCCGTAGCCCGCCACTGTCTGCCCCGTCATCTGCGGCCCCGTCGCGGGCCACATCGAAACAACGCGATCCCGGATTGCCCGCTGCGCCGCACGGCCTAGCTGGGTCCGGTAGTAGAAATTCCGCAGGTCGAGTACGTCGAGATGCATTGCGCCTTTCGCTTCCTTCGGCTTACCTATGTTGCAAGATAATCAAAGCGGTAGAAAACACCATGGCCGTTGAGCTTCTCATCATTCCCTGTCTCGCCGACAACTATGCTTATGTCGTGCACGAGGCGGCGACGGACACAACCACCGTGATCGACGTTCCCGAAGCGCCGCCCATTCTCAAGGCGCTGAACGAACGGGGCTGGAAAGCGAATCTGATCCTGCTGACGCATCATCACGCCGATCACATCGATGGCGTTCAGGCGCTGTCGGCGGCGACGGGGGCCAAAATCGTCGGGGCCAAGGCGGATGCGCATCGCCTTCCCAAGCTCGATCAGGAGGTTTCGCCCGGCGAAAAGCTCGCGATCGGGATGGAGCATGTCGAGGTTCTGCCCGCCGATGGGCATACGGTCGGCCATATCGCCTATTACTTCCCCGAAGGTGGTCTGCTGTTTTCCGGCGACAGCCTGATGAGCTGGGGCTGCGGGCGTCTCTTCGAGGGTTCGGCGCAGCAGATGTATGACACGCTCGCCGCGTTCTGCGAGCTGCCCGACGATACGCTGGTCTGTTCGGGGCACGAATATACCGAGGCGAATGGCCGCTTTGCGCTGTCGATCGAGCCGGAGAACCCGAATCTGCTGGACCGGATGGAGGACGTTCGCGCGACCCGCGCGCAAGCCCGGCCCACCGTTCCGGTAGAACTCGCACTGGAAAAGGCCACCAACCCGTTTCTGCGCGGCGACGATCCGAAACTGCGCGCGGCGCTCGGCCTGCCCGAAAGCGCGACGCCCGTCGAAGTCTTCACCGAAGCCCGCGCCCGCAAGGACCGGTTCTGAGCCTCACCGTCGCGCGTCGCGCAGCACGCTCAGCGCCAGCGCGGCGAGCACCGTCCCCATCGCCCAGCGCTGCACCCGCATCCAGAGCGGACGCGTCGCGAGGAATTGCGCCAATGCGCCGGCGCCCATCACGATTGCAGCATTTACGCCCACCGAGATGACGATCTGCACCGCGCCCAGCGCCAGTGACTGCGCCAGCACCGATCCCGCCGCGGGGTCGATGAATTGCGGCAGCAGCGAAAGATACATCACCGCGATCTTCGGATTGAGGAGGTTGGTGACGAAGCCCATCGCGAACAGCTTGCGCGGCCCGTCGACCGGCAGATCGCGGGTCTCGAAGGCCGAGCGCCCGCCCGGCCGCACCGCCTGCCATGCCAGCCAAAGCAGATAGAGCGCCCCGGCCATCCGCAGCGCGTCATAGGCATAAGGCACGGCGAGCACGATCGCAGTGATCCCGAAGGCCGCACAGAGCATGTAGAAGACAAAACCCAGCGCCACCCCACCCAGTGAGACCAGACCCGCGCCGCGCCCCTGACAGATCGTGCGCGAGACCAGATAGATCATGTTCGGACCGGGGCTCAGCACCATGGCAAGCGCCACGGCACCGAAAGCGAGGAGATGGGACAGGTCGGGCATCGGAGGGCTTTCTCAGTGGTCCGTGCAGATTAAAGCGGCGCCTGCGCGCCGCAAGCCCGCGCTCAGGCGAGCTTCGCGAAAGCCCCCTCGAGATGGGGCGCGTATTTCTCCCAGTCCTGCGAGCTGCCTTTGTAGATCGGCTTGCGCACCTGCGTGTTCGACGTGGTCGCGACCGTGCGGGCGTTGTCCTGAGGGCGCAGGCAGGCATCCTCCCAAGGCAGCCCGAGCGCCTCGATCAACGCACGGCTGCGCGCCTCAGGGTCTTCCGTCAGCGCCTCGTAGTCGCAATCGACAATCGTGCCGGGCTGCACCGCCCAATGCGCCATCAGATCGCGATAGAGCCCGTGATAGGCTACGAGATCGTCGAGATCATGCGCGTAGCCATTCCCCGCGCTGGAAAAGAAGTTGCGATAGATCGACCAGAGCGTCGCGCGCGGATCACGATGGACATGGACGATCAGCGCGCGCGGAAACAGCGCCCGGATCGCGCCGATCCAGCGGAAATTGAGCGGCATCTTGTCGGTCACGAAGGGCTTGCCTTCGGCCAGCCCGGCGAGCGTCTCGTAATAGGCGGCGCGGATGCGCCCCGCCTCCCGGGTCAGGGCCTCCGGGTCGCTCCAGTCGAGCGCGCTCATCTCGCGATCGAGCGTGGCGATTTCATCACCGGGCGCGACCTGACTGTGCTGGGTGACGATCTGCTCGACCAGCGTCGTGCCCGAACGCGGCAGGCCCAGCAGGAAGATCGGCACCGGAGCAGCCCGGTCAGCCTCGGTCTCGGGGATCGGCGGGTGGGGCGTGTCAAAACGCCTGCGCAGCTGCGAAAAGAGCTTGCGATCCTGCGCGATACCGTAGCCTAGCTCTACTTTGCGGCTTGCATTGGCCGAACGCCAGAGCTCAAAGGCCCGGTCCGTGCTGCCCACATCATGCAGCGCCTTAGCGAGAGCAAATTCGAGCAACATCTGATCATGCTCCGAATGGCCTTCCGCCGCGACCTGCGTTTCGAGTTGTGAAAGCAGCGGATCATCTGGCGCGAAACGATGCAGGCGCGAGAGGTTCCACCAGGCCTCGGCATACCTCGGGTCAGCGGCCAGCGCCGCCTCGAACCGCACCTGCGCCCCGACCATGTCGCCTTCGGCAAGCAGTATATTGCCAAGATTGTTCAGCGCAAAAACATGGCTCGGATCGATCGACAGGCCCTTTTCCAAGCGGGCTCGCGCCTCGGCGAAATCGCCCTGTGACCGCATCAGATTGCCGAGATTGTTGAGTATATTCACATCGCTCGAGGTCGCTTCCACCGCGGCCTCGAAGCATTTGCGCGCTTCGGTATGCCGCCCGAGCGCGAGCAGAGCATTCCCCTCATTGTTCAGCGCGACCGGATCGCCCGGACGCAGCGCCAACACGCGCTCGAACTCGGCGATTGCCTGTTCGTGCTCGCCCAGTTCCATCAGCTCATTGCCCAGATTGCCGTGCGTGTCGGCGTGATCAGGACGCAAGGCGATCAGGCGGCGATAGGTCCCGGCCGCCCCGGCGTGGTCCCCCAGCGCCCCCTGCCCCGCCGCGCGGAATTCGAGCAACAGTATGGTGTCAGGATGGATCCGCAGCGCGCGGTTCGCCTGGTCGACCAGCTCGCGATTGCGCCCAGTCTGCATCAGCCCCATCAACTGCTGAACCAGCGCGCGCGGCGGCCCCGCAGCGGGTCTCGCCTTACTGGCCTGCTCCAGCGCCTCAAGCCCCGCTTTCGCGCGCTTGTTGCCGGGAAAGCGCCCGAGCACTTCGCGGTAAAGCGCCTCGGCCTGCGCAATTTCCCCGCGCTTCGCGTGACCACGCGCAGCAAGCAGCATCTTCTCGACGGACACGGCCATTGGCATTCACTCGCAAAATCGCCCACCCGAACATCGCGAGCGCCACGCCATCACGAGCACGGCAGAGGACCTACCGCAGCGCACTCGCAAGGGGCACCTAAGGAAAGAAAACGAGACCGCTCGGGAATCGGGGGAGGCTTACCTAAGGACACTCACAATTTAGTGAGCCTCCCGGAAGGCGCAACCCCACGGCTCAATCGAGCTTCGCGAACGCCGACTCCAGATAGGGCGCGTATTTCTCCCAAGCCTGCGAGCTGCCCTTGTAGATCGGCTTGACCACCTGATCGCGCGAGGCGGTGCGCGCGATGCGCTTGTTGTCCTGCGGACGCAGGCAAGCCTCGTCGAAGGGCAATTCGAGATAATCGATCAGCGCGCGGATTTCCGTCTCCGGGTTCTCCACGAGCTGTTCGTAGTTCAGATCGTAGATCGTCTCGCCGAAGAGCGTTTTCCAATGCGCGGAAAGGTCCTGATGCAGTGCCCGATAGTCCACGAGATCGTCGAGGCTATGGGCGTAGGCATTGCCGTCGGACGCGAAATTCAACCGGTAGATCGACCAGATCACGGCGCGCGGGTCGCGTTGCAGATGAACGATCTTGGCGTCAGGGAATAGCGCGCGAATTGGTCCGACCCAGCGGAAGTTTAGTGGCATCTTGTCGGTCACGAAGGGCGCGCCGTTGGCATGCGCGCGCAGCGCCTCACGATATTCTGCGCGGATTTCGTCCGCCTTTGCACGGAAGTCCTCAGAGTTCGTCCAGTCAAGTCTGGACATCGCACCGCCCAGTTCAGTCATTTCACCGCCCGGCGCGACCATCGGATGAGCGCTCACAATCTGTTCGGTCAGGGTCGTGCCGGAGCGCGGCAGGCCGACGATGAAGATCGGCGCGGGACCATCTTGCGGCGCCTCAGAGATCGCGGCGGGCGCAGCCGGGAAGGCCTGCTTGATTTGCGCGAACAGCGTCTCGTCCTGCTCAATCGTGTAGCCCACCAGATTTTTGCGCCGCGCGTTGCCGCGCGCGTAGAAAGCAAAAGATTTTTCGGTATTGCCGATATCCTCGTAGGCTTTTCCGAGCGCGAATTCGAGCTTAACCCGTAGCCTATCGTGATGCTCCGGCGCCTCGAGCAGGGCTTCAAGACGCGCGACGATAGGGTCGCCTTCGGAAATACGCGTCGTCATGATCAGGGAGGCGATCGTCTCGACATCATCCGGATTGATCGCAAGCGAGCGATTGTAATAGTCAACCGCGCCGGGCTTGTCGCCATGCTCATGTCGCACATCGCCCATCGTCTTCAGAGCCCTATAATTGTCGGGCAATTTCCTGAGCACTTCGGACAGATGACGTTCCGCTTCCTGCGTCTTCTTGCTCAGGACCAAAACGTTGGCGAGGTTAAGCTCCGCCTCGACGAAATCGGGCGCGGCCTCGTGAGCGGCGCGATACATCTCGAGTGACTCTTGTTGCTCCCCAGCGCGGCGCTTGGCATTGCCGATATTGTTTAGCGCAACCGCGTCACCGGGGCGCAACTCCAGAACGCGCTCAAACTCGGCCACGGCCTCGTCGTCGCGGTTCAGCGCCATCAACTCGTTGCCGTAGCTGCCATGCGCGTCGGGCGCGTCGGGGAACATGCCCACCAGTTCGCGATAAAGCGCCGCCGCGCCCTCGTGATCGCCCAGAGCCGAGAGCGCCGCTGCACGGACCTCCATCGCGACCGGCGCACGCGGGAATTGCTTGAGAACGCGGGCGGCGGCCTCGGCGGCCTCACGGTCGCGGCCCGACTTCTTCAGCCCGAAGAGCTGATCGATCACCGGGCGCGGCGGGTTCATCGGGCGGGTCGCGCGCGACTGCGCGATCTCGGCCAGCCCGGCCTGCGCTCGCTTGTTGCCGGGAAACCTTGCCAGCACCTCGCGATAAAGCGCCTCGGCCTCGGCGTAGGCTCCGCTTTTCGCGTGCGTCTTCGCCGCGCGCAACGTCTTGTCTATCGGTCCGGCCATCGCGCTCTCCCCGTTTTCGTCCCGCCTGAGAATTCGCGTGCGACCATAGACGCGCCGCGCGTGAAGGCAAGACGTCAGACGCCCATCGTCACCCCCCGCGCTTGCATCCGCGCGTGCCAGGCGCGATACCTGACGCAAGTTAACCCCAGCGAACCGATGCCGATCTCACACCTGCCCAAGAATGTCCGCCGCCAGTTGCGCCGCTTTGGTCCCTCCATGGGGCGCAGGCCCGCGGTCGACATTCTGCGCGGCGCGGTGGGCGCGGGCGTGGCGATCCTCGCCGTGACCTTCCTTGTGGCCACCCTGCCCCATTCGCGACAGGCCGGGATCTACCTCGTCTCCAGCTTCGCCTCGATGGCGGTGCTGTTGTTCGTTTTGCCGAATTCGCCTCTGGCGCAGCCATGGTCCGCGATGATGGGGATGATGATCTCCGCCGTGGTGCCGGTCGCGGTGCTGATGGTGACGCCGCCGCCCTATGCGGACGGGCTGGCGGTCGGCGGGTCGATCGCGGCGATGATGGCGGCGCGCGCGCTGCATCCGCCTGCGGCCGGGATCGCGCTGTTGGTAGTTTTGGAACACGAGGCGGGACGTCGGCTCGGCTTCGATTTCGCGATCTTCCCGATCGCGGTGATGACCGTGCTGATGATCGGGTTCGCGATGCTCTGGAACCGGCTGTTCGGCATTTCCTACCCGACGCGCCCGCTCGCCTATCACCCGGCCCATGTCGGACGCGCGCGCGGCCCGGCCCGCTCGCTGAGCCAGCGCGACCTGTCGAACCTTCTGGTCGAGTTCAACCAATCCGCCAATATGGACCCGGCCGATCTGGCGCGGCTGATGGCGGTGGCCGAACACCGCGCCGCCGAGTCCCTTCTCGCCGACACCCATGTCCGCGATCTGATGACGCAGAACCCCGTCACCGTCAGCCCCGAAGCGCCGCTGTCTGAGATCGTGCGCAAGATGACCGCGCTCAACGTGCACACGCTGCCGGTGGTCGATAATTCCGGCTATTATCTGGGCGTGGTCGATCAGCACGACGCGCTCGATGAGCTGTTCAAGGAATTCGACATCCTGCGCCGCCCCTTGCGCTTTCGCGCGGCCCCGCCCGAGGCAGAGGTCCGCGCGATCTTCCATACCGATATCGAGACGGTCGAGGGCGATACGCCGGTGGGCGAATTGCTCGAACGGCTGGCCCGGCGCGAGGCGCGCGTCGTGCCGGTGACCGAAAGCGGACGGCTCGTCGGGATCCTGACCCGGACCGACATCATGGCGCTGCTGCTGGAACATTCGCCCGCGGCCCATACCGAGGCGGAGCTCGACGAGGAAGTCGAGGACGACGAAGAGGACGATACCTCCGCTGAGGAGCCCTCATCCAAATCGCCGCCCGCCGCACGCGGTGACGACACGCCTGCGCGCGCGGGCAACACTGACCCTGAAGAGGCCGAACTGGCGGCGGAATTGCACCAAAGCACCGCGCGCCGTCCGCCGGTCTATGAGGACACGCAATACGACACCGCTGAAAGCCGCGGCGAGTCGCCCAAGTAACCGGCAATACGCTTGAACGCGCGAAAACCCTCCCCATATGGGAGAGGTCACACGCAACCCCCCAAGATATTGCGCGCCTCATCGGTATCCCTGCACCGTCGCGCCCGTTAAATGACCGTTTTTTCCGCACGAATCGGAGTCTGGTCGGATTTTGGGCATGAAAAGACTTGAAGCGCGGCGATTTCCACCGAACTTTAATCTTATAGGGCAACACTAGGCTGGGTATCCTCCCGCGCCGCCCTCCGAGGAAAGGAGCAGATAATGCCGTCGTTTTCCAATACGCTCGAACAGGCAATCCACGGGGCGCTGGCGCTCGCCAATGCCCGAAAGCATGAACTCGCGACGCTAGAACACCTGCTCCTCGCCTTGATCGACGAGCCGGACGCCGCGCGAGTGATGAAGGCCTGCGCCGTCGACACCGACGAATTGCGCCAGACCTTGGTGGAGTTCATCGACGATGAGCTGTCCACCCTCGTGACCGAAATCGAAGGTTCGGAAGCCGTGCCGACCGCGGCCTTCCAGCGCGTGATCCAGCGCGCAGCCATCCATGTCCAAAGCTCGGGCCGCTCGGAAGTGACCGGGGCCAATGTGCTCGTCGCGATCTTCGCGGAACGCGAAAGCAACGCCGCCTACTTCCTGCAAGAGCAGGACATGACCCGCTACGACGCGGTGAACTTCATCGCGCATGGCGTGGCGAAGGACCCCGAGTTCGGCGAGACGCGCCCGGTGTCGGGTGCCGAGGAAGAGGCCAAGGCCGAAGGCGCGACCCAGGCCGAAGCCAAGGATTCCGCGCTCGAGAAATACTGCGTGAACCTCAATGCGAAATCCGAGAAGGGCGATGTCGACCCGCTGATCGGGCGTGAGCACGAGGTGGAGCGCTGCATTCAGGTGCTTTGCCGCCGCCGCAAGAACAACCCGCTTCTGGTGGGCGATCCCGGCGTGGGCAAGACCGCAATCGCGGAAGGCCTCGCGCTGAAGATCACGCGCGGCGAAACCCCGGAGATTCTCGCCAATTCGACGATCTACTCGCTCGATATGGGCGCCCTGCTCGCGGGCACCCGCTATCGCGGTGACTTCGAGGAGCGCCTGAAGGCCGTGGTGAAGGAGCTTGAAGAGCATCCCGACGCGATCCTCTTCATCGACGAGATTCACACCGTGATCGGGGCTGGCGCGACCTCGGGTGGCGCGATGGACGCGTCCAACCTCCTGAAGCCCGCGCTTCAGGGCGGCAAGCTGCGCACCATGGGCTCCACCACCTACAAGGAGTTCCGTCAGCATTTCGAGAAGGACCGCGCGCTGAGCCGCCGGTTCCAGAAGATCGACGTGAACGAGCCGTCGGTGCCGGATTCCATCAAAATCCTGATGGGTCTGAAGCCCTATTTCGAGAAGCACCACGACATTCGCTACACCAATGACGCCATCAAGACGGCGGTGGAGCTGTCGGCGCGCTATGTCCATGACCGCAAGCTGCCCGACAAGGCGATCGACGTGATCGACGAGGCGGGCGCGGCCCAGCATCTCGTGGCCGAAAGCAAGCGGCGCAAGACCATCGGCCCGAAAGAGATCGAGGCGGTCGTCGCCAAGATCGCGCGGATCCCGCCGAAATCGGTCTCGAAGGACGATGCCGAGGTGCTCAAGGATCTCGAGAAGTCCCTCAAGCGCGTCGTGTTCGGTCAGGACAAGGCGATCGAGACGCTCTCCTCCGCGATCAAGCTGGCCCGTGCGGGTCTGCGCGAGCCGGAGAAGCCGATCGGCAACTACCTCTTCGCGGGTCCGACCGGCGTCGGCAAGACCGAGGTCGCCAAGCAGCTCGCCGATACGCTCGGCGTGGAACTGATGCGCTTCGACATGTCGGAATACATGGAGAAACACGCCGTCTCGCGTCTGATCGGTGCGCCTCCGGGCTATGTCGGCTTCGATCAGGGCGGCATGCTGACCGACAGCGTCGACCAGCACCCGCATTGCGTGCTGCTGCTCGACGAGATCGAAAAGGCCCACCCGGACGTCTACAACATCCTGCTGCAGGTGATGGATCACGGGAAGCTCACCGACCATAACGGCCGGACCGTCGACTTCCGCAATGTGATCCTGATCATGACCTCGAATGCGGGCGCCGCCGAACAGGCGAAGACCGCAATCGGCTTCGGGCGCGATCGGCGCGAGGGCGAGGATACGGCCGCGATCGAGCGGACCTTCACGCCCGAGTTCCGCAACCGTCTGGACGCGGTGGTCAGCTTCGCGCCGCTGCCGCGCGAGGTGATCTTGCAGGTGGTCGACAAGTTCGTGCTGCAACTCGAAGCGCAGCTGATCGACCGCAACGTCCATATCGAGCTCACCCCGGCTGCCGCGAACTGGCTCGCCGAGAAGGGCTACGACGACAAGATGGGCGCGCGTCCGCTGGGCCGGGTCATTCAGGAGCATATCAAGAAGCCGCTCGCCGAAGAGCTGCTCTTCGGGAAGCTGACCAAGGGCGGCGTCGCCAAGGTCTCGATCAAGGACGACAAGATCGTCATCAAGGTCGAGGAACCGGGCAAGAAGCGGATCTCCGGCTCCAAGCCGCGCCTGCTGACCGCCGAATGATCTAGACCGTGCTCCGCGCGGTATTGATAAGCCTTCTCGTCCCGGCCGTGCCCTGCATGGCCGGGACTTTTCTATCCGACGCGCCGAAGTTGGAGATGCCGGTCGAGTGCACGCTTGGCCAAGACTGCTACATCCAGAACTACGTCGACCGCGACCCCGGCCCCGGCGCGCGCGATGCGGGCTGCGGCTGGCTGACCTATGACGGGCACAAGGGCACCGATTTCGCACTGCTGACCGAAGCGCAGATGCAGGCGGGCGTGCAGGTGATCGCCGCCGCCCCGGGCCGGGTGATCGCCACCCGCGACGGCGAGCCCGACGGGGCTTATGTCGACGGTCAGACGGCTGCAGGCAAAGAATGCGGAAACGGGATCGTCATCGATCTCGGACACGGCTGGCAGACCCAATATTGCCACCTGCGCGAAGGCTCCATTTCCGTAAACCGGGGCGACCGGGTAAAAGCCGGCGAACCGCTCGGCCTCGTCGGGCAATCGGGCCAAGCGGAATTCCCGCATCTGCATCTCTCGCTGCGCCACGAGGACACCGTAGTTGACCCGTTCGACCCTGACATGCAGGACGCCTGCGCCAGCGATGCGACGCAAACGCTCTGGACCGCCCCGATCACCTATCGGCCGAGCGGTTGGCTCGAGGCCGGGTTCAGCGCCGCGCCGCCACGCTTCGAGACAGTCTTGGCTGGCGCCCCCCTGTCCCCGCCCAGCGACACCGCACCCGCGCTTGTCTTGTGGGGCTACGGCTTCGGCCTGCGAACTGGGGACACGATCGGGTTCGAGATCACCGGCCCGAACGGGATTAGCATCGACACGACCAGCGAGGTCGACACGTCAAAAGCCCGGTTCTTCCGCTATGTCGGCAAGAAAGCCCCGCCGGGCGGATGGCCGAAAGGGCGCTACGACGGCCAGATCACGCTCAGCCGCGACGGCGCGGTGATCGCCCGTCGAACCCTCACCGCCCGGATCGACTAGCCCTCACGGAATCCGCGCGGCAGGCCCCGGCTGACCCGAGGGCTTCTCCCCGGCCTTGGCCTTCTGCGTGGTCTCTTCCTCGAAGGCCTCGGGCGGCAGGAGCGAGATCAACCGCCCGCCCGGCTCGACCTTCATCTCGGCCGGATCGATCACGAAGCGCAGATCGCCGCTTTTCGCCACGACCATCACGGGCTTCGCCTTGGGCCGTTTCTCACGCCACTGGGTCAGCGTGTATTCCTCGGTGATCCGGGTGACGCGGAAACGCCATCCCTCGGACAGCAGCTTCTCCCAATTCTCCAGCGTCCGCCCCTCGCCAAAGCGCCGCCCGCCCAGTTGCGTCGGCAGCGCGTGACGCTCGCGGTCGTCCTTCTGGCGCGGCACCTGCCAGACCTTGTCGCGGCCCAGCTCGGGCGCGAGATCGGTCGCGACGAGCGTGTTGTAGGCGTCGTTATCTGTGGCGGCGAGCAGGGTCGAATAGGCCATCAGCTCGACCTTGTCCTCCGCCGCCTCGCCCAGAATGTCGCCGTAGAAGGTCTTGAGCCCATTGGCGCGCGGGCGGATCAAATGGGCGTGGTTCGGGTCGGTGATCAGCACCGGCACCTCGGCCTTGTTCAGCGTCTCGGCCAGCGCCGTGGTGAAGCGCGAGCCGCCCACGATCAGCAGGCCCGGCTTGTCGGCATTGGCGAGCCCCAGCTTCCGCGCGAGCGGCGCCAGCGTGAAGCCGTGCACGATCACCGTCACCAGCACCAGCACGAAGGCCAGCGGCCCGATCCGCAACCCGTCCGCGACGCCGATCTCGGCCAGACGCTGCCCGAAGAGGCCCGCCACCGCGACCAGCACCACCCCCCGCGGGCCGGTAAAGGCGATCAGCAGCCGTTCGTTGCGCGGCAGTGCTGTGCCGATCAGCGAGATCAGCACCGTCAGCGGCCGCGCCACCAGCACCACGAGAATAACGAAGAGGAGCGCGTGCCAATCGAGGGCGGCAAGCTGGTCGATCTCGATATTCGCGGCGAGCAGGATGAACACGCCCGAGACCAGCAGCACCGTCGCATGCTCCTTGAAACGGCGCAGTTCCTCGTAGGACGGCAGGTCGGCATTGCCGATCACCAGCCCCATCACGGTGACCGCCAGCAGCCCGCTTTCATGCAGCACGTGATCCGTCACCGCGAAGGTGCCCAGAAGCGTCGCGAAGAGCACCGGCACCTTCATGAATTCCGGCACCCACCCGCGCGAGAAGCTGCGCGCGATGCCCCAGCCGATCGCGCCGCCGATCGCGGCCGCAAAGCCGATACCGAGCGCGAGATGCCACACCGCCTCGCCCATCGGCAAGTTGGAGCGCAGCGTGAACACCACCTCGAAGGCCAGAACCGCCGCCAGCGCGCCGATCGGATCGTTCACGATGGCTTCCCATTGCAGCAGACGCGCGGGGCGGCGGGCAAGTTTCGCCGTACGCAGAAGCGGCGCGATCACCGTGGGGCCGGTCACGACCATGATCCCGCCGAAAACAGCCGCGCTTTCCCAGCTGAGCCCCGCGCCCCAAACAAGCGCGAGCACCGATAGGAACCAACCCAGAGGTGCGCCGATGAAGACCAGCCGCCGTACCCCGGTTTTCGCGTCGCCCAAGCGGTGGAAATCGAGCGAGAATCCCCCCTCGAACAGGATCACCGCCACCGCGAGCGCGATCAACGGACTGAGCAAGTCGCCAAAATCCCGGCTCGGGTTCAAAAGCCCCGTCGCGGGCCCCGCGATGAGCCCTGCGACCAGCATGATCACGATGGCGGGCAGGCGCAGGCGCCAGGCCAGCCATTGCGCGCCCACGCCGCACACACCCACCAGCGCAAAGGCCAATACCGGGCCGAGACCCGCCGATTCCGCGATTGCCATACCTGTCCCTCGTCACGCTTCCGGATCAAACCCCGTTCAGGAGGTCAGGTTCCGTGCCCTTTTGCAAGAGGCCGAATATCGCGCAGGACCGCGCTATGTTCCGCGCGCAGCCCCGGGTCACCCCCTGAAAAGATTGACCTTTGCGTCGCAATCCGGTAGGGCGCAATCAAGCTCCGTAATCCGGCGGAGCTTCTCCTGGGCGCCCGGTTCCTCAAGCGCCCGATAGCGGCCCCGCCCGATGCGGGTCGCGACAGGACGCGATCAAAGGTAAACCAAGGAAACCCATGACTAAATTCACTGATCTGAAGCTGGACCCGAAGGTCCTTTCCGCCGTTGTCGACGCTGGCTACGAAGAGCCCACGCCCATTCAGGCTGGCGCAATTCCGCCCGCGCTCGAAGGCAAGGACGTGCTCGGCATCGCGCAGACCGGGACCGGCAAGACCGCCAGCTTCACCCTGC
The DNA here is from genome assembly GCF_002020075.1 of Thioclava sp. F36-7. Taxonomy (NCBI): domain Bacteria; kingdom Pseudomonadati; phylum Pseudomonadota; class Alphaproteobacteria; order Rhodobacterales; family Paracoccaceae; genus Thioclava; species Thioclava sp. F36-7. The sequence goes on along the minus strand of NZ_MPZR01000003.1, from coordinate 110,576 downwards.
CGATGCTGACGCTGCTGCGTCGGGGCCGCGCCCGCGCCCGGATGCCGCGCTCGCTCGTGCTCTGCCCGACGCGCGAACTGGCAGCCCAGGTCGCCGAGAACTTCGACCTCTACGCCAAGAACACCAAGCTGACCCGCGCTCTGCTGATCGGCGGCGTGTCCTTCGGCGAGCAGGACAAGCTGATCGACAAGGGCGTCGACGTGCTGATCGCGACGCCGGGCCGCCTGCTCGACCATTTCGAGCGTGGCAAACTGATCCTGACCGACGTGAAGGTCATGGTCGTCGACGAAGCCGACCGGATGCTCGACATGGGCTTCATCCCGGATATCGAGCGCATCTTCCAGCTGACGCCGTTCACGCGCCAGACGCTGTTCTTCTCGGCCACGATGGCCCCTGAGATCGAGCGGATCACCAACACCTTCCTGCATGCGCCGACGCGGGTCGAAGTTGCGCGTCAGGCGACCACCGGTGCGAACATCACCCAGAAGCTGATCCAGATCGAACCGGCGCGCCGCGACCAGACGGCCAAGGCCAAGCGCGAATTGCTGCGCGCGGTAATCTCGGCCGAGGGCGAGGCCTGCACCAATGCGATCGTCTTCTGCAACCGCAAGGTCGACGTCGATATCGTCGCCAAGAGCTTGCAGAAATACGGCTTCGACGCCGCCCCGATCCATGGCGACCTCGACCAGAGCCAGCGCACGCGCACGCTCGAGAATTTCCGCGATGGTAAGCTCAAGCTGCTGATCGCCTCCGACGTGGCCGCGCGCGGTCTCGACGTGCCCTCGGTGAGCCACGTCTTCAACTACGACCTGCCGATGCATGCCGAGGATTACGTCCACCGGATCGGCCGCACGGGTCGCGCGGGCCGCAAGGGCACGGCGATCTCGATCGCGGTCCCGTCGGACGAGAAGTTCCTTGGCCAGATCGAAAGCCTCGTCGAGCAGGAAATCCCGCGCGCCGAGCCGCCGGAAGATTTCGAGCTGTCCGAAGGCGCGAAGCAACCGGCGCGCAAGCGCGAAGACGCCAAGGGCGGTCGTTCGCGCGGCGGGCGCAGCCGGGATCGTGGCGGGCGTGGGTCGAAACGCGACCAGCGCAGCGAAGAGACGCAGCAGCCGCAAGGCGCCGCGCCGCAGGAGCAGCAGGAGCAAGAGCAGGCCCCCAAGAAGGCCGAGGTTCAGCCCGAAGAGGCGCGTAGCGAAGCCCCCGAGGCCGCGAGCGCTCCGAAGCCGCAATCGCGCAGCCAATCCTCCGACGAGGGCGGTAATGCCCGCCGGTCGCGCGGTGGCCGCAACCGCCGCGAGCGCGACAACGAAGTCGTGGGCATGGGCGATCACGTTCCGGACTTCCTCACCGTCTCCTTCCGCCCCGGCGCGGTTGAGGAGACCGCCGAGGACAAAGCGGACAGCTGACGCTTTCGTATTGGTAAAAATATCCCCGCCGGAGGCTTCCTCCGGCGGGGTTTTTCTTTGTCTTTAGGGATGGCGCGCGCCCCTGCCCGCCTGCGCCTAGGGCGATCCGCGCCCTTCACAGGCGCGGAGCCACGCTCACTCGGTCAGGCGGCTGGTGACGACGATCACTTCGGGCTTCTTGCCGATCTCTTCCATCGAGACCTGACGTGCGATGCGACGCAGGCCCTCGTCGATCTTGTCGTCATTTTTGAGGACTTTGATCGAAGCGCGTTCGAGATATTGCGTCATCTCGTCTTCGATCGTCTCGGCCAGCGGCGCGCCCGAGCGGCCCAGTTTCGGCAGGCCGTTCAGCTCGACCCAGGGCTCGCCCAGGGGCTGGTCTTCCTCGTCGAGGATCAGGGTCACGAGGCACAGCCCGTTCAGCGCCATGCGCATCCGGTCCCGCACCACGCCATCCATCGCGCCGATCTGCACCGAACCGTCGAGATAGGTGCGGCCCGCTTCGATATATTCGACGACTTTCGGCGACTTGCCGGTCAGGTCGATCATCGTGCCGTTCGTCGCGACTTCTGACGCGATGCCCTTATCCGAGGCCAGCTTCGCGTGTTCGCGCAGGTGGCGATGCTCGCCATGCATCGGGATCAGCATCTTCGGCGCGAGCAGTTCATGGACCGCTTCCAGATCGGGGCGGTTCGCATGGCCCGAGACGTGATAGAGCCCGCCGTGATCGTCCACCACGTCGACGCCCATCTCCGAGAACGCGTTCATGATGCGGATCACGCCGCGCTCGTTGCCCGGGATCGTCTTCGAGGAGAACAGGAACGTGTCGCCCTCTTTCAGCTCGAGACCCAGATATTTGCCTCGGCTCAGCTGAGCCGAGGCCGCGCGGCGCTCGCCCTGAGAACCGGTCACGATCAGCATCAGGTTCTGGCGCGGCACGTCGCTCGCCTCTTCCGCCGAGATCGTGCCGGGCATGCCCTTGAGCACCCCGGTTTCTTCCGCGACCGACACCATACGCTTCATCGCGCGGCCAAGCAGACAGACCGAGCGGCCCGCAGCCTTGCCCGCCTCGGCGAGCGTCTTCAGGCGCGCGACATTCGAGGCGAAGGTCGTCGCGACGACCATGCCGGTTTGGGCGCGGATCAGTTCCGAGATCGGCTCGGCCAGCGTGGCCTCCGACCGACCGGGCAGCGGCGAGAAGACATTCGTGGAATCGCTCACCAGAACTTTCACACCGTCGCCTTCCTTGGCGATGGCATGCCACATCTCGGGCTCGAAGGGCTCGCCCACGATCGGGTTGCCGTCGAGCTTGAAATCGCCCGTATGGACGACGCGGCCCGCGGGCGTGTCGATGATGAGGCCGGAGCTTTCGGGGATCGAGTGCGAGATCGGCACGAACTGCACCTTGAACGGACCTGCCTCGATCACCTTCGGGCGCGGCTCGACGATCTGAATCGTCTCGGGCGGGATGCCCGCCTCTTCCAGCTTCAGCTGACCGATGCGGCCGGTGAAGGCGCGCGCATAGACCGGCTTGCGCAGCTTGTTCCAGACATGGGGCAGCGCGCCGATATGGTCTTCATGGGCGTGGGTGATGAAGATCGCGTCGATCCGGTCGGCATTCGCTTCCAGCCATTCGAGATCGGCGAAGATCAGATCGACGCCGGGCGTGCCGTCCATATCCGGGAAAGTCACGCCCAGATCGACAACGATCAGCCGCTCTTTCCCCTCTGGGCCGTAGCCGTACACATAGGCGTTCATGCCGATTTCGCCGGCACCGCCGAGGGGGAGGTAGATCAGTCTGTCACTCACGCGGGAAGATCCTTGTTATAGTCGTTGAGGAGGCGAAGGCCGTGCATGGTAAGGTCGTAATCCACACTGTCAAAGAGGTCAAAGCCCTGCGAGAACAGTTCGGCCAGACCGCCGGTCGCGATGACTTTCATCGGGCGGTCGCGTTCGAGCCGGATTTGGCGCACGACGCCTTCGACGAGGCCGATATAGCCCCAGAAAACGCCCGATTGGATACAGGCGACGGTATTCGTGCCGATGGCCTTTTCGGGCATCGTCACATCGACATGAGGTAGGGCGGCGGCGGAGGCGTGCAACGCCTCCAGCGAGAGGTTCACGCCGGGCGCGATCACGCCGCCGATATAGGCCCCGTCGGAGGCCACCACGTCGAAGGTGGTGGCAGTGCCGAAATCGACGACGACGATATCGCCGCCATGCCGGTCATAGCCCGCCACCGTGTTCACGAGGCGATCCGGCCCCACGGTCGTGCCCGGATCGACGCGCGGCTCGACCGGCAGGCGGCATTCGGGCTTGCCCACCACCAGCGGCCGGCAGTTGAAATACCGGTTCGACAGAACCCGCAGGTTGAACACGACGCGCGGCACGGTCGACGAGATGATCACCTCGGTGATCGAGCCCGCGATCTCCTGCACGCGCATCATGCCCGACAGCCAGAGGAAATACTCGTCCGCCGTGCGCTGGTGGTTCGTCTCCATCCGCCATGTGGCGACGAAATCCGTCCCGTCCCAGACCGAAAAGACCGTATTGGTGTTACCGCAGTCGATGCAGAGAAGCATGGCTCCCCCTTTCCGCTCAGAAAAAGATATCCGCTGCCGAGATGGCGCGACGGCCCTCGGGCGTGGTCAGGATCAGCGCGCCGGTCTCGTCGATGGTCTCGAAGGTGCCGCGATAGGTCTCAGTGCCGACCCGGGCGGTGATCTCTTCGCCCAGACGCGCCGCGCGGGCGAGCCACGCATTGCGGATCGCGTCGAAGCCGTAATCGCGGAATTGCCGGTCGTAGTTATCGAAGGCCTGCGCCAGCATCGGCAGGAAGTCGACCGGGGCGATCTGCATCCCGGTCTCGCCGATCAGGCTGACCGGAGCCATCGCCTCGGGCTCGACCTCGCTGCGGTCGGGCGCCTGCGCGAGGTTCACCCCGATGCCGATCGCGATCTGCTCTCCGCCCCGCAGGCTCTCCAGCAGGATACCCGCGATCTTGCCACCGCTCAGCAGCACGTCATTGGGCCATTTGATCGAGAGTCGCGCATGCGGGCCCCCGACATGGGCGAGCGCCGCCTCGAGCGCCAGAGCCGCGACGAAGGAATAGAGCGCCGCCTGCCCCAGCCCGCCCTCGGGCCGCATCACCAACGTGGCCGAGAAATTGCCCGTGGGCGCGCGCCAGGCACGCCCGCGCCGACCGCGGGCCGCGGTCTGCTCATGCGCGAAGATCCACGCTGAACCGGAGAGGCCCGGCGCTAGCCGGGCCGCTTCATCCATGGTGCTATCGACCGAGGGCAGGACGTGTCGCGCCACGCCCTCGGGCCAGTCATCGCGCTCAGTTGACAAGAGCCGCCGCCGCAGCCTGGGCCGCGCCCTCGATGCCGAAGAGGTTGAAGATACCGAGCAGCATCGCCAGCGCGGATACCATCAGAAGCCCCCATTGGATCGCGGGCATCCGGTTGTCCAGCGGGTCCGTCTCCTTGCCGAAATACATGTAGAACACGATCCGCAGGTAGTAGAAGGCCGCCACGACCGAGGCGATCACGCCGAGCAGCACGAGCCAGATATAGCCCGCATGCAGCGCCGCCTGAAGCACCGCGAACTTGGCGAAGAAGCCCAGGAACGGCGGCACGCCTGCAAGCGAGAACAGCAGTACCAGCATCGCCAGCGCCTTGGTCGGATCCTGACGGGCATATTGGTTCAGCGACTTGATATCGGTCACCGGCTGGCCGTCCCGCTCCATCGAGAGCATGAAGGCGAAGACGCCGACATTCATCGTTACGTAGATCGCCATATAGGTCAGCATCGCCTGCACGCCCTCGGCAGTGCCCGCCGACAGGCCCAGCAGCACGAAGCCCATATGGGTGATCGAGGAGTAGGCCATCAGGCGTTTGATGTTCGTCTGACCGATTGCCGCGACCGAACCCCAGACCATCGACAGGCCCGCGAGCAGCGCGAGGATCTGGCCCCACTCCGCCGGGACCTGACCGAAGGCGTCGAAGACGAGCCGTGCGATCAGCGCCATCGCGGCGATTTTCGGCGCGGTGGCGAAGAAGGCGGTGACCGGCGTGGGCGAGCCTTCATAGACGTCGGGCGTCCACATGTGGAACGGCACCGCCGAGACCTTGAAGGCGAGACCGGCGATCAGGAAGACCATGCCGAACAGCAGGCCGATCGGCAGGTGACCTTGTTGGACCACTCCGATGATACCCGCGAATTGCGTGGTGCCCGCGAAGCCGTAGGTCAGCGAGGCGCCATAGAGCAGGATGCCCGAGGACAGCGCGCCGAGCACGAAGTACTTCAGACCCGCTTCCGAGCTCTTCTCGCTTTCGCGGCGCAGCGCGGCCACGATGTAGAGCGCGAGCGATTGCAGCTCGAGCCCCATATAGAGCGACATCAGGTTGCCCGCCGAGACCATCATCATCATGCCGATGACGGCCAGCGTCGCAAGGATCGGGTATTCGAAGCGCAGCAGCCCGCGCCGCTGCATGTAATCGGTGCCCATCGCGAGAACCAGCGCAGCCGAGACGAGGATCATCACCTTGGTGAAGCGCGAGAACGCGTCGTCGATGAAGAGGCCACCGAAGGCCTCATGCGAGCCAACCTCGGCCAGACCGATCCAGGCCGCGATCACCAGCATGACGCCGGAGGTGATCCACAGCAGGGTCGGCGCAAGCTTGTCCTTGCCGAACCACACACCCGCGAGCAGCGCCACCATCGCGTAAACGGCGAGCAAAAACTCCGGAAGGACGATCGAGAAATCCGCAGAAGTCATCCCTCAGCTCCTCAGTGTTCGACCAGGTCGGACAGAAGGTTGTCCGGCAAGGCATCGTGATAGTTCTGGACGAGTTGCGTCACCGACGGCCCGATGATGTTGGTCACCAGATCAGGATAGACCCCGAGCAACAACGTCATCGCGACCAGCGGCGCGAAAATCCATTTCTCGCGCGTGCTCAGGTCGGTGATCGAGCGCAGGCTCTCCTTGATCAGATCGCCGAAGACGACCCGGCGATAGAGCCAGAGCGCATATGCCGCCGACAGGATCACGCTCGTCGTGGCGAAGAGCGCAACCCACGTATTCACCTGGAAGACGCCCACGAGGATCAGGAACTCGCCGACGAAATTGGCGGTGCCGGGAAGCCCGACATTGGCCATCGTGAAGAACATGAAGATCGTCGCATAGGCGGGCATGCGTTTCACCAGGCCGCCATAGGCCGCGATCTCGCGCGTATGCATCCGGTCGTAGACCACACCCACCGCGAGGAACAGCGCCGCCGAGGTGAAACCGTGCGCGACAACCATGAAGATGCCGCCCTCGATGCCCTGCTGCGTGCCCGAGAAAATCCCGAGCAGGACGACGGCCATGTGCGCGACCGAGCTATAGGCGATGACGCGCTTGATATCTGTCTGCACCAGCGCCACCAGCGAGGTCCAGATGATCGCGATCACCGCGAGCCACATCGCCCAGGGGCCGACCACGAGGTTGCCCACCGGGAACATCGGCAGCGAGAAGCGCAGGAAACCGTAATCGGCGAGCTTCAGCAGCACCGCAGCCAGCACGACCGAACCGGCCGTCGGCGCCTGCACGTGCGCGGCAGGCAACCAAGTGTGCACCGGCCAAAGCGGCATCTTGATCGCGAACGAGATGAAGAAGCCGAGCCAGAGCAGCGTTTGCACCCCGCCGGGGATCGTTATCCCGAGTATGTGCACCGGTGTGTATGGGAACTCGTAGACGAGCAGCCCCGGCATGTCCGTCGTTCCGGTGTGGAAGTAGATGTAGATGATCGACACCAGCATGAAGACCGAGCCGAAGAAGGTGTAGAGGAAGAACTTGAACGCGGCGTAGACGCGCTGCTTGCCCCCCCAGATACCGATGATCAGGAACATCGGGATCAGGCCCGCTTCGAAGAACAGGTAGAACAGCACCAGATCGAGCGTGACGAAGGTGCCCACCATCAGCGTCTCGAGGACGAGGAAGGCGATCATGTATTCCTTCACGCGGTCGGTGACATTCCAGCTACCGACGATCACCAGCGGCATCATGAAGGTGGTCAGCATCACGAAGAGGATCGACAGGCCGTCGACACCCACGCGGTACTGGAACCCCATGATCCAGGAGTATTTCTCCATGAACTGGAAGCCGGTGTTGGACGGGTCGAACCCGGCCAGCAGGAACAGCGAGATCAGGAAGGTGACCGACGTCGCGGTCAGCGCCACCCATTTCGCGTTCCGGTCCGCCTCGGGCGAGCCGCCGCGCAGAACCAGCGCGAGGATCAGCGCCGCCACGGCGGGCGTGAAGATGACGATGGAAAGCAGGTGTTGCATCAGTTCGCCCCCCCGTTGAGGACGACCCAGAGCATGAGACCGACAATCCCGATCACCATGGCGAAGGCGTAGTGGAACAGATAGCCCGATTGCATCCTGTTAAGGAACCTCGTGAATGTCGGGACGATGCCGACGGCCATGCCGTCGATAACTCGGTCAATCGAGCCCTCGTCCCCTTTCTTCCAGAATTGATAGCCGAACCAGAGCGCCGGGCGCACGAAGATGCGCTCGTACAGCTCGTCGAAATACCACTTGTTGAGCAGGAAGCGGTAAAGGCCCGGCTGCGCCTCGGCGAACCGCTTCGGCAGGCTGGTGTCCTTGATGTAGAACAGCCATGCCACGAGAAGCCCGGCAAGCATCGCCACGAAGGGCGAAACCTTGACCCAGGCCGGCGCGTGGTGCGCCTTGTCGATGACCTCGTTTTCCTGACCCATGTAGATCGCGCCCTGAGGAGCGACGCCCGGATACTTGATCACCGCCGTCGAGACGCCGACATCCGGCGAGGTCTTGGCCTCGTCCATCAGCTCGGCCTCGGCCTGATCTTCGGACATGGTCGCATCCGGCACCGGCGGCGTTGCGCCATGGGCGCCCTCACCGGACTGCGCGGCTTCGCCATTTGTCGCGTGACCCGCATCCGCCGTCTGCTCGGCATGGGCCGGAAGCCCGAAGAACTTCACCAGCTTCGCGTGATCGCCGAAGAAGACGTTGTACCAGATCATCCCGGCGAAGATCGCGCCGAAGGACAGAACCACCAGCGGCACCGTCATGACCCAGGGGCTTTCCTTCGCGTGATCATGCGCATGATGATCGCCGCGCGGCTTGCCGAAGAAGGTCATGAAGATCAGGCGCCACGAGTAGAAGGACGTAAAGGCCGCCGCGATGACCAGAAGCCAGAAGGCATAGCCCGCGCCGGAGCCGCCCCAGACGCTCTCGATGATCGCGTCTTTCGACAGGAAGCCCGCGAAGCCGATCGGCGTGAACGGAATACCGACCCCGGTGATCGCCAGCGTGCCGAAGATCATCGCCCAGAAGGTCAGCGGCACCTTTTTGCGAAGGCCGCCATAGTTCCGCATGTCCTGCTCGTGGTGCATCGCGGTGATGACCGAACCCGCCGAAAGGAACAGCAGCGCCTTGAAGAACGCGTGGGTCAGCAGGTGGAACATCGCCACCGAATAGACGCCGACACCGGCCGCGGCGAACATGTAGCCCAGCTGCGAACAGGTCGAATAGGCGATGACGCGCTTGATGTCGTTCTGCACCAGACCCACGGTCGCGGCGAAGAAGGCGGTCGAGGCGCCGATCACGACGATGAAGGTCTGCGCATGCGGAGCGTATTCATAGACCGGCGACATGCGGCAGACGAGGAACACGCCCGCGGTCACCATGGTCGCGGCGTGGATCAGCGCCGACACAGGCGTCGGGCCTTCCATCGCGTCCGGCAACCACGTGTGCAGGAAGAGCTGGGCCGATTTGCCCATCGCACCCACGAAGAGCAGGAAGGCACAGAGCTCGACCGCGTTCCAGGACCCCCAGAGGAAGTCGAGATTGGTCTCTGACAAGGCCGGCGCCGCCGAGAAGACATCGTCCAGCTGCAGCGAGCCGGTCATGTAGAACAGACCGAACATCCCCAGCAGGAAGCCGAAATCGCCGACACGGTTGACGATGAAGGCCTTCATCGCGGCCGCGTTGGCCGAGGGTTTCTTGTAGTAGAAACCGATCAGCAGGTAGGAGGCGACACCGACGCCTTCCCAGCCGAAGAACATCTGCAGCAGGTTGTCCGAGGTCACCAGCATCAACATGGTGAAGGTGAAGAAGGACAGGTAGGCGAAGAAGCGTGCCTTGTAGTTCTCGCCCTTCCCTTCGTCGAAATTCTCGTCATGGGCCATGTAGCCCCACGAGTAGAGATGCACGAGCGAGGAGACCGTCGTCACCACGATCAGCATGATCGCGGTCAGTCGGTCCATCCGGATCGCCCACGAGACGTCCAGCTCCCCCGAGGTGATCCAGTTCAGGACGTGAATGTGCTGCGTCTGATCGCCCAGCGTGAGAAAGACGATCCAGCTGAGCAGAGCGGCGAGGAACAGAAGGCCCGTGGTCAGGACCATCGCGCCCTTTTCGCCGATCACCCGCCAGCCGAAGCCACCAAGGATCGCACCGACCAGCGGCGCAAAGAGAATGATCGTTTCCATCGTCCCTTATCCCTTCATCACGTTGACGTCTTCGACCTCGATCGAGCCGCGGTTGCGGAAGAAGACCACAAGGATCGCAAGGCCGATCGCGGCCTCGGCTGCCGCAACGGTCAGCACGAAGAGGGTGAAGATCTGTCCGACGAGGTCATCCAGATAGGCCGCGAAGGCCACCAGGTTGATATTCACCGCCAACAGCATGAGTTCGATCGACATCATGATGACGATCACGTTCTTGCGGTTCACGAAGATCCCGAAAATGCCGATCACGAACAGCGCGGCAGCCACGCCAAGGTAATGTTCCAATCCGATCATGCGTTCACCCTCGTTTCCGAACTCGCGTTTTTCGCTTGCTTTTGTTCGCTCACAGCCCCTGCCCCGGTTTGACGTCCACCATTTCCATCGTCTTGGACGGATCGCGATGCATCTGCGCGATGACGTTCTGGCGCTTGACGTTGGTGCGATGGCGCAGCGTCAGAAGGATCGCCCCGATCATCGCGACCAGCAGGATCAGGCCCGCCGTCTGGAAGAGGTAGAGGTATTTGTCATAAACGAGCAGGCCGATCGCCTGCGCGTTGGTCATGCCCTCGGGTACCGGATCAGCACGCAGGCTTTCCGCCATGCCGGAGGTCTGCCACGCCCCAAAGGCGATGCCCAGCTGCACGAGCATCACGACCCCGATCAGGAGGCCCAGCGGCATGTAGCGCGCCAGCTCGCCCTTGAGCGCGGCGAAGTCGACATCGAGCATCATCACCACGAAGAGGAAGAGCACCGCGACCGCGCCGACATAGACGATGATCAAGAGCATCGCGACGAATTCCGAGCCCAGCAGCACGAAAAGCCCCGCCGCCGACAGGAAGGTGAGGATCAGCCAGAGCACCGAATGGACCGGGTTCTTGGAAATCACCACCATGAAGCCCGCGACCACCGCCGTAATGGCGAAAAGGTAGAAGGCGAAAGCAAACACCGTCATTCGTTCTCTCCCGAATTCTCGTCGAAGACCGATTGCGCGATCTCGAGCGCGCGGGTCATGGCGGGCACCCCGCCGAACATGCTCATCTGAAAGATCACCTCGGCGATCTCGCGTTGCGTGGCCCCGGCCTCGAGCGCGTGGCGGATCGTCAGGCGCAGCTGCGAGTCCGCTTGCGCGCCCAGCACCGTGAGCGCGGCGATCGTCACCAGAAGCCGCGTCCGGCTGTCGAGCCCTTCGCGGTTGAAGGTCTTGCCGAACCACATCTCCATCATGTCCTTCGACATGGTGGGGAAGAGCTTCTCCATCGCAGCCGGATTGAAACTTTCCAGCGCCGGATTGAACAGCCGCGCCATCTCGGCCGACTGCTCCATCATGTTGCTAAAGAGTTTCGAAAAATCGTCGGTCATCTGTAAGGCGCATCCAGTTCGAGGTTGCGGGCAATCTCGGCTTCCCAGCGTGCCCCGTTCTCAAGAAGCTTCTGCTTGTCGTAGAAAAGCTCCTCGCGGGTCTCGGTCGAGAATTCGAAATTCGGACCTTCGACGATCGCATCGACCGGGCAGGCTTCCTGACAGAAGCCGCAATAGATGCATTTCGTCATGTCGATGTCGTAGCGCGTCGTGCGGCGCGAGCCGTCGGCGCGGGGTTCCGCGTCGATCGTGATCGCCTGCGCCGGGCAGATCGCCTCGCACAGTTTGCATGCGATGCAGCGTTCTTCCCCGTTGGGGTAGCGACGCAGGGCGTGCTCGCCACGGAAGCGCGGCGACAGCGGGCCCTTCTCGTGCGGGTAGTTCAGCGTGGGTTTCGGCGCGAAGAAATAGCGCATCCCCAGGCCGAAGCCTTTGATGAAGTCCACCAGCAGGAAATACTTGGCAGCGCGGTTGTAGTCGAAAGCCATCTATCAGCTCCCCATCGCCCAGCGGGCCCAGAAGTGCCCGAAGATTTCGAATTTCGCGAGGAAGGCGATGATCACCACCCACGCCAGCGACAGCGGCAGGAAGACTTTCCAGCCAATCCGCATGAGCTGGTCGTAGCGGTAGCGCGGCACGATCGCCTTCACCATCGCGAACATGAAGAAGAAGAACACCATCTTGGCGAACATCCACAGCACCCCGTCGGGCAGGCCCGGGATCGGGGACAGCCAGCCGCCGAAGAACAGGATCGACATCAGCGCGCACATCAGCCAGATCGCGATATATTCGCCAGCCATGAACAGCAGATACGGGGTCGAGCTGTATTCCACCATGAAGCCTGCGACGAGTTCGGATTCCGCTTCCGGAAGGTCGAAGGGCGGGCGGTTGGTCTCGGCCAGCGCCGAGATGAAGAACAGCGCCACCATCGGCAGGTGGGGCAGCCAGTACCAGCCCAGCAGGCCCCAGCCGGTATCCTGCGCGCGCACGATGGTCGACAGGTTCATCGAGCCGGTCGAGATGATCACCCCGATGATGATCAGGCCGATCGAGACCTCGTAAGAGATCATCTGCGCGGCCGAGCGGAGCGAGCCGAGGAACGGATATTTCGAGTTCGACGCCCAGCCGCCCATGATCACGCCGTACACCTCGAGCGAGGAGGCCGCGAAGACGAACAGAAGGGCCACGTTGATATCGGCCAGCACCCATCCGTCGGCGAACGGGATCACCGCGAAGGTCAGCATCGCCAGCACGAAGCTCAGGATCGGGGCGAGGAAATAGACGAACTTGTCGGCGCCCGCCGGCACGACGATTTCCTTGACCACATATTTCAGCGCATCCGCGAAGGTCTGCATCAGGCCCCAGGGCCCGACGACGTTCGGCCCGCGACGCATCTGCACGGCAGCCCAGATCTTACGGTCGCCATAGACCAGCCAGATCATCGAAAGCATCACGAAGGCGATAACCGCCAAGCTCTGCAGCACGATCAGCAGGAAGATCCCGAAAGGTGTCGCGAAGAATTCAGCCATGATGTCCCACTCTCTTCATACGGTCGGAATGCCGCGATCCTTGCAATCGGCGACGGTCACTTCCGCGTCGATCGTCTTGAGTCCCTGCGGCAAGGCGGGCGAGATGGTGTAGACCGCATCTGCCCGCCAGATGCCACCCTCTTCAGTCACATTCGTGCGCACATGGCGCGCAAATCCATAGCCGCGCACCAGCGCATATTGCGCGGCTGCGCATTGGGCATAATCGGTCGCCGCTTTCTCGCTGGCGCCCTCGCCCGAGACACGCGCGCGGATCTCCACCAGATCGCTGTCGAGGAGCCGTGTTTCGGTGCCCCGATAGTCCGGTTTGACCGCGCTATCCCCCTGCGCCCCGCCGGTCGGCGCGCACGCCGCCAGACCGGCCAGAAGGCCGGGGGCGAGCGGTGCGATATTGGGCAGGGTCTGCATCATCCGTCTCAACCTCACTCGGCGGCGACCGGCGCTTCGGCCCGCGCTTTCGCGAGGCTGGCGCATTCGCCCATCACGACGGAGGCCCGTGCGATCGGGTTGGTCAGGTAGAATTCGTGGATCGGCAGACGGAAAGTCGCCTTGCCCATGTCGCGCGGCTCGATCGCCTGCACTTCGTTCTCCACGACCTCATCGACCTGCGCCAGATGCGGCACGTCCGCGACCATCGCGCGGCGCAGACCGGCGAGCGTGTCCCAAGGCTGCTTGGCGTCGATCTCGGCCGAAAGCGCGCGCAGGATCGCCCAGTTCTCTTTCGCCTCGCCCGGCGGGAAGGCCGCGCGGAAGGCAAGCTGCGGACGGCCTTCGGTGTTCACGAAGAGGCCGTTTTCTTCCGTGTAGGCCGCGCCCGGCAGGATCACGTCGGCGCGGTTCGCGCCGCGGTCGCCGTGGCTACCCTGATAGATCACGAAGGGACCGCCCTCGGCGCGCGGGGTAATCTCCACCTCGTCGGCGCCCATGTTGTAGATCACTTCGGCGCCGTCGATGGCCGCGAGCAGACCGCCCTCGGTCACAGCGCCCACATCCATCGCGCCGACACGGGCGGCAGCGGTGTGCAGCACCATGAACTTGGCGTTGGAGTTCTCAGCCAGCTTCATCGCATGGGCCAGAACCGCCTCGCCATCGGCTTCGTTCAGAGCGCCCTGCCCGATGATGACGACGGTATTCTTCGCCTTCGTCTCGTCCGAGATCGTCTTGCCCGACAGCTCTGCCAGCGCGGCGCGGTCGGTGCCGACATGGACGTAATCATAGGTCAGATCGCAGGCTTCGCCGACGAGACCGACCGTCGCGCCCTTGGCCCAGGCCTTGCGGATGCGGGCGTTCAGAACGGGCGCTTCCACGGCCGGGTTCGCGCCGATGATCTGCACCATCTCGGCGTTATCCAGATCGGCGATCGTTGCGTTGCCGACATAGCCGTAGCGGTTGCCGATCGGCAGCCGCGCGCCATCGGTGCGGCATTCGACCGTGCCGCCCAGACCTTCGATCAGCTGCTTGAGCGAGAAAGCGGCTTCGGTCGAGACCAGATCGCCCACCAGACCGGCGACTTTCTTGCCCTTCATCGCCTCGGCGGCGGCGCTCAGCGCCTCGCTCCAGCTTGCGGGCTTCAGCTTGCCGTCGACGCGGACGTAGGGCCGGTCGAGACGCTGGCGGCGCAGACCGTCCCAGACGAAGCGGGTCTTGTCGGAGATCCACTCCTCGTTCACGTCGTCATTGTTGCGCGGCAGGATGCGCATCACTTCGCGCCCCTTGGTATCGACGCGGATGTTCGAGCCCACGGCGTCCATCACGTCGACGGTCTCGGTCTTCGTCAGCTCCCACGGACGCGCGGTGAACGCGTAGGGCTTGGAGACCAGCGCGCCCACCGGGCACAGGTCGATGATGTTGCCCTGCATGTTCGAGTCGAGCGTCATGTTCAGGTAGTTCGCGATTTCCGCATCCTCGCCCCGACCGGTCTGGCCCATCTGGGTGATGCCCGCGACTTCGGTGGTGAAGCGCACGCAGCGGGTGCAAGAGATGCAGCGCGTCATATGGGTCTCGACCAGCGGGCCGAGGTTCAGCTCGGTCGCGGCGCGCTTGGGCTCGCGGTAGCGGCTGAAGTCCACCCCGTAAGCCATTGCCTGGTCTTGCAAATCGCATTCGCCGCCCTGGTCGCAGATCGGGCAGTCGAGCGGGTGGTTGATGAGCAGGAACTCCATCACCCCCTCGCGGGCCTTCTTGACCATCGGCGAGTTCGTCTTGATCACCGGCGGCGCCCCTTCGGGACCGGGGCGCATATCGCGCACCTGCATCGCACAGGAGGCAGCAGGTTTCGGCGGGCCGCCCACGACTTCCACCAGACACATCCGGCAGTTGCCCGCGATCGACAGACGCTCGTGGTAGCAGAAGCGCGGGATCTCGATCCCCGCCTGTTCGCACGCCTGGATCAGCGTGAGGTTCGGATCGACCTCGACCTCGTTCCCGTCGATGATGATCTTTCTCAGGTCAGCCATGGCTATCCGTCTCGTCTCTTCGGGCGCGAGGTTGCCCCCGCGCGGGTTTTAGGTCAGGCCGCGTGTCCGCAGCCCATCGGGAAGACCCAAGCGCCGTCCCGGTATGTATCGTCGATCGACGAGGCCACGGCCCCGCCGCAGATGGCGTTCGCGGCCCGCTTGGCCTCGGCGCCCTCGTAATTCGCAAAGGGCGCGGCCTGCCGCATCACAACAAGTGCGCCGTTCGCGTCATAGGCAGCCGTGTAGCCCTCGAGTGCCGCCAGACGGCGCGGCCCTTTGGAGGCCTCGTTGCCGCCCGGAGTGCCCATGCAGCCGCCAAGCGCCAGCGCGCAGCCCGATATGATCACCGCCCGCATCATGCCGCCTCCGCCATGCAGGCGCGGGTCTTCCACAGCGTGGCTTGCGGCAGGTCTTTCCAGCCGAAAGCACGCTCGGACGCGCCATTCGCGCGCAGGTCTTCGAGCCGTTCCAGCGCCTCGTCGAGCGTCGGTTGATGCCCCGCGGGCACCCACCACATGACGAAATGCTGTTGACCGAGAAGTTCGAACCACTCCGCGCGGCGCTCGTAGAAGGCGCGATGCACAGTGTTCCAAACGAATTTCTCGAGGCTTTCGACGTCTTCCCAGACCGTCAGGTTCGACACGAAGCACGGGTCGCCGCCGATCTTGGCCTCGGTATTGCCGGTGCCGGGCTCGCCCGAGCCTTCCATCATCCAGACGACCCCATCCGACCGCTTGCCAATGCCGTTCACCGCGTCGAGGGCTTTCATGAAAGCCTCCACACGCGGGTCGCCCGGTTCGGCAACCAGTCGGCCGATATTCAGCTCGGCCAGGTGATATCCGGCGGGTTGCTTCATTCGGCAGCCATCGCCCCCATGCGGCCCGTCTTGCGGACCTTGATGCGGTCTTCGATCTCTTCGCGGAAGTGACGGATCAGGCCCTGGATCGGCCAGGCGGCTGCGTCACCGAGCGCGCAGATCGTGTGGCCCTCGACCTGTTTGGTCACGTCGAACAGCATGTCGATCTCTTCGATCTCGGCCTCGCCGCGCACCAGACGGTCCATCACGCGCATCATCCAGCCCGTGCCTTCGCGGCAGGGCGTACACTGGCCGCAGCTCTCGTGCTTGAAGAATTTGGACAGGCGCCAGACGGCTTTGATCACGTCGGTGTTCTGATCCATGACGATCATGCAGGCGGTGCCGAAGCTGGATTTCAGCTCGCGCATGCCGTCGTAATCCATGATCGCGTCTTCGCATTGATCGGCGGGCAGGATCGGGCAGGACGCGCCGCCCGGGATCACCGCCTTGAGGTTCTTCCAGCCGCCACGGACGCCGCCGCCATGCTTCTCGATCAGTTCCTTCATCGAGATCGACATGGTCTCTTCGATGACGCAGGGCGTGTTGACGTGGCCCGACATCGCAAACAGCTTCACGCCGGTGTTGTTCGGACGCCCGAAGCCCGCATACCACTCCGCGCCGCGGCGCAGGATGGTCGGCACAACGGCGATGGATTCCACGTTGTTCACCGTGGTCGGGCAGCCATAGAGGCCCGCGCCTGCCGGGAACGGCGGCTTCATCCGGGGCATGCCCTTCTTGCCTTCGAGGCTCTCCAGCAGCGCCGTTTCCTCGCCGCAGATATAGGCCCCCGCGCCGTGCGACAGGTAGACGTCATAATCGTAGCCGGAGCCGCAGGCGTTCTTGCCGATCAGCCCGTCCTCATAGGCCTCGTCGATCGCGCGCTGTAGCGCCTCTTTCTCGCGGACATATTCGCCGCGGATGTAGATATAGGCCGCAGCCGCGCCCATCGCGAAACCGGCGATCAGCGCACCTTCGATCAGCGTATGCGGATCGTGGCGCATGATTTCGCGGTCCTTGCAGGTCGCGGGCTCGGATTCGTCGGCATTGATCGCGAGGAAGGCCGGACGCCCGTCGCTTTCCTTCGGCATGAAGGACCACTTGAGACCCGTCGGGAAGCCTGCCCCACCGCGCCCGCGCAGGCCGGAGGCCTTCACTTGCTCGATAATCCAATCCTTGCCTTTCGACAGGATCTCGCCAGTGCCGTCCCAATGCCCGCGCATCTTCGCGCCCTGCAGAGAGCGGTCATGCATCCCGTAGAGATTGGTGAAGATCCGGTCTTGATCCTTCAGCATATCGCTTCCCTCACTTGCCGGATTTCCGGCGCCAGATGCGCCAGACGAGTGCCAGCGCGTAGATATAGGCGGCTATCGCCGCGAGATCGCCGATCAGCGCGACCTGCGCCGACCAGCCCTGTTGTTGTCCGATCCATTGCAGGAGGAGCCAGAGGATCGTGGCGACGGCAATGATAAGGGCGGCTTTACGCCCCAACGCCCTGTCGTGCTCGTCGATCTGGCTCATTCACCCCCGCTCAGTAATCGTTCGTCTTCGCCCGTTCGAGGAAGGCATCCATGCCGTCCTCGACGATGATCTTCGCCTGGCTGACCCACTTGTCGCGGGTGCAGCGGCCCTTGAAACGCGGCACGTTCTGGTCCGCATAGGCAATCTCTTCGGGGCCCCATTTCGCGATCTGGTCGTAATGGTAGATACCCCAGCCGTTCAGCACTTCTTCGAGCTTCGGCCCGACGCCTTCGATCTTCTTGAGATCGTCGGCCCCCGCCTTGCGCGGCTGCTTCAGTCCACGCGGCTTCTTGCCGTCGCCCTCGGCGGCCTCGGGTTGCCCCCCGGCATTGGCGGCGGGCTTATCCGCGACCTGCGCCGACATCGCGGAGAGCGGCGTGGTCTCGTCGCTCTTGGGTTCGGCTTTCGGTTCTTTCGCCTTGGGCTTTTCCGCCTTCGGCTCGGCTTCAGCCTTGGGCTCTTCGGCCTCCGCCTCTTCCGTCGCGGGCTTGGTGGTCGGACCGGGCTCGGGCTTGTCTGCCTCGGGCGTAGCCGCTTCGTCCTTGGGCGTCATCGTGTCGGCACGCGCCACTTCGCGCTCGGTTGCGGGCGTCGGTGCCGCCGCTGCCGCCTGCGCCTGCGCCGCAACCCCTTCGGGAGAGGAAGCATTGAAGGTTTCGACCGGGCTTTCGGGAATTGCGGAATCGTCGGAGGATGCGCCGGTACCGTCAGCCGCGCCCGGCGCGCCATGTTCGGAGCAGAATGCCCAGATCAGGAAGGCGCCGAACAGGAGGAAGGTCATCAAACCGAGGAAAAGAGCCACGAGGAAGGGCTCATGCGCCACGACCATCAGGAATACGGTGACCACAAGCCCCGTAATACCTGCCCAGATACCCGCCTTGCCGCGGCACCCTTGTGTCTGATCACCCATTCCCGTCTCTCCATTCACTCCGCCGAACGGCGGTCTCTACCCTGTTGCGATTACTCGTAAATGCCATCTTTCTTTGCGCGCGACGAGAATTCGGTCTCCGCCCCGCTGGCCAGTTTCTCTGCCTGACCTTTCCAGTCGTCACGCGTCGCGCGACCTTTGAACCCTTCGAGATTGCTGTCGACCCAAGCGAGTTCCGCGTCGGTCCAGCCAGCGATCTGGTCGAAATGATAAATGCCCATCGAATGCAGAAGCGTCTCGAGCTTCGGCCCGACACCCTTGATCATCTTCAGGTCATCCGCCCCACCGTCGCGCGGTGCATCGAGCAGCTTGGGCTTCTCGCCCGTCTCTGCCTGCGCGGTCTCGGGTTTCGCGTCGGCCTCGGTGCCTTCGGGCTCACGCTTGGACTCCGGGCGGGCCTTCGAGGTGGCCTGCGCTTCGGATTTCGTCACGCCGGTCTTGTCGGCGGGCGTGTCCTTGGCGGGCTTGGCCTCGGTTTTCTTGGCGGCCTTGCGCGCCTCGTCCTGTTGCGCGGCAGAGCGCGGACGCTCCTGCCCCATCGTGCCGATCGGGCCGCGCTGGCCCGAGCTCTGCCACGGTGCGGCAAGCGGCACTTCCGTGCCGTCGATACGCTTGATCGTGTCGCCGATGCCGACCGCGAGATCGACCGAGGCATTGTACTCTTCCTTGTCGCCCTTGCTCTCGGTGAGCGCGGTCAGGCCCGAGGCGGGCTCGGACGAGAAGCGGCCGGTCTGCGAGCCGGGCTTCGGCACGTCGCCCTTGCCCATTTCGTCGATCAGCTTCGCGAGGCTCTCCTCGGTCAGGTCTTCGTAGTAATCCTTGCCGACCTGCATCATCGGTGCGTTCGCGCAGGCGCCGAGGCACTCGACCTCTTCCCACGAGAACTTGCCATCGTCCGAGAGCTGGAACGGCTCGGCGGCGATCTTTTCCTTGCAGACCTTCATCAGGTCTTCCGCGCCGCAGATCATGCACGAGGTCGTGCCGCAGATCTGCAGGTGGGCGACCGAGCCGACCGGAGCCAGCTGGAACATGAAGTAGAAGGTCGCGACCTCGAGCGCCCGCATGTAGGGCATGTCGAGCATCTCGGCGACGGTTTCGATCGCCGGACGGCTCAGCCAGCCTTCCTGTTCCTGTGCGCGGAACAGCAGCGGGATGATCGCCGAGGCCTGACGGCCGACCGGGAACTTGGTCATCTGGGCCTTGGCCCATGCGAGGTTCTCGGGCGTGAACTCGAAACTATCGGGTTGTTCCGGGTAAAGACGGCGAAGCATTAGCGGTCAACCTCCCCGAACACGATGTCCATCGTGCCGATGATTGCAGAAACGTCGGCGAGCATGTGCCCCTTGGCGACGTGATCCATGGATTGCAGATGCAGGTAACCCGGAGCGCGGATCTTCGCGCGATACGGCTTGTTCGTGCCGTCGGCCACCAGATATACGCCGAACTCGCCCTTGGGCGCTTCGACGGCGGCATAAACCTCGCCCGCGGGGACGTGGAAGCCTTCGGTATAAAGCTTGAAGTGGTGGATCAGCGCTTCCATCGAGCGCTTCATCTCCGACCGCTTCGGCGGGGTCACCTTGCCGCGGGCAAGCACGTCGCCCTGATTTTCCGGCATCCGCAGCTTCTCGATCGCCTGAAGGACGATCTTGGTCGACTCGCGCATCTCGGCCATCCGGCAGAGGTAGCGGTCGTAGCAATCGCCGTTCTTGCCGATCGGAATCTGGAAGTCGAACTCGTCATAGCATTCGTAGGGCTGCGCGCGGCGCAGGTCCCATGCAAGGCCGGAGCCACGCACCATCACGCCGGAATAGCCCCATTGCTGGATTTCTTCCTCGGAGATGACGCAGATATCGACGTTGCGCTGCTTGAAGATGCGGTTCTCGGTCAGCAGCCCTTCGATATCGTCGAGCACTTTCGGGAACTCATGCGCCCATGCCTCGATATCGTCGAGCAGCTTCGGCGGCAGGTCCTGGTGGACGCCGCCGGGCCGGAAATAGGCCGAGTGCAGACGTGCGCCGCAGGCCCGCTCGTAGAAGACCATCAGCTTCTCGCGCTCTTCGAAACCCCAGAGCGGGGGCGTCAGCGCGCCGACGTCCATCGCCTGCGTCGTCACGTTCAGCAGATGGTTCAGGATGCGCCCGATCTCGGAGTAGAGCACGCGGATCAGCGAACCGCGACGCGGCACTTCCACGCCGGTCAGCTTCTCGATGGCGAGGCACCACGCATGTTCCTGGTTCATCGGCGCGACATAGTCGAGGCGATTGAAGTAAGGCAGGTTCTGCAGATAGGTGCGGCTTTCCATCAGCTTCTCGGTGCCACGGTGCAACAGCCCGATATGCGGGTCGGCACGTTCCACGACCTCGCCGTCCAGCTCCAGCACCATGCGCAGCACGCCGTGGGCGGCCGGGTGTTGGGGACCGAAGTTGATGTTGAAATTGCGGATGCGCTGCTCGTCGGTCAGCGTGTCCTTCGAGCCGTCATCATAGACATTGTTGCGGATATCGCCGTCCATCATTTCGCCTCCTCGCCCTTCTCGTCACCGGGAAGGATGTATTTCGCGCCTTCCCATGGCGAGAGGAAATCGAACTGCCGGTATTCCTGCGTCAGTTTCACCGGCTCATAGACGACGCGCTTGAGCACTTCGTCGTAACGCACTTCGACATAGCCCGTCGTCGGGAAATCCTTGCGCAGCGGATGGCCGCGGAAGCCGTAATCGGTCAGCAGACGGCGCAGGTCCGGGTGCCCCGAGAACAGGATGCCGAACATGTCGAAGATCTCGCGCTCGAACCAATCGGCACAGGGGTGCAGCTTGGTGATCGAGGGCACCATGTCCTCTTCGCGGACCGCCGCCTTAATGCGGATGCGCTGGTTGCGATACATCGACAGGTAATGCCAGACGACATCGAAGCGCTGCGGGCGTTCGGGCCAGTCGATGGCCGTGATGTCCACGAGGTTGGTGAAGCGGCAATTCGGATCGTCGCGCAGGAACTCGGTGAAGCCGGGAACGGATTGCGCGGTGATCGTGACCGTCAGCTCGTCGAAGGCGATCTCGGTGGAGACCACGTCATCGGGGCGCTTCAGCTCGATATGGCCGGCCAGTTCGCGAAGGGCAGTATCGTCCATCTCTCGCTCTCCTCAGCGCACCAGCGTGCCGGTGCGGCGGATTTTGCGTTGCAGCTGAAGGATGCCGTAAAGCAGTGCCTCCGCCGTGGGCGGGCAGCCCGGAACGTAGATATCGACCGGCACGACGCGGTCACAGCCGCGCACCACCGAATAGCTGTAGTGGTAATAGCCACCGCCATTCGCGCAGGAGCCCATCGAGATCACGTAGCGCGGCTCGGGCATCTGGTCGTAGACCTTGCGCAGAGCGGGCGCCATCTTGTTGGTGAGGGTGCCGGCGACGATCATCAGATCAGACTGGCGCGGCGAGGCGCGCGGCGCGGTGCCGAAGCGCTCGAGGTCGTAGCGCGGCATCGACACCTGCATCATCTCGACGGCGCAGCAGGCGAGGCCGAAGGTCATCCAGTGCAGCGAGCCGTTGCGCGCCCAGTTGATGATGTCTTCGGTGGAGGTCAGCAGGAAGCCTTTATCCTGCAATTCCTTGTTCAGCGTCTGCGTCGCGACTTCGCGATCCGCACCGGCGGTATTGGCAGAGGTCATCACGCCCATTCCAGCGCCCCTTTCTTCCACTCATATGCGAATCCTACGGTCAGAACCGTCAGGAAGACCATCATCGACCAGAATCCGACCATGGAAAGCTGACCGAAGGCCACCGCCCAAGGGAAGAGGAAGGCCACTTCGAGATCGAAAATGATGAAGAGGATGGAAACGAGGTAGAAACGAACGTCGAACTTCATCCGGGCATCGTCGAAGGCGTTGAAGCCGCATTCGTAGGCCGACACCTTCTCAGGGTCGGGATTGCGGACCGCCACCACTGCCGCGGCGAGCATGAGCACAAGGCCCAACACGATCGCCATGGCGAGAAAGATGAGGATGGGAAGATATTCGCGCAGCATGTCATGCATGGGCTTGGCTCCCTAACATCGCGACGACTTGTCGCGCAGGTTCTGGCTAGGCGAGCAATAGCCTTGCGCCCCATTGGGGTCAACCGAGAGCAGGCCGGAAAATCATGCAAATGCGGGCCACAGATGCTTTTTGCATACGAATGTATGCGAATTTTTTGCGCTTCGAGCGCCGCTCAGAGCCTGCCCGCGTTGGACTGCGCCGCTTTTGCAGCAGCGCAGCCTTCGATCAAACTTAACGGCGCTTTGAATTTTCGGAATATTCGACCTGCGCGTCGCAGGGTGCCACTTAAGGCTGCCTTAAGCTTTCCACGCCGGATCGCGCTTCTCGAAAAACGCGGTGATTCCTTCGTCCGACTCGGCGGATTCCCAGCGTGTCACCAGCGCTTCGATCGTCATGTCGATCACGCTCTCGTCGATCCGCGGCCCCAGCGCCCGGACCAGCGCCTTCGCCTCGCCCACCGCCCCCGGCGCGCAGGCGAGATAGGGCTCGGCCTCGGCCATCACGGCGCGCTCCAGCACCTCGGGCAAGACCAC
This sequence comes from Thioclava sp. F36-7, assembly GCF_002020075.1. Lineage (NCBI taxonomy): Bacteria > Pseudomonadati > Pseudomonadota > Alphaproteobacteria > Rhodobacterales > Paracoccaceae > Thioclava > Thioclava sp. F36-7. The sequence goes on along the minus strand of NZ_MPZR01000003.1, from coordinate 87,407 downwards.
CTTGGCCAGCAATCCCAGCTCGCGCGCCTCGGCGGCCTCGAAGATCCGCGAGGACATGAAGACCCGACGCGCCCGGGCCTCGCCCATGCGCGCGACGACATAAGGAGAGATCGTCGCAGGCGTCAGGCCCAGCCGCGTTTCGGTCAGCCCGAATTTCGCGCCCTCGACACCGATGGCCACGTCACAGACCGACATCATGCCGATCCCGCCGCCGAAGGCGTTGCCCTGCACCGCGCCGATCACCGGTTTCGGGCAGGTGTTGAGCGCCTGCAGCATCCCTGCGAGCTTGCGCGCCGCCGCCGCACGCTCTTTCGCGCCCGCCGCGATCTGGCTCTGCATCCATTTCAGGTCGCCACCCGCGCAGAAGCTGGGCCCTTCGGCGGCGAGGATCACCACGCGCACGGCGTCATCGGTGCCAAGCTGGCCGATCGCCGCGGTGATCTCTTCCATCATCTGCTCGGAGAGCGCGTTATGCTTCTCCGAACGCGCCAGCGTGAGCCGCGCGATGCCACGCGCATCGGTCTCGGTCTTGATCGTCTCAAACATCGCCCTGCCCTTTCATCTTCTTCGCCATCGCGGCGGCCTCGGCCAGAACGGCCATATCGAGCCCGGTCTCGTAGCCCAAAGCGTCGAGCCGCGCCTGGACCGCCTCGGTCGCAACATTGCCAGCCGCGCCGGGCGCATAGGGACAGCCGCCCAAGCCCCCGACGCAGGCGTCGAACACCCGCAGGCCCATCTCGAGCGAGGCTTCGATATTTTCCAGCGCGCGCCCGGAGGTGTCGTGGAAATGCCCGGCGAGCTTTTCCGCCGGGACCTCACCCAACACCGCGCGCAGCATCGCCGTCACGCTTTCGGGCGTACCCTGCCCGATCGTGTCGCCGAGGCTGATCTCGTAGCAGCCCATGTCGCGCAGTTGCTCCGCGACCCGGGCCACGTTCTCCGGCGGCGTTTTCCCATCGAATGGGCAATCCGTGACGACAGAGATATAGCCGCGGACTTTCATATTATCGACTTTCGCAGCCTCCATGATGGGCGCGAACCGCTCCAGGCTTTCACTGATCGAACAATTCAGGTTCGCGCGCGAAAACCCCTCGGAGGCGGAGGCGAAGATCGCAACCTCATCGACTTTGGCCGCTTTCGCCGCCTCGTAGCCTTTCATGTTCGGCGTCAGCGCCGCGTAGGAAATACCGGGGCGGCGCGTGATTCCGGCGAAGACTTCCGCCGAGTCGGCCATTTGCGGCACCCATTTCGGGCTGACGAAAGACCCCACCTCGATCCGCCGGAACCCGGCTCGGCTCAGGCAATCGACCAGCGCGATCTTGTCGGAAAGCGCGATCTGGCGCTTTTCGTTCTGCAGCCCGTCACGCGGGGCCATCTCGAAGATTTCGACAGTCTCAGCCATTGCCTTGCTCCATCGGGGGCAGCTCGTAGAAATCCTGCGCATACATGCTCGCCCCGCCCTTCTCGACCGCGCGCTGATAGGCAGGCCGCGCCTCGATCCGGTCGCGATAGGCGGAGATGTTCGGGAAGCCCTCGCGCGGTACGAAGCGGAACATCGCGTCGATATTGAACCCCATCATGCAATCGGCTGCCGAGAACGTTCCGATCAGCCAGTCGCGCCCGACCAGATGCGCCTCGAGCGCCTTCATCGTCACGCCGAGCCGCTTCGTCTCGAGCGCCATCATTGCGGGCGAGCGCGCCTCGGGCGGACGCAGGAAGATATGCTGAATATTGAGGCTTTGCAGGATGTTGCCCTGCGTCTCAGCGAAATGCACCCATTCGAGGAAATCCGCGCGAGTGGGCTCCCCCGTGACCGGGGCCAGCCCCGCCTCGGGCCGCGTCTCGGTCAGGTATTCGACGATCGCGCCGCTCTCGAAGATCGACCGCCCGTCGACCTCCAGCGCCGGGATGCGCCCGGCGGGCGAGAGTTCGCGAAACTCCGGGCTGCGCAGCGAGCCATCGGTGAGCGACCATGTCTGAAGCTCGTACTCGAGCCCCATCTCCTCCAGCAGCCACAGCACCCGCATCGAGCGCGCGCCGGGGATGTGATGCAGTCGGATCATGCCTCGTCCTCCAGCCGGATGAGCGCCGCGCCCGCTTCGACCTGCGCGCCCTCAGTCACCAGAACTTCGGCCACCACACCGTCGCGGGCTGCGCGCATCGTGTGTTCCATCTTCATCGCTTCCATGATGGCAAGCCGGTCCCCCGCCGCCACCGTATCTCCGGCAGAGACGAAGACCGCCTTCACCAGCCCCGGCATCGGCGCGAGCGTCAGATCGGAAGCGTCGGCATCTGCCCCGCGCGCCAGCGGGTCGGGGATATCGAAGCGATGCGCGCCATGCAGGAAGATCGTGATCGCCCCGTCCGACTGCGCCATCCGCGCCCCGGTCTTGGCACCATCCACCCGCCAGCCATCCTCGGCCAGCTGGCACGTATGAGCCTCCTCGCCCAGCTCGACCGCGACATGGCCCCGCCCGTGCACGCGGATCGCGGCCTCTTCCTCGAAGGGCACGGCGCGGCGCGGCGATTGCCAGAGGCTGAAGCCGCTCGCATCGCCGTCCCAAAGCCCCGCCGCAGCGACTACGGCCAGCGCTTTTGCGGCACCCGGCGTCTCGGTCGGGGCGGCGAGCGCGTCGATCTCGCGCCCGATCAGCCCGGTATCGACCTTGCCCTGCGCGAAGCCCTCGTGCCGCGCAAGCCGCGCGAGGAAGGCGAGGTTCGTCACCGTGCCCGCCACTTCCGTCTCTTCCAAGGCGCGCGCAAGTCGCCCCAGCGCGGTCGCCCGCGTCGGCCCATGGGTGATGACCTTGGCGATCATCGGATCGTACCACGGGCTGATCGTGTCGCCGGTGCGCACTCCGGTATCGGCGCGACACCCATCGGCGAAGCGCAGATGCGAGAGCGTCCCCGTCGCGGGCAGGAAGCCCGCGGGCACGTCTTCCGCGTAAAGCCGCGCCTCGAACGCATGGCCGGTGATCGTCAGATCGTCCTGCGCGCAGGGCAGCGGCTCGCCGGAGGCCACCCGCAATTGCCATTCGACCAGATCGACCCCCGTGATCGCCTCGGTCACGGGATGCTCGACCTGCAGGCGGGTGTTCATCTCCATGAACCAGAACCGATCCGGGCGCAGCCCGTCTGAGCCGTCCACGATGAACTCCACCGTGCCCGCGCCCTTATAGCCGATCGCTTCCGCCGCGCGCGTCGCCGCCTGCCCCATCGCCTCGCGCATCTCGGACGTCATGCCCGGTGCGGGGGCCTCCTCGATCACCTTCTGGTGGCGCCGCTGGAGCGAACAGTCGCGCTCGAACAGATGCACCGCTTCCGCGCCATCGCCGAAGACCTGCACTTCGATATGGCGCGGCGATCCGATGAATTTCTCGATCAGCACGGCAGGATTACCGAAGGCGGTCTGCGCCTCGCCCTGCGCGGAAGCCAGCGCATCCGCGAATTCGGACGGCGCCTCGACCAGCCGCATCCCCTTGCCGCCGCCACCCGCGACCGCCTTGATCAGCACCGGGTAGCCGATCGTGTCGGCCGCACCCGCGAGGTGCTCGGGGTCCTGATTGTCGCCGTGATAGCCCGGCACGACGGGCACGCCCGCCTTTTCCATCAGCGCCTTGGCTGCATCCTTGAGCCCCATCGCGCGGATCGCCTTGGCCGAGGGGCCGATGAAGACCAGCCCCGCCGCCTCGACGGCATCGACGAAATCGGGGTTCTCCGAGAGGAACCCGTAGCCCGGATGGATCGCCTGCGCGCCGGTCTGTTTGGCGGCGTCGATGATCGCATCACCGCGCAGATAGCTGTCTTTCGGCGCGGGGCCGCCAATGGCCACCGCCTCGTCGGCCATCGCCACATGGCGCGCCTCGCTGTCGGCCTCGGAATAGACGGCGACGGTCGCCACGCCCAGTTTGCGTGCGGTCTCGATCACGCGGCAGGCGATCTCCCCGCGATTGGCGATCAGGATCTTGGAAAACATGTCGGTCTCCCCTTTGAGAGCGTCGGAGGGGGCGCTGCCCCCGCTCCTGCGGAGCCCCCCGGGATATTTCGGCCAAGTCGAAGCTTTGCACTTCCTCTTGATCCAAATATCCCCGCCGGAGGCATGAAAGTTACATCCGGAACAGGCCGAAGCGGGTCGGCTCGATCGGAGCGTTGAGCGCGGCGGAGAGCGAGAGCGCCAGCACGTCGCGCGATTTGCGCGGGTCGATGATGCCGTCATCCCAGAGCCGCGCCGAGGCGTAGAGCGGGTGCGACTGGCGCTCGAACATCTCGATAGTGGGGCGCTTGAACTCGGCCTCTTCTTCGGCCGACCACTGGCCGCCCTTGCGCTCGATCCCGTCCCGTTTGACGGTAGCGAGCACACCGGCCGCCTGTTCGCCGCCCATCACGGAGATCCGCGAGTTGGGCCAGGTCCAGAGGAAGCGCGGGGAATAGGCCCGGCCCGCCATGCCGTAATTGCCAGCCCCGAAGGAGCCACCGACCAGCATTGTGATCTTCGGCACCGAGGTGGTGGCGACGGCGGTGACCATTTTTGCCCCGTGGCGCGCAATGCCCTCGTTTTCATATTTGCGCCCGACCATGAAGCCGGTGATGTTTTGCAGGAAGACCAGCGGGATCGACCGCTGCGAGCAGAGTTCGATGAAATGCGCGGCCTTCTGCGCGGCTTCCGAGAACAGCACGCCGTTATTGGCGACGATGCCCACGGGGCAGCCTTTGACATGGGCGAAGCCGGTGACGATGGTCTCGCCGAAGCGCGGTTTGAACTCGTCGAAGCGCGAGCCGTCCACGAGGCGCGCGATGACCTCGCGGATGTCGTAGGGGGTGCGCAGGTCTGCCGGGACGACGCCGAGGATTTCCTCGGGGTCGTAGGCGGGCTCCTCGGGGGATTGCCAGTTCACCGTCGAAGGTTTCGTGTAGTTTAGATTGCCGACCGCGCGGCGCGCCAGCGCCAAAGCATGGGCATCGTCTTCGGCGAGGTAATCGGCCACGCCGGAGAGGCGCGTATGCACGTCGCCGCCGCCGAGGTCCTCGGCGGTGACCACTTCGCCCGTCGCGGCCTTCACCAGAGGCGGGCCTGCGAGGAAGATCGTGCCCTGCTCTTTCACGATGATCGTCACATCCGACATCGCGGGCACATAGGCACCGCCCGCCGTGCAGGACCCCATCACCACCGCGATCTGGGCAATGCCCTTCGCCGACATCCGGGCCTGATTGTAGAAGATGCGCCCGAAATGGTCGCGATCGGGGAAGACTTCGTCCTGATTGGGCAGGTTCGCACCGCCCGAGTCGACGAGGTAGATGCAGGGGAGATGGTTTTCCTCTGCGATTTCCTGTGCGCGCAGGTGTTTCTTCACCGTCAGCGGGTAATAGGTGCCGCCCTTTACGGTGGCGTCGTTGGCGACCACCATGACCTCTTGGCCTTGCACCCGACCGATCCCGGCGATCACGCCTGCGCATGGCGCGGCATTGCCATACATGTCATGCGCCGCAGTCGCGCCGATTTCCAGAAACGGCGAGCCGGGGTCGAGAAGCCCCGCCACCCGTTCCCGCGGCGCCATCTTGCCGCGCGACAGGTGCCGCTCCAGCGCGGCGGGGCCGCCGCCAGCCGCTGCCTGTGCAGCCGCGTTTTCGATCTGCGACAGCGCGTCGAGATGCGCCTTGCGATTGGCCTGAAAGTCCTCCGACGAGGTCAGGGCCTGCGATAACAGTTTCATTCCATCCTCCCCAAATCGCGCAGTTCCAGCGCGCGTTGCGCCGTACGCTCGAGGTAGCATTGCGACGCCACGACCGTGCGGATCGTGCCGTCCTTCCAAATCTCGTAGAGCAGCCCGCAATCGGCGTCGCGATACTGCCCCCACGCGCTTTGCGCATCGAGCAGCTTGTTGGCGAGCTCCGTGCCGCCCTGCTCCAGCAGACGGGCGCGCGCCGCCTTATATTGCGACTTCGCGATATCGTCCCAGACCTGCGCCTCGCCTTGCAGGCAAGCCGAGATGCCAAGCGTCGTATCGCCGCCCGGCTGACCCTGACAGGTAGCGGCCGCCTCGCCGATACAGGCGGGATGCGTATCCTTCGCCCCGTCGAAACAGGCGCGCACCGCATCCGGATCGACGCTCGGCTCCTGCGCCAAGGCGGGCGTGGCACAGATCAGTGCCGCGACGATTGATAGCCCTTTCATTGGGTATCTCCTTCAAGCTGCTCGGCGCGCGCGATCAGGCGCAGCGCCTGCGCTCCGGTCAGTTGCATTTCACATTGCGATCCGGCCGGGCCTGCGCCCGAGCCGCCGCCCCAAGTCGACATTTCATAGGTGCAGGACGCATCGCGATAGGCGATCCATGCGCGCTGCATCTCTTTCAGCGCAGGCACCTGCGGCGGCGCGGCGGAACCCAGCTCTTGCAGTTCCGCATCCATCTTGCCGTCCTGCGCGACGACCGTCTGATAGGCTGCATTCAGGCGGCTGTCCCAATCGTCGCGTTCTGCGCCGAAGCAAAAGCCCATGCCCGCATTGCTCGACCCGGCATTGTCTACAGTCATGCAATGTGCAGCCCCAAGCCCGATACAGGCGCTGCGGGCGGGTCCGTTTTTAGCTGCGAGACAGGCCGTGATAACCTGCGGATCATAGGCGACGGGAATGCCTTCGGCGCGCGCGGCAGTGGCCGATAGGCTCAGCATGGCGACACCGATCATCCAAAGCGTCTTCATTGCGTCCCTCCCTTGCCATGAGCGGACAGCGTCTCGGCCCAGTCCTGCAATTCCAGCGCATGTTCGGCGGTCTTGCGCATCAGGCACCGCGCCTCGTCCGCCTCCGCACCCGCGCCCTGCAGCGCGGCCCCATAGGCGCAGGCGCCATCGCGGTAGCGCGCCCAGGCGGCTTCCGCCTCACCCAGCTGCGCGCCTTGCAATCCGGACGGTGACTTGCCCGCCACGATTTGCGCCGCGTCACTGGCCGCCGCCGCTTGGCGCAAACTGTCGAGGGCTGTCGCCGCCCGGTCCGACCAGAATGCGCGCTCGGCATCATAGCAGGCGCGGCGGTCGGTGGGGCTGGCATCGTCACCGATGCATCGCTCCGCCGCTTTGCCGATGCAGGACGCAGGGTCTTCGGCGCCCGACAGGCAGCTCTCCAACGGGGCCGGATCGAAATCCGCCCCTGCCCCTTGGGCCTGCGCCGCCAGTGGCGCTGCAAACCCGATCAGGAGGAGAGCGCCCGCTCGCATCAGACGGCTCCCATGATCTCGCGACCGATGAGCATCCGACGGATTTCCGAGGTGCCCGCGCCGATCTCCATCAGCTTCGCGTCCCGGAACAGGCGCGAGACGTTGGAGTCGTTTAGGAACCCGGCCCCGCCAAGGGCCTGCACCGCCTGATGCGCCTGCACCATTGCCTGCTCGGACGCATAAAGCACGGTGGCAGCCGCATCCTGACGCGTCACCGCGCCACGATCACAGGCCTTCGCGACCTCGTAGGTGTAGGCCCGCGCGGTGTTCATCGCGACATACATATCGGCGATCTTGCCCTGCATGAGCTGGAAATTCCCGATCGGCTGGCCGAACTGCTCGCGCTCCTTGCAATAGGGCACGACCTCGTCGAGGCTGGCCATCATGATGCCGGTGCCGATGCCCGAAAGCACCACGCGCTCGTAATCGAGGCCCGACATCAGGACGCGCACGCCGCGCCCCTCTTCGCCCAGCACGTTCTCGAAGGGCACTTCGCAATCCTCGAAGAACAGCTGCGCCGTGTTCGAGCCGCGCATGCCGAGCTTGTCGAAATGCTTGGAGGTGGTGAAGCCCTTGAAATCCTTCTCGACGATGAAGGCGGTGATGCCTTTGGAGCCCGCTTCCGGGTCGGTCTTGGCATAGACCACGAGCGTATCGGCATCGGGGCCGTTGGTGATCCAGTATTTATGGCCGTTCAGGACGTAGTAGCCGTTGCGCTTCTCGGCCTTGAGCTTCATGCCCACCACATCCGAGCCTGCGCCGGATTCCGACATCGCGAGCGCGCCGACGGACTCGCCCGAGATCAGCCCGGGCAGGTATTTCTTCTTCTGCGCGTCAGAACCGTTCAGCTTGATCTGGTTCACGCAGAGGTTGGAATGCGCGCCGTAGCTGAGCGCGATCGAGGCCGAAGCCCGCGCGATTTCCTCGGTGGCCACGACATGAGCGAGATAGCCCATCCCGGCCCCGCCATATTCTTCCGACACGGTGATCCCGAGCAGGCCAAGCTCGCCCATCTCGGTCCAAAGCTCGTTCGGAAACTCATTATCCAGATCGGTTTTGGCCGCGATCGGGGCCACACGCTCGGACGCCCAACGGCGCACCATATCGCGCAGTGCGGCGATATCCTCGCCCAGATCGAACTCCATCGAACCTGCGAACATCGGATCTCCTCCCCCGGTTTATTGAACGCGCGTTCATTTATGCGCAATTGCCGAGTCGGGTCAAGGCCCGTGGGCTGGGACGCGGACAAAGGACGCAGCGGCACGAGCCACTGGCACAGGGGCTGGTCACTTGCAGTGATTGCCGCCACAAAGAGACCTGAGAGCTTGGAAACCAACGGGAGCGAAGATGGGCCAGCCACGTCATATCGTGATCGGAGCGGGGATCGTGGGCACGATGACCGCATGGGCGCTGGCCCGCCGCGGGTTGCCGGTGACGGTGATCGACCGCCTGCCCGGCCCGGCGGAGCTGTGTTCGCGCGCGAATGCCGGGATCGTCTCGATTGGCCATGCGAGCGCCTGGGCGGGACCGGATGCCTTGCCGCAACTGCTGCGCGCGATGGCGGGGCGCAATCCGGGCGTGAAGCTGACCGCGCCCTTCGATCCGGCGCTGTGGCGCTGGGGCACGACCTTCCTGCGCAACTGCACCGGGGCCGCGCAGGCACGCAATACCGCGCGGATGATGCGGCTGGCCGAGACCGCTCGCGCCGCCCTGCCCGACATGGCGCAGGAGCTGGGACTGGACGCGCTGATCCGCTTTGAAGGTGGGCTCTATCTTTATAACGCAACCGATGAGATCGACGCCCATGACGACGGGCGACTGACGCGGATCGACCCGGACTGGCTGGCCGAAAACGATCCGCTCTTGGCAGAGGCGGGTTTTGCGGGCGGGTTCCTCTCGCCGATGGATGCCGCGGGCAATTGCCACGAGGTGACCCGCGCCGCCGCCAAAGCCCTTGCCGCCAAGCACGGCGTGCAATTTCGCTACAACAGCGCGGTGACCGGCTTCACGCAGGCTCATGGCAAGATCACCGGGGTCAACCTCGCCGACGAGACGCTGCCCGCGGCGCAAGTGATCCTCGCCGCCGGGGTGGAGACGCCCGATTTGGCGCGGCCTCTGGGCTTTGCGCCGGATATCTACCCGGTGAAGGGTTATTCGGGGACATGGGAGGTGCGCGACCCGAGCCGCCTGCCCCGCCACCCTTATATCGACGAGGCCGCGATGCTGGCTGTGGCCTCTTATGGTGGTGTCTTGCGGGTGACCGCGATTGCCGAATTCGCCGGGCGCGACCGGACGCCGCGCGAGGATCGCACGAAGGTGCTGACCGATTACGTCGCCGCGCGTTTCGGCGATGCGGTGAGCGATGCACCACCGGTGCTGTGGACCGGATTGCGGCCCTCGACCCCGCATGGCCCGCCCTTCCTTGGTCGGGTGAAGTCTTACGACAACCTGTGGGTCAATGCAGGCCACGGGCAGCTGGGCTGGACGCTTTCGGCGGGCTGCGGTGCGCTACTGGCCGATGCGATCACCGGTGCCGCCAACGGGCCGCGCGAGGTGTCGGCCCCGGCGCGCTGGCTGGCGCCTCTGTGACGCCCGAGACAATGAAGGAGACGACATGAGCCCGAAGATCATCCCCTATGACATCGCTGAAAAGCTGGACTGGCCGGGCGCAATCGCGGCGCTGCGCGCGGGCCATACGCGCCCGAAGGCGGAGCTGGGCGATACGTTTCTCGGGCCCTCGGATGCGGTACTGCTGAGCCGCGCGGCCTATATTCCGGGGCTGGGTTACGGGGTGAAATCCTTCACCGTCTGCGACGGCAATGCGCAGGCGGGACTGCCGACGGTGCAAGGCGCGATGGTGGTGTTCGAGCCCGAGCATGGCCAGCCCACCGCGATCGTCGATTGCCCGCTGGTGACCGAGTTCAAGACCGCCGCCGATTCCGTTCTGGGCGCGCAGCTTCTCGCCCGCCAGGACAGCCGTCGTCTGTTGATCGTGGGCGGGGGCCGGGTCGCACGCTCGCTGATCGCGGCCTATGCGGCGGGCTTTCCGGGGCTGACGGAGATCACGCTCTGGACGCGCCGCCCCGAGCAGGCGCAGGAGCTGGCGGCTGACCCCGCCCCCGAGGGCATTAGCCTGCGCGCGGTGACCGATCTCGCCGAAGCCGTGGCAGAGGCCGATATCGTCAGCTGCGCCACGATGGCCCGCGCGCCCGTCTTGCAGGGCGCATGGGTAAAGCCCGGCACCCATGTCGATCTGATCGGAGCCTATAAGGCCGATATGCGCGAGGCCGACGATGCGCTGATCTCGACGGCGAGCCTCTTTGTCGACAGCCGCGACACCACGCTGGGCCATATCGGCGAGTTGCTGATCCCGATCCGCGAAGGGGTGATCACGCCCGAGGCGGTGAAGGCCGATCTCTACGATCTTATCGGCGGCGCGCGCGGGCGGGAAAGCGCCGAAGAGATCACGCTTTACAAGAATGGCGGTGGCGCGCATCTCGACCTGATGATCGCCGACTGGATCTCGCGCGCGGGGTGAAGATCAGGCCTCGGCCTCTTCGCGCAGGATGCGCGCGATCTGGGCGGCGTCATCCGTCGAGAAAGTCAGCGGCAGGCGCAGATCCAGCAGCGTCGCCAGCACCGCATCGGTGCGCGGCAGGTTCTGCGCCTCGGCATAACGCCAACTGTCATGGCGCGAGGTGAAGCCCGCAGGCTCATCCGCGCCGAACCATTTCAGCTCGACCCCGCGGGCCGCAGCCCGGGCGACAAAATCCAGCATCTCCGGGGCGGAGCGCCCCGGCAGGCGGAACTGGAAGGACGAGCCGACATAGCTCTCGGCCTCGGGGCGCTCGATCAGCGCGATGCCCTCCGCCCCGGCAAGCCCGGCTTCGACCTCACGGTACAGTGCATTCCAGCGCGCCACCCGATCCGCCAGCGTCGACAGTTGCGGACGCAGGATCGCGGCGCGCAGATGGTCCATCCGGCCCGAGACATTGGGCGTGTCGTATTTCAGCCCCTCGAACACCTCCGGGCCGGGCGCTGCGCGGTGCCGCTCGAAAAGCATGTAGCTGCCCGAGAGCAGGATCATCCGCGCCGCCAGCTCGGCATCGTCGGTCACGATCAGCCCGCCCTCGCCCGAATTCATGTGCTTGTAGGTCTGGGTCGAATAGCACCCGATCGCGCCATGCCGCCCCGAGTGAACCCCGGCCCATGTCGCCCCCATCGTATGGGCGCAATCCTCGATCACCGTCAGATCATGGGCGCGCGCGATCTCCATCAGCGCGTCCATGTCGCAGATATGGCCGCGCATATGTGACAGCATCAGCACCCGCGCCTGCGGGGCTTTCGCCGCCAGATCGTCAAGATCGATGGTCAGTTGATCCGTCACCTCGACCAGCACGGGCTTGCCACCGACCGCCGCGATCGCGCCGGGCACGGGGGCGAGCGTGAAGGCATTGGTCAGCACCGGATCGCCCGGGCCGACGCCTACGGCGCGCAGCGCGCAGCCCAGAGCGTAGCCGCCCGAGGCGACGGCGAGGCAATAGGGCGCACCAGTCAACCCGGCGAATTCTTCTTCCAGCAGCGCCACCTCGCCCGGCTCTCCGGGCAGCGTGTTGTATCGATGCAGGCGACCCGAGCGCATCACCTCGACGGCGCGTTCGATCGCATCTTCGGGGATCGGCTCCTGCTGGGTGAAGTTGCCTTTGAAGACCTCGGACATCGCTCAGACCTTTCTTGCGCGGATGAACAGCGCCAATGCCACCAGCAGGATCACGGAAGCCACGTAAAAGGCCATATCCGGCGTGCGGATCGGAGCGTTCTCGGCGAGGAATATCCCGAAGACTTGGGTGAAGAACAAGGTGCCCGCCAGCATTGCGAGGTTCATCAGCGCGGATATGCCACCCTGCAGCGCGCCCTGCGCATCCTCGGGCACCGCGTTGGACATCAGCGAGGCGATCATCGGATGCACCAGCCCCTCGATCCCGGTGATCAAGAGGACGATCAGGACCATTGCAAGCGAGGTCGACAGACCCAGTGCGATGGTCATGCCGATCCCGACAATCAGCCCGATCACCACCACCCGCGCCTCGCCCAGACGGGACGCGAGCGGACCGGCCAGCCCGCCCTGAAAGATCGCCGCGACGACCCCGTAGCCTGCAAGTGTCAGCCCCACCGTCCCCTCGGACCAGCCGAATTTCGCCATCCCCCAATAAGGCCAGATCGCGGGGTACACGGCGGAGGCGAAAAGATAGACGCCAAGGGCGGTGCCCATTGGCAGCACGCCCGGATAACGCGCGAAGACTTTCAGCGTGCCCAGCGGGTTGCAGGCGCGCCAGTCCACCGGACGGCGCAGGCCCTGGGGCAGGCTTTCGGGCAGCACGATCAGCCCGTAGATCAGGTTCAGCCCCGACAGCGCGGCCGCCACGAAGAACGGCACGCGGGGGCCAAGCTCGCCCAGAAACCCGCCAAGCGCGGGCCCTGCGATAAAGCCGAAGCCGAAGGCCGCGCCGATCAGACCGAAGGCGCGGGCGCGCTCGGCCGGTGGGGTGATATCGGCAAGATAGGCGTTCGCGATGACGTAGGACGCGCCGCAGATGCCCGCGACGATCCGGCCCACGAAGAGCCAGAGCAGCGTCGGCGCGAAGGCGTGAAACAGGTAATCGACGCCCAGACCGCCGATGGCGAGCAGCAAAAGCGGGCGCCGTCCGAACCGATCCGAGAGGTTGCCCATCAGCGGCGCGAACAGGAACTGCGCGAGGCTGAAGGCCGCGAACATCCAGCCGCCGATCCGGCTCGCCTGCGCCAGATCGACATGGCCGACATCCGCGATCAGCGAGGGCAGCACCGGGATGATCAGGCCGAACCCCACCATGTCGAGAAACACCGCGATCAGAACGAAGGCGGTGGCGTGAAAGCGCGATGGACCGATGGGGGCTGCGGTCATGGCCGTCGGCGGCCGCGTCTGAGGGGTGGTTTGGGGCGGCACAGCCCCGCCGAGGCGCTCACCCGAGCATCCGCGCGGCAAGCGCGGGCAGATCGTCGAAATGATCGAGCAGCGCCTCGGGTGCGAGCCGTTCGATGCCGCGCCCCTCCGGGCCGAAGGTCACAAGAACACAGGGGACGCCGACCGCGCGGGCGGTCTCGCGATCGGTATTGGTGTCGCCCACCAGCAGCGAGGTTTCCAGCTTGCCCCCGGCCCGCTCGACCGCCGCGAGATAGGGATCGGGCGAAGGTTTGCGCAGCGGAAGCGTATCGGCACCGATCAGCGCGTCGAAAAGCGCGGCGATCCCGAGCCGGTCGATCAGATCACGCGCGAGACCTTCGGGCTTGTTGGTGCAGACGGCCGTCGCAAAACCCTGATCGCGCAGCGTTTTCACTGCCGACTCCGCGCCGGGATAAAGCTGCGTATGGCGGTCGATATTCTCGCCGTAATGCGCAAGCAGCGGGTGATAATCGGCCTCGACCAGCTCGGCGACCTCCGCCTCCGGCAGCCCCAGCCGCCCATAGCCGGCCTTGAGCATCGCACGGCCACCATGGAAGGCGGTCAGCGCGTCCCCCGCCGGATCGAGAAGCGGCGCATGGCCGCGCGCCGTAAAGCAGGAATTTGCCGCTGCGATCAGGTCGGCGGAGGTATCCGCCAAAGTCCCGTCGAGGTCGAAAACCACTGTGCGCATTGCCTTTTGCTCCTTCCGTAACACCGCGAAAGGAAGCGTGAAGACGCACCACTTGCGGCAAGCAAGCCAATGGTTAAAACGGGGCCGAGCAGAAGAAAAGGTTTCTAATGGCGATTGCATTGATCACCCTCGCGGCGGGACAGGGCACCCGCATGAAATCCGACTTGCCGAAGGTGCTGCATCAGGTGGGCCGCGCGCCGCTGGTGGCGCATGCGCTGGCTGCCGGGCGCGCGCTCGAACCCGAGACCGTGATCGTGGTTGCGGGCCACGGTGCCGACAAGGTGAAGAAAGCCGTCGCGAAGGTCGATCCCGAGGCGCAGATCGTGCTTCAGGAAGAACAGCTCGGCACCGGCCATGCGGTGGCGCAGGCCCTGCCCGCGCTCGACGGGTTCGACGGCCGTGTGATCGTGCTTTACGGCGACACCCCCTTCATCCGGCCCGAGACGCTGGAGCGGCTGGCGGCGTCCGATGCGGCGGTGACCGTGCTCGGCTTCGAGGCGGCCGATCCGGGCCGTTACGGGCGTCTGGTGGCGCAGGGCGACACGCTGGATCGGATCGTGGAATTCAAGGATGCCACGGATGAAGAACGCGGCATAACCCTTTGCAACTCTGGCGTTATTGCCTGTGACGCAGTGCTTCTGACCGAACTGGTCGCGGGGCTGTCGAACGAGAATGCGTCGGGCGAATACTACCTCACCGATATCGTCGAAGCCGCGCGCAAGAAGGGTCTGACCGCGCAGGTCGTGACCTGTGACGAGGCCGAAACGCTGGGCATCAACACCCGCGCCGAGCTTGCCCGCGCCGAGGCCCTGTTCCAGGAGCGGATGCGCGCCGAGGCGATGGAAAACGGCGTGACCATGGTCGAGCCCACCAGCGTCTGGTTCGCGCTCGACACCTATATCAGCCGCGATGTCGTGCTGGGCCCGAATGTCGTCTTCGGCCCCGATGTGACCATCGAATCCGGTGCGGTGATCGAGGCCTTCTGCCATCTCGAAGGCTGCCACATCTCGCGTGGGGCGACGATCGGCCCCTTCGCCCGTCTGCGCCCCGGCGCGGAACTCGCCGAGGACGTGCATATCGGCAATTTCGTCGAGGTGAAGAACGCGATCCTCGCGGAAGGTGTGAAAGTCGGCCATCTGACCTATCTGGGCGATGCCGATATCGGGGAGCATACGAATATCGGCGCGGGCACGGTGACCTGCAATTACGACGGGGTGATGAAGCATCGCACCACCATCGGCGCGAACGCCTTCATCGGCTCGGACACGATGCTGGTGGCCCCGGTGACGGTGGGCGACGGCGCGCTGACGGGCTCGGGATCGGTGATCTCGAAAGACGTCCCTGCCGAGGCGATCGCGATCGAGCGCTCCGAGCAGGTGAACCGTCCGGGCCTCGCTACGAAGCTATTTGCGAAACTGCGCGCGGAGAAAGCGCGTCGCATGAAGAAAGATTGATAAATGTGTGGAATTATTGGCGTTCTGGGGAAGCACGAGGTTTCCCCCTGGCTCGTTGAGAGCCTCAAGAGATTGGAGTATCGCGGCTATGACAGTGCCGGGATCGCGACGGTAAATGCAGGCAAGCTGGACCGCCGCCGGGCCGTGGGCAAGCTTTGGAACCTGTCCGATCTGCTGGTGCATGAGCCCCTCCCGGGCAAGTCTGGCATCGGCCACACCCGCTGGGCGACCCATGGGGCTGCCACCCAGGGCAATGCGCATCCGCATCGCTCGGGGCCCGTCGCGGTCGTGCATAACGGCATCATCGAGAACTTCCGCGAGCTGCGGGCCGAGCTGGCCGAAGCCGGGATCACCCCGGAGACGCAGACGGATACCGAAACCGTCGCGCTGCTGACGCGGATGTTCATGGATCGCGGCATGGATGCGCGCGAGGCCGCCGTCGCGACGCTTGGCAAGCTCGAAGGCGCGTTCGCGCTGCTATGGCTCTTCGACGGCGAAGACGATCTGCTGATCGCGGCGCGCAAGGGCTCGCCGCTCGCGATCGGGCATGGCGACGGCGAGATGTTCGTGGGCTCGGACGCGATTGCGCTCGCGCCGATGACCGACCGGATCACCTATCTCGAAGAGGGCGATTACGCGTTCGTCACCCGCGCAGGCGCCGAGATTTTCGACGCCGAGGGCCGCCGCGCGAACCGCGACGAGAGCCGCATCGATCTGGGTCAGGCGCAGGTCGAAAAGGGTGGCTACAAGCACTTCATGGCGAAGGAAATCGCCGAGCAGCCCGTCGTGCTGGCTGACGCTTTGCGACATTATCTGCCCGAAACCGGGCTGAATCTGCCTGCGGAGTTGGACTTTTCCAACATCGACCGGATTATCCTGATCGCTTGCGGCACGGCGCATTATGCCTGCGCGGTGGCGAAATACTGGTTCGAAACCTTCGCCCGGATTCCGGTCGAGATCGACGTGGCCTCCGAATTCCGCTACCGCGAGCCGCCCCTGTCCGAGCGCAGCCTCGCCGTCTTCGTCAGCCAATCCGGCGAGACCGCCGATACGCTGGCCGCGCTGCGCTATTGCTCCGAGCGCGTTGCGAAGACCGTGGCCGTGGTCAACGTGCCCACCTCCTCCATCGCGCGCGAGGCGGACATCATGCTGCCGATCTTCGCGGGCGTCGAGGTCGGCGTAGCCTCGACCAAGGCGTTCACCGCGCAGCTGCTGGTTCTGGCCGTGATGGCGCTGAAAGCGGGCCGCGACCGGGATGAGACCGACGAGCCGACGCTGGGCAGTCATGCCGATACGCTGCGCGCCCTGCCCGGCCTGCTCAATCAGGCCCTGTCGATCTCCGAGCCGATCGCGCATCTCGCCGAGCAACTTGCCGAGGCGCAGGACATCCTCTTCCTCGGACGCGGCGCGATGTATCCGCTGGCACTGGAAGGGGCGCTGAAGCTCAAGGAAATCAGCTATATCCATGCCGAAGGCTATGCCTCGGGCGAGTTGAAGCACGGACCGATCGCACTCATCGATCGCTTAGTGCCGGTGATCGTGATGGCGCCGTATGACAAGCTCTTCGACAAGACCGTTTCGAACATGCAGGAGGTGATGGCGCGCCACGGGATGGTGCTGCTGGTCTCCGATGCCAAGGGCGTCAGTGCGGCGCAGGACGGCACTTGGGGCACGCTGCAAATGCCCGATATTGCGGAACCTTTCGCGCCGATCCTTTACGCGGTTCCGGCGCAGCTGCTGGCCTATCACACGGCGGTCGCGAAAGGCACCGACGTGGATCAGCCGCGCAACCTCGCCAAATCGGTGACGGTCGAATGAGCCGCAAGCGGGGCAAGAAACGCGTCGCGCGGCCGCGCGCGGCGGATTACGCGCCGCTCGACCCGGCGGAGGACGCCCGGCTGCGCGCCGAGGCCGAGGCCTATGCGGCCTCGGATGCGGAATATGAGGCCTTCGCCGAGGAAGAGGACGCCGACGCGCCGCTCGGCCCCCCGCCTACGCTGGAAGACGCGCTTTTCGCGCTGGAAAGCTGGGCGGATGCCGAGAAAGCCGCCGAGATGGCCGCTTATCACAAGGCGGAGCGGCGCTATCTGGGCATTGCCGTCCCCGCGATCGAGGACATGGTGGCGCTGTGGCGTGGCCAGCTCGACGTGCCGGGGCGCGTGGAGTTGGCGCGCGGGCTTTGGGACAGCGACATTCACGAGGCGCGGATCGCGGCGGCCAAGCTGCTGACGCAGGCGCGGCTGCGCCCCGACGGTGCCGCATGGGACTTGATCGCGAGCTGGGTGCCGCAATTCGACGCCTGGGCGATTGCCGATCATGCGGCCAAGGCGGGCTCGAAACGGCTTCAGGCCGAGCCGGCGCGGCTCGACGAGGTGGCCGACTGGGTGCGCTCGGATCACATGTGGACGCGGCGCGCGGCCTTCGTCTTCACCCTGCCCTGGACCAAGCAGCGCAACCCCAAGCCCGAGGACGAGGCGGTGCGCGATGAGGTTCTGGGTTGGGCCGCGCAACTGGCCGAGGATCGCGACTGGTTCATCCAGAAGGCCATCGCGTGGTGGCTCCGCGAGCTGAGCAAGAAAGACCCCGCCCGCGCACAGGCCTGGCTGGCCGAGCATGGCGAAAGGCTGAAGCCTTTCGCCCGCAAGGAAGCCAGTAAATACTTATGAAGCCAGGAACTTGTCGTAGTCGCTGACCAACAGATGGCGCGGCGCTTCGTCTTCCTCGATCTCGGAGAAGCGCCCGATATCTTCGCGGAAGGTATTGTCGGTATTGTCGTCGTTGACGGTCGAAACCTCGCCGATCAGAACGTCGCCGCCCTCGCCCCAGAAGGCATGCCAGTCACCGGGCCGCAGGGTCACGCTCTCGCCGGGGCGCAGGATCAGAACCTCGCCGGGCTCGTAATTGCGCGGGACGCCGTCGCACATCACCTGCCCGCCTGCACTCTCGTCGAATTTGCCATCCGCGTCGGAGCCATAGAGCTCGATCGCGAGGTCTGCGCCGCCGCGATTGATGATGTCCTCGGCCTTGATGATATGGGTATGCATCGGGCTGATCTGGTCCTTGCGCGAGATCAGGAGCTTCTCGGCATAGGCCATGCCATGGCCCGCCTGAAGATCGCGCAGATCGCCGTTGCGCAGGGTAAAGAGAAACAGGCCCAGCTTGTCGAAATCGCCCTGCCCGTAATCGGTGATATCCCAGCCCATCGCGGCATCCACGATGCGCTGTGCCTGCGGCAGGCGCGCCTTGAACTCGGCCGGGCTCCACCATGCGAAGGGCGGCAGGCGGAAGCCGAATTCCTGGATCATTTCCTCGGCCGCGGCCATGATTTCGTTCACGCGCGAGCGTTTCATCTGTCTCTCCGTTTTGTCTTTGCGGCTCAGGCGACGCAGGCGGCGGGCCGTTCGCCGCGCGCCCAAGCACGCACCGCATCGCCGAATGCCTCAAACAGAGGGCGCGAGACCGGATCTTCCGCCGCACGCCATTCGGGATGCCATTGCACCGATAGGGTAAACCCCGGCGCGTCCTTAACATAGATCGCCTCGGGCGTACCATCGGGGGCGCGCCCTTCGATCACAATCCGGGTACCGGCGGTGCAGACGCCCTGCCCGTGCAGCGTGTTGGTCTCGACCTCATCCGCGCCGAAGAGACGCGCGAACCGGCCGCCGGGGGTGAGCGTGACCATGTGGCGGTTGGAGAATCCTTCTTCGAGCGTGCCTTCCGGCGGCATCCGGTGGTTCAACCGGCCCGGAAGCTCGCGGATCTCGGGGTGGAGCGTGCCGCCCATCGCGACGTTGACCTCCTGAAAGCCCCGGCAGATGCCAAGGAAGGGCTGCCCGTTTTCGACACAGGCGCGCACCAGCGGTAGTGTGATCGCGTCGCGGGCGCGGTCGAAAGTGCCGTGCTTCTCGGTCGGTTCCTCGCCATATTCATGCGGATGGACGTTCGGCCGCCCGCCGGTCAGCAGGAAGCCGTCGCAAACCTCCATCAATTCCTGAACCGACACATATTCGGGATCGGCGGGGATCAGCAGCGGGATGCAATCGGAGACCTTGCTCACCGCTTCCGAGTTGAGCTGCCCGCCTTCGTGGACGGGGTAGCGGTCACCTACCAGGCCTCTATTGCCGATGATGCCGACGACGGGTCTGGTCATTGATATCTCCTTTGTCCCGAAGCTAAGGCGACGTTCGGGCAGAGAAAAGGCGCAAAATGCGCACGAAGCCGTGCATCTGACGCACAGCCCAAGCCTGCAGCGATTTCCAGCGGATTTGCCCGTTCAGGCGGCCAGATCGTGGCGCAGGATAGCGGCCTCGGAGGGCTTGAGCGCACGGCGCGCGAAGGCCCCATAGCTGAGCGGATTTTCCTCGACCTCGGGCACCAGCGCCTCGAGCCCGGCGCGCTGGTCGCGGCCGATCATCTCGAGCCGGGTGGAGGCCGGGTGGAAGCTCTCGGTTTCCAGCCCGTTCGCGGTCAGCACCTGATGGCGTTCGAACATCAGGTGGATGTATCTCAGGCCGCGCAGCGCGCCCTCGAAGCGGATCTGGCGGCCATTCACCAGATCGCAGGCACGCACCAGCACCTCGTCTTCGGCGAACAGCGCCTGTGCCGCGCGTCCGCGCACCAGCATCCGGTGCTGAGGCGACACGATCAGATCGCGATCGGGCCGGGCGATGCCGAAAGCCCCAGCCGAGATCCGCACCGGGCGCAGATGCGGCATCGCGTGAAGCCGCGCGCCCGAGATGTCGCGCCGACCGATCCAGCAGATCGGCTGCGCCCCGTCATCGCGGGTCAGCACGCGGTCGCCTTCGCGCAACGCCTCGACCGGACGGCGGCCCCGGTCGGTCTCGATCAGCGTGCCGGGGGTAAAACAGATGACGCCCGCAGGCCCCTGCCGCGCCGCTTTCGGGCGCAGGTCTAGCGCCCGGTCGACCACCCAGAGATCGCTGTCCACCGGCGGCATCCGACCGGCGAACATCAGGATGCGCGTGCCGCTTTCGGGCAGCTCGATCAGGGTGACGACATAGGCGTGATAGCCATCGGTCACGGTAAAGCTTTGATTGGGCGTATCGGTCTCGTCGGGATCGTCGAGCGTTCGCGGATGTCCCACGGCCTCGCCCAGCAGGCGACGCACCGCGCGGGCGGCTTTCGTGCGCCGCTCCGCCTCGCCGCGCGCATTGTGCAAGATGAGCCGATCATTGGGCCCGTCCACGCAGATCGCCTGTCCTGTCCACCGCCAACATGCCCCCACGGTCACGACCTCAAGCGGCGGCACCGGAGTGCCATCGATTTCCGTCTGCGCCCATGAAATGACGAAGGTGCCCTGATAGCCCGCCTTCATTGCCCAAATCCTGCCCGTATTTTTGCGAGAGCTTATGTCTGCCCTCTGCTTGTTGATTGTCACGGTATCATGATGAATTCGCGATGTGAATCCCCATCTTGACGCTTAGGGCAAGCGGCCTTCACCGAAACTTGCGCGCGACCACGCTTGTCCCCCGCGCGCGCAACTGCATTTTCCGATAAGAAGAGCACCCTGAGGAGACTCATGATGAAAGCAATCGCCCTGATCGCCGCCCTCGCCTGCGCCGCGCTGCCGTCGCTGGCCGCCGCGCAGCAGCAGCCGCTCAATGCGCTGGAGATTCAGCACGTGCATTCCCTCGTCGGCAATGTCGACCTGTCCAACCTGACTGACCGCCAGATCGTGCAGATCAAGGATGCGCTGATTCAGAATGTCGACCGGACCGCTAAGGAAACGCTGATCCGTATGGCCCTGAAGAAAAAGTGAGGAAACTGCCTATGACGACCCGTTTTACCGCCGTAACTTTCGGTTGCAGCCTTGCAGTGGCGCTTGGCCTTGGCGTCGGGATCGCGCAAGCCGGTGTCACGTCGCAGCCACCCGCTGACCTTGGCCCGCAAGCTCCCGCGAAGAGCTCGAGCGGGTCCGACCCGGCCTATTTCATGCCCGCCGACCCGCATCTCAGCATGTTCGATCAAGCGCGCGCTGCGGAGTTTACGAACGGGAAGAAACTCAACAACATCGGCTTCACGCAGGTCGCCGCGATCGAGAATGCGCTGATCCATCCCTCGCTCGCGCAGAACCGCGAAAAACTGATCTCGAAGAGCCTCGATACCGGGCACTAAGCGGGCGGAAATCTCGAATTCTTGCTTGTCAGGCTGGGCACCGCCCGGCCTGAACGCGTTTTCGGGGAGGAGGATCGAAAACCTGCGTCGGCCGGGCGGCCCTTCACACAGCGCAAGGGTGCGCGAGTTGCCCAAGAGGGTCGGCCAAGCCCGACCCGTATGTTCAGAGTTCGCCCAGTTTCCGTTTCCGTCAAGCAGCGCCCGCGTTCAGCGGCGCCATCCTACGCCGGGTGCATCGAACTGCGCGAGATGAGGCGGAATTCCTCACGTCCGCACAAAAAATAAGCGCCCGACACACCAATCGGCGTGCCGGGCGCTAAACTTTGTCAGGTTCCGCGGCCTATCAGGCCCATTCGCCCTTACGGAAAACCGGGACGCGGGTGCCGTCGGGCTTGATGCCGTCGATATCGGTCTCGGGGCCGCCGATCATCCAGTCGACATGGATCATCGAGCTGTTTCCGCCCTTCGCCGCGACTTCCTCTTCGCTCAGTTCACCGCCATTGACGAAGCATTTCGAATAGCACTGCCCCATCGCGATATGGCAGGCCGCGTTCTCGTCATAGAGCGTGTTGAAGAACAGCAGCCCCGAGGCCGAGATCGGCGAGCCATGCGGCACCAGAGCGACCTCGCCCAGACGGCGCGCGCCCTCGTCCGTGTCGATCAGCTTCTGCAGCACCGCCTCGCCACGGCTGGCCTTCGCCTCGACCACTTTGCCGCCCTCGAAGCGCATCTCGATATTCTCGATCAGGCTGCCTTGATGCGACAGCGGCTTGGTCGCGCGAACGACCCCGTCGACGCGCTCGGCATGGGGCGTGGTGAAGACCTCTTCAGTCGGGATATTCGGGTTGCAGACGACGCCGTTATTGGCCTCGGAGGCACCACCGCTCCATTCGTGATCGTCGGCGAGGCCCACGGTCAGATCGGTGCCGCCACCGGTGAAATGCAGCGCCGAGAAGCGCTGCTCGTTCAGCCAGTCACGGCGCTTGCGCAGGGCCGCGTTATGCGCCTCCCATGCGGCGACGGGATCGGGTTGATCGGCGCGCGAGGCGGCGAAGATCGCGTCGGCCAGTTTGCCCACGGCTTCCTCTTCCGGCAGATCGGGGAAGACGCGCTTGGCCCAGGCCACGGTCGGGTAGCTTACGATCGACCAGTTGATCTCGAAATTCGAGATTTTCTCCAGTGCCGGTTTATAGGCGATGGAGTTGGCCTTGCCTGCGCGCGAGACTTTCTCCGGGTCCTGTTCCGACAGCAGCATCGGGTCTTCGCCGACGATCGCCATGCGGGCCGCGCCGGCCTCATAGGCCTTCGCCATGCCCTGATAGAGCCAGTCGGGCGCGCGGTCGAAGCTTTCGTCCTTCGCGTTCTCAAAGCGGGCCAGCGTGATCTGACCATCGCTGAGGATCGGGGTGAAGGTGCCTGCGCCCGCGCGATAGGCTTCGGCGGCGATCCGGCGCACCAGCGGCAGCGCCTCGACGGGCGCGGTCAGCACCAGATCCTGACCGTCTTGCAGGTTCAGACCCACCTGCACGGCAACCTCGGCCAGCCGGTCGAGAAGTTGCGGATCGATTGCGTCGCTTGCCATGAGAGCCTCCTGAATTGCGTTGAGGCGCAAGATAGATGGCTGGGCGGCAGGCTCAACCCCGGCAGAGCACGAACCCGAGGTCAGAGGCCGAACCACGGGGCGGCATGGGACACGATCTCGTCAAGTTCACGGTAACGCGCGCTAAAGCCCAGAGCGTCGCGCGCCCGCGATGGATCGGCCACCAGTTCCGCCGGATCGCCGGGGCGGCGTGGGGCGTCCTCGAAGGGCACCTTGCGCCCCGTCACCCGCTCGACCGAGGCGATCACCTCGCGGATCGACGCGCCCCGCCCGGTGCCGAGGTTCAGTTTCAGGCTGTCGCCGCCGCCCTGCAGGTGATCGAGCGCCAGAAGATGCGCGCGGGCCAGATCGTCGACATGGATGTAGTCGCGGATGCAGGTGCCGTCGGGCGTCGGATAATCTGTGCCGAAGACCTTCACCGCCGGTCCCTGCCCCGAGGCCGCGCGCAGCACCAGCGGGATCAGATGGGTCTCGGGATCATGCCGCTCGCCGATCTCGCCGCTGGGATCGGCGCCGCTCGCGTTGAAATAGCGCAGGGCCGCGAAGCGCAGATCGGTCGCGGCGGCGGCATCCTCCAGCATCCATTCGCAGATCAGCTTGCTGCGGCCATAGGGGTTGATCGGGTTCTGCGGCGTGTCCTCGGAGATCGGCAGCGTCTCGGGCGTGCCATAGGTGGCGCAGCTCGACGAGAAGACGATCTTGTCGAGCCCCACCGCCTGCATCGCGCTCAGAAGGGCGGTCATCCCGCCCAGATTGACGTCGTAATAGCGGGTGGGCTCGGCCACGCTCTCGCCGACATAGGCCAGCGCCGCGAAATGGATCACAGCGTCGATCCGGTGCTCCTTGAGCGTTTTCTCGACCAGTTCCCGGTCGCGCAGATCGCCCTCGACGAGAGGCCCCCAGCGCACCGCATCGGCATGGCCGCGCGACAGATCGTCGAAGACGACGGGGGCGTGCCCCGCCGCAGCCAGCGCCTTGCAGCAATGCGACCCGATGAAGCCCGCGCCGCCTGTAACCAGAACCTTCGATGTCACTTACGAGCCCCACCCTTCGCGCAGCATCGCGCCGACGATCTCGGGCGCCAGAACCCCGTCACGGCAGGCCATATCGCCCGGCATCGTGCCACAGGCGCGTTCCATCGCACGCAGTGTGCCGCGCCCGGCGAACCCGTCGAGCGGGCCGCGATACAGCCCTTTATCGGCAAGGTCTTTCTGGATCATATAGACCGCGAGCCGCGGGTTGGCCTTGAACAGATCGCGGGCCTCGGCGGCATTCATCTTCGCCCGGGCGGGCGCGATCTCTCCTGCGAGCGGCGCAAAATCGGCATCGTGCCGATGCCTCGCCACACGGATCGTCATCGCGTAATTCGCACGTTCTTCGGGCGTGAACAGATCGCTATGCGCGTCAAGGAAGTCCGCCGCCCCTTTGGGATCGCGCCGAACGTTATAGGAATTGCCGTCGCGCAGGAGCCCGACCAAGTAGCGTGCCGCAGTCCGGTTACCCGCTTCGGCAGCCTCGCGCAGTTGCGCCACGGCCTGTTTGCCATCGCCGCGCATCGAGATACCCCAGATGCGGCGCGTGGCGTCGAGCACTTCGATCCGCTCGTTTCCGGCCGCTCGGGCGGCCTTGGCATAGCCGTCGAACTTCGCGCGCGACGCTTTGCCGCCACCGAGATAGCCATACATCGCGCCCTCGGCCAGCGTCGCATAAGCGCCATCGACACCCGCCGCGCCAGCGCGTTCGAGAAACGCCTGCGCTGTCTTCGGATCGCGCTGCGACCACATCAGCGTCTCGCCGTATTTCCACAATCCGGTCGCGTCGCCCGCCTCTGCTGCGGTCTCGAACAGGTCGCGCGCCTTGGCATAATCGCGCGGCAGTCCCGTTCCGTAGAGATAGGCCTCGCCCAAGATCAGCGCCGCTTTCGCATCGCCCTTTGCGATCTGCGTCTCAAGCAGGTCGACCCCGCGCGCAGTGTCGCGTGGCAAAGCCCAGCCGCCGATCAGCTGCTTGCCCAACAGACGGTGCGCATCCCAGCTGCCCGCTTCGACCGCCTGTTCGAGATAGCCTACGGCGCGATCACGATCCGCAGCGACAGGACCGCCCCAGAGGAGCAGGTCACCTGCGGCCAAAGCTGCTTCGGGATCGCCTTGCGCCGCGGCGTCCTCCAACATCGAGAGCCCGGCCTGTGGATCGGGCTTCATATCGCCAGAACCCCAGACGAGCGCCTGCGCGCGTTCGGTGACGTCGGGTTTCGTTTCGTCCGCGAGGAGCGGCGCGCTGACCGTGCACAAAGCCAGAGCGACCACTCCGAGCGGTTTGGTCCAAATCTTGCGTGACATAGGTCCTCCCTTGGCGGGGCCTACCCGCCGACCAGATAAGGCAAAGCCAGACCCGCAAGCGCGATCGAGACGCCCATCGGGAGCTTTCCCCGTGCGTAACAACTTTTCCAACCCAAGCGGGGCCCAAGCCGCGTCGCCACCGGCGCGCTTTGCAGCCCCATCGTCAGCGCCGAGCCCGCAAAAAGCGCGACGGAAAAGGCGATCAAAAACTCCCCCATCGCCGCAGAGGGCACGAATAGCATCAGGGCCGCGAGGAATTTCACGTCCCCTCCCCCGAAGGCGCGCAGCACGAAAAAGACGTAGCCGACCAAGAAGGTGATCGCGCCTGCGGCGAGGCGCAGGCTCAGCTCGTGCAGACCCAGAAACGGGGCGCAGAGCGCAAAGAAGCCAAGCGTGATCAGCACGATCTTGTTCGGGATGCGCATCTCGCGCAGATCGCTGAGCGCGACCCAGATCAATATCGGGGCCAGCGCCGCCAGCGGCAGGAGCTGCCCGGTCATGCGACCCGTCCGGCTCTGGCGCCGGCGAGCTCGAAGGGCAGTTCGGAGACAAGCTGGAAGGTCAGTTCCGCCAGATTGCGCGCGCCGGTCTTGGCGTAGAGATTGCTCAGATGGGTGCGCAAGGTGGATTCCTTGATCCCCAGCTCCGCAAGCATCTGATCGGGCGACTGACCGTGGCGCAGCAGCAGGCAGACGCGATATTCCGAACGGCTCAGACGCGCCGGGTTATCCGCGCTCAGGATCGGCGAGCCGATGAGCGGCGCGGCCTGTTTGGCGGCGGATTTCAGCAAGGTCTCGGTGAACATGCCCCGCGCGCGGTTGTGCCAGGTGCGGCTCAGCGTATCGCCGAGCGTGGTCAGCACCGCTTGCTGATACTGGCGCAGCTTCTCGGTGAAATGCAGCTCGAGCGTATCGACCCAGCGATCGCTGATCTCGAGCGGAATGACGACCATTTCGACGAGGTTGCGCCGGGCCAGTGCCGAGGCGACCGCCTGCGGCACGTCCTCGTCCTGCATCGAGCGATACCAGGTCGAGCCCCGTTTGGCCTTGTCGAGATAATCGCCCAGCAGATCGCCTGCGAAGCTTTGCTCCAGCGGGATCCGGCAGCCGGATCGCGCCCTGTCATGGACCAACGCCCGTGCCGATGCGCCCGCATCCCGCGGATAGCGCGCCAAAATGACGGCCTCGGCCCCGATACTGTCGGTCAGATATCTCAACGCCATGCGCAGCGGGTTCGTCCCGTGCAGACACTCACACCACTGTGCAACGGCCCCAATCATGCCCGCTTCGATAGCGCGCTCTTGCCCGGGCGAAGCCCCGGCTGTCCCATAGTCCCGCATGGTCCCCACCATCCCCAGAAACTATTATATGTGGCCCACTTATGTGCGTGACAGCGCGTAGACCATCTCTAAGCGTAACCCCTAAATGCGTTAATTCCTAAGCTAGCCATTTGGACTATATCCACAGCCCCCTGTGGATGATTCGATTGATGCGCTCCGCAATCAAAGGTTGCATATTCGGCATTTAAATCGAGATTTTGGCCTAAAAAATTGTCCGTAAACAATGTCTTGGGAAAAGTGCGCATTTGGAAACGATTCGATTTACTGGGCGTAATTCACGAAATAGCGAATCACCACCGGGCCAACGGCGATCAGGATCAGCGCCGGGAGCATCAGCGAGGCCAGAACTCCGGACATCTGCACCGGCAGGCGATTGGCCTTTTCCTGGGCCCGCATCTCGCGGATACCGCGCAGATCGGCGGCATAGGTGGTCAACGCCTGCGCCATCGAGGCTCCGAAGCGCAGCGACTGGCTCGCGACATTGGCGAAGGCGCGCACGGTCTCGACCCCGGTCCGGTCGGCCATGTCGCGCAGTGCCGCCTCGCGCTCGCGCCCGGCCTGAACCTGGCGCTGCACCGAGAGGAACTCGAAGGAAATCTCCGGCGACGTCTCCGCAAGCTCGTTGCCCACGCGGGTCATCGCCGCATCGAACCCCATGCCGCTCTCGATCGCGACCTGCATCAGATCGAGCGCGTTCGGGAAGCTCTCTTCGATCCGCAGCCGCCGCTCGCGCATCCGGCTGTTGAGCCACATAAGCGGCAGCAGATAGCCGCCTGCGACGAGCCCGGTCAGGATCTGATAGGTCGCCATGCCGCTCAGGCTGCCGAGACGGGCATCCAGCCCCATCGGCAGGCCTATTTCGGGGCTGCGCGCGGCAAACAGAAGCCCCATGAAAATGCCCGGCAGGCCGATCCCCAGCGCGATCCGGACCAGGGTGAAGCGGCGCAATGCGCTGGCCCCGGACAGCCCGGCCTGCGCAAGTTTGCGTTCCAGCTTGGAGCGGGTCTGGCGGTCGGCGGGCACGAAGGCCTTCAGGATCTGGCCCGGACGTGCCTCCGGCGCCTTGAGATAGCCGTGCTCGGCGCGCCCTCCCGTCTTCGGTCCGCCGATGGCCGCGATGCGCTCGGCGGCGCGGTCGCGCTGGAAGGCGGCCTGAAGCCCGACGATCAGCAGCAGCAGGCCGAAGCCGATCCCGGCGGCCAGAAGCGTCTCGGGCGCGATGCCCATCCGAAGCGCGAAATCCTCGATCCGTGTCATCAACATGGTCTCTCTCCCCGGCTCAGATCCGGAACTGCACCAGACGGCGCAGCACCACGGCATTCAGGATGATCAGCGTCACGACGATGATCGCCATCGTGCGGAACATCGGGTGATCGGCGACTTCGCCGTAGTAATTCGGCGAAATCAGCGAAGTGAAGCCGAACATGATGAACGGCAGCGCGGTCAGGAACCACGCTGAGGCGCGCCCCTCCGCCGAGATCGCGCGGATCTTGCGCCGCATCGAGATCCGGCCCCGCGTCGTCGCCGCCAGCACTTCGAGCACGCGGGCGAGATCGCCGCCCGTACCGTGCTGGATACCGATGCTGGCCGCGAGATAGTCGGCGTCTTCCAGCCCCACCCGCTCGGCGAATTCCAGCACCGCGTCGGGCAGGTCTTCGCCATAGGTCACCTGATCGAAGATGATGCCGAATTCGGTGCCGATCGGATCGGGCATCTCCTCGGCCACGGCACCGATCGACATGTTCAGCGGATGGCCGATCTTCAGACCTCGCGCGAGCATGTCGAGCGCGTCGGGCAGCTGGCTCGTCAGCACTTTCATCCGTTGCGTCGCCCGCGAGCGCAGGATCATGAAGGGCAGCACCAGCCCGATCGTCACAGCCGCAGAGGCCGCCCGCAGCGGGCCGAGCGGAGCAAGCGCCAGCACGAAGCTCCCGATCGCAAGTGCCGCGCAGATCAGCAGGAACTTGTCCGGCCCGATCCGGAAGCCCGCGCGATGCAGCAGGCGCGGCAGATCGAACCGCTTCGGCAGCCGGGCAATCCAGCCCTTGCGCGGGTTGGGCTTGAGCAGCGCGAGCATCTCCTCGGTGTCGCGCCCCTTCGCGATCATCTTCATCCGGCGGCTCTTGGCCTCACCGCTGGTCTCGGTGCGGTTGAGCAGGTGCAGGCCGCCCGTCAGCGCCAGCAGAACGCCAAGCGCGATGCCGCTATAGGCGACATAGGCGGCGAGGTCCTTTTCGATGATCTCCCACATGGCTCAGTTCCCCCGCATCTTGAAATCGGACGGATCGACCGCGACGCCTGCCGCGATCAGGTCTTCGAGGCAGCGCGGACGCAGGCCGGTCGCGGTGAACTCGCCCTCGATCACGCCATCGGCAGAGGTGCCGGTTTTGCGGAAGGTGAAGATGTCCTGCATCATCACGATATTGCCTTCCTGCCCGGTGATCTCGGAGATCGAGAGCACCCGGCGGCGACCGTCGGACATGCGCGCGATCTGCACGACGATGTCGAGTCCGGAGGCGATCTGCGAGCGGATCGCGTTGAGCGGCATGTCGAGGCCGATCATCGTCACCATCTGCTCGATCCGCCCCAGAGCGTCGCGCGCGGAATTGGCGTGGACCGTGGTCATCGAGCCGTCATGGCCCGTGTTCATCGCCTGCAGCATGTCGAAGGCTTCCGAGCCGCGCACCTCGCCGACGATGATCCGGTCGGGACGCATCCGCAGCGCGTTCTTCACCAGATCGCGCTGGATCACCGCGCCCTGCCCGTTCGGATTGGACGCGCGGGTTTCCAACCGCACAACATGCTCCTGTTGCAGCTGCAATTCGGCGGCGTCCTCGATCGTCACGATCCGCGTGCGCGGGTCGATGGCGGCCGAGATCGCGTTCAGAAGCGTCGTCTTGCCCGAGCCGGTGCCGCCCGAGATCAGGATATTCTTGCGGGCATGCACCAGCCCGTGCAGGAACCGCGACGCAGCCCCCGTCATCATCCCGGTCTCGACAAGCCGCTCCATCGTGTAGGGTTGGCGCGCGAATTTACGAATCGACAGGCTCGGCCCGTCAATCGCACAGGGCCGGATGATCGCGTTCACGCGGCTGCCGTCTTCGAGCCGCGCATCGACCCAAGGGTTGCTCTCGTCGATCCGGCGCCCCACCCGCGAGACGATCTTGTCGATGATCCGCAGCAGGTGGCGCTCGTCGCGGAAGCGTACCGCCGTGCGCTCGAGGACGCCGTGACGCTCGACGAAGACACGGTTGCAGCCATTGACGAGAATGTCGTTGATCGACGGGTCGGCCAGCAGCGGCTCCAGCGGGCCGAGCCCCAGGACCTCGTTGAGAAGCTCGTCGACCAGCGTCTTGAATTCCTCCGCGCGCAGCGGGGTTTTCGCGTCGCGCAGCTCTTCGCTCACCAGCGCAGCCACTTCGCGGCGCAGCTCCTCAGGCACGACCTTGTCGAGCATCGACAGGTTCAGCCGGTCCAGAAGCGCGTCATGCAGGCGGCTTTTCAGTTCCAGCGCACGCCGCTGCGCCTCTTCGTAGACCTCCGCCGCAGGCGGTTTGGGCGTAACCTGCTGTGCGGCCATCTCGCGCGCGTCTTTCGGCGGGCTGCCCGCGTAGGGTTTGCCGAGCGGGATCACCTTTTCGGTCTCGGTCGGTTTCGACCCGCGATCCGTGAAATTGCGAAACATCTCGTGCTCCCCCTCAATTCGTCCGGGCCGCGCTCTGTGCGAGCCGCCCCTTCGCCAGACCGGCAATCGCTTTCGACAGCGCAGAGCGCCGCCCGATCCGCGCAAGAGGCACGCCGCGATCGGCAGCCTCCTTGGCGGCGCGCGGGTCGTCGGGCAGCCAGTGGCTCAGATCGCGATCGAGCGCCTTCGCCGCCTCCTGCTGCACCCGCGAGCGCATCAGCGGACGGCTTTGATGGTTCACGACCACCTCGATCTCCAGCGCGAGGTTCTCCTCGTGATAGGCGTCGATCAGGCGGCGGGCCTGCTGCAGCGAGGGCACCGCGAGATCTGTCACCAGATACATCAGGGACGCGCGCGCCAGCACCGGCGAGACCCAATCGATCAGCGCATGCGGCAGATCGACGACGACGTAATCGCAGCGCGCCTGCATCAGGGTGATGAGTTCGGTGACCTGATCGGCCCCGAGCGCCCCGAGCGGCGCGAAAGCGGCGGGGGCGCAAAGTACTTCCAGCCCGTCTTTCGTATGCTGGAGCGACTGATCGAGGAAGGTCTCGTCCGGCACCGCCCCGCTGCGCGCCATGTCGTAGAGCGCCGGGCTCGGGTCGAGATCGAGGAAACCCGCGACCATGCCGAATTGCAGATCGAGGTCGATCAGCCCGACGCGGCGCGGTGCCTGGCCTTTCTTCACCCCTTGGGCGGCCAGTTGATGGGCGAGATTCACCGCCAGCATCGTGGCCCCGATCCCGCCGCGGCTGCGCGCGACCGCGATCACCTGCCCCTCCTCGTCGGGCGCCCGCGCGTGTGTCAGGCGCTCGGCCTCGGCGGAAAAGGTCAGCCGGCGCTTGGCGGGCGCGGCAAGGTCGCGCGCGCTCGGCTCGGGCACCAGGAATATCGGTTTGGTTCTACGGGTCATTTCATGTCTCCCCTTGCTTTAGCTTCCCGCGCCCTGCGCGAGATCCTCGCCCGGCATCGACGTGCTCATGCTCGGGAAGGCGATATCTGCATCAAGATTTTCATCGGCAGTGCCGGTCACGAGCCCCACCAGCGCGCCCAGCGGCGTCGCGAACTGGAAGCTCACATTCTGCAATTCGACGGTGACCATCGGCACATAGGGCCCGCCGAGAAATCCAAGCTCGGAATCGTAGGAATAGCTGAAGGACAGGTTCGCCGCGGTCGAGCCATTGGGCAGCGCCGGGGCGACGATCGGCCAGATCTCGGCCACGGTCGCATTCGTCGTCGCGCCCGAGCAGCTCACCGTGGCGGGCGCCGCGCAGACCCAGCTCTTGGCGCTGCAATTCGTACCGAATTGCGGCTCGGTCTCGTCTTTCGGCGTCACGCCGCGCTCATTCGTCTCCGGCACGCCGGCACATGCCGCCGGACGCACCGCTGCCACTCGCGCCGCGACCTGCAACCCACGCTGCATATTCACATAGTGAAAGGCCAGACGCCCGAAATCGAGAAGCCCGAAGAACACCAGAAGGTAGAGGCCGAAGACCAGCGTGAACTCGACAAGGGTCGCCCCCTCCTCGTCGCGCAGGAAGCGGCGCAGTGCGCGCGCGTGATATGCGAGAGGCCCGGTCATGAGCCGAAGACCCGGTTCTGGTCGGCGATCGTCGTGGTGACGGTGCCGAGCGTCGTGGGTGTGATGAGGGTGAAGAGACCGGCGAAGGGGAAGGTGATCGTGACATTCGCCGCCACTTCGACGATCGGCGCATCGCCGAAACGATAGCTGCCTTCGATGCAATCGAGGCTCGGCACTACCGTCGTGACGGTGATCCCGCCCCCCAGAACGCTGCCGCCGGTGATCGCGTTGCCGACGATATTCGCGAGCGTCGCCGCCTGATCATCGACGCTGCCGCCGGTTTCACAGATGCTGCGCGGGGTGATCCGGGCGAGGTAGCGGCTTGCATCGCGCACCCCTCCGATCACCGTCTGATAGGCAAGAAACATCCGCCCGCTCTCGATGATCGCCGCGAAAAGGATGAGCATCAGCGGAAGCACCAGCGCGAATTCCACCAGCTGCGCGCCCTCATCGTCGCGCCAGATCCGGCGCGGGGAGCGGAGGCGATATGCGCGAAACCACCGCATCGCGCTCACCGGTAAAGCTGGACGACGTCGCGGACCATGCCGCCCGTGCCCAGCTCCTCTTGGTCGCCATTGCTGGCGGACCCGATCACTTCGCCCCAGATATCCATCGTCGGCGGGCTCGATCCGTCCTCGCCCACCGGTTCGGTCAGGAAGACTTTGACGAATTCCTTCACCGGCACATTCGTCGCCGCGCCCTTGATCACGGTACCCGTCTCCGCGCTGCAATCGATGCCCGCAACGATCAGCACGCGTCGGTCGGCATTGGGGGCGGCAGCGGGCGCGCAGCTCGGCAGGCCCGTCTCGGCGCGTCCCGAGAGGATGTCGCCGCCAGCCGCAGCCGCGATCTCGGCAAGATAGAGGTCATAGCGGGTGTCCGCATCCGCGAAAGGATCCGTGGCACCCTCCGCCGTGATGTCGATGCCATAATTCTTCTGCATGTAGGTGATGCGGCCTTGCGACCAGTCACCATCGCCGAAGCGACCGCAGGGCTCAGCGGCCCCCTCCAGGAAGCAATCGTCACGCGGCAGGCCGACCGTATCGGGCGAAAGCTCTTCATTTTCCTTTATGCAGGTGTTTTTTCCGCCGCCATTCGACGTGGTGCCATCCTTCCCGCTCGGATTGGCGGCGACGATCCCCTTGATGACATTCGGCGCGGGCGCGTAATCGGGATCGTTGCTGAGCCCGTTCATGATCGACTGATACATGTCGAAGCGCACGTTGAAGATCGCCGCGTTGCGCCCTTCCTTCTGGCCCGGTTCGAGATCGACGCCACGCTGGTTGAAGCATTGGGTGATCTTGCTGACGGCGCCGAGCAGGCAGGCGTCGAGCTGCGCGCCGGATTTCTTCGCGCAAGGCCCCTCATCATCGATTTTCGCGCCGTTCGGATCGAGGAACCCGAAATCGCCGGGCCCCCAAGCGGCATCGCCGCCCCCGCCCGAGCGCAGCAGGATCATCTGTCCGACATCCTTCTCGGCATCGAAGCCGGGCGGCACGCAGAACATCAAGGGCGTGACATCGCAGGCGAGAATTTCGAGCCCCGCGACCGCCTGAGCCGTGGCCGAGCCGTCGAACGCGTCATACCCGCCCATCGTCGTGAAAGCGGCGGCGAAGACGCCCTGAACCTCACGCTCATCGACATCGACCCGCACGAAGGCGGCCTTCGCGGGATCGGTGGTCACTGCGTTTGTCGCGTCGCTATCGCTGTCCGGCAGTGCGCTGAGATAGGTCAGGGTCACATCGTTCGCAGCTCCCAGCACCTGCGAGCCAGTCGCGAAAGTCTGGCTGTCGACGATGAGCTGTGCAGCCGCATCGGCGCGGGTGATCGCGTCGGAATTACCGTCAAGTTCGCCCGCAGCCGCCAGCGCCACCGAATCCGCGAAGGATTGCAGCTCCGAGCGGGTGCTGCCGAGCCGGCCCAGATCGAAGGAGAGCGCGACCAGACCGAGCACCACCACGAGGCTCATCCCGAAGAAGACGAGGATCGTCCCGTCTTCCTCTCGGGCGAAACGCCGGATGCTGTTCTGGATGCGCCCCATCGACCCCGAGCCTCACTTGATCGTCGTTTGGGTCACTTCCGTGCCGCGCCGGATCGTCACCGTGCGCACGGGCGTGGGTTCGAGCTTGTTCGCAGACCGCTCGCTGAGAATATCCGCCAACCCGATCGAGGGCAGCGGATCGCTCTCGGCCTCGTCGAGCGTGCGGAGCGTCAGGCTGAGCGTTCCCGCCTTCTGCGCCAGCGCGAGGCGTTGGCCCTGATCGGGCGAGACCTCGACGGTGACAGTGCGCGCCACGCCGGGGGTTTTCACCTTCTCATCGGCTTCCTGATCGACCCCGATGACGCGAACGTCCTGAAGGATCGTCACGGTCTTGAGCGACTCGTTCTTGCCGCGGGTCATCATCACGTCGACGCGGTCGCCCGGCGTCACGAAGCCGCCGACGCCGCTCGTGGCGTTGACCTCGATCGCCATGGCGCGGCTGTTCGGGCCGAGGGTCTGAACGATTGTGACCTTCTCACCGTAATTCGAGACCTTGGAGGCGAGGATCAGCTCGCCCTGCGCGATCTCGGCGCGGGCGCGGCGCGGCTCTCCGCCCGTTTCGGGCAGGAGGGCTGCATAATCAGTGAAGACACCCGGCGGCAGCGCCTCTTTCGGCCAAGAGATCGAGGTCAGCTTCTGCGCCTCGATGGTCTGGCCGAAGGGAATGTTCTGTGCAGCGGCAAGGACCTCGACGAGGCCTTCGCGCTCGGCGGCAAGGTCGCGTTTGTATTTCGCCTCGAAGAAATCGCGCGCCAGGTAAGCCGAGCCACCTGCCACGGCGAGTCCTGCAGTGAAGGTCAGCAAAGATGCGATACGCATGGCGCTCTCCGTTTCATGAAATGAGTTGAGTGGCCCAGGGCAACGCGGTGACGGTCGCCCTGAGCGAAAGACGCGGCATCAGTTGCCGTAGGCGCCGGTTGCCGTCGAATCCATGATTTGGGCGCCAGACAGCATTTCCCCGTGCACCGCGGTACCGAGCGTCGTATAGATCGCCGAGCCGATGCCCACGGCCACCGCCAGCGCGATGCCGTATTCGACGACGGTGACGCCCTCTTCGTCCTTCTTCAGACGACGCAGCGAAGCGAGTTTGAACAGTTTCATGGTCTTTCTCCGTTTCTGAAATGCCGGCCCACCCCGGCGTTAAAATCTGGCCCCGTGTCCCCTGTTGAGCCGGGCAGCCAAGATTCAGATTGCGAGCGTTTTGACGTCGCGGCATCGGTTCAACGTCGCGAAATAACAATCAAGAGTTGTATTTCTTGGCAGCGATGCCGAAATCTGGACGCCAGATACGCCGTTTGGAGGAGCGATCACCCAGCAGCGCCGCTCTCGCGACTCGGCTTGAGGCGCGCGATTTTCGTCTTGTTTCGGAGGTTTGACGCGTGCGGCGGAACGATGCCGTTCAGGACGCTACACCGTTCGAGCTACAGGCCGCGCACGGTTTCGGTGACAGAGGCACCGGAATCTTCGGCAGCCCCGAAGCGGGACTGCCGTTTTCGCGAGATGTGAGAGCGGACGGCTTGGACGCCCAAACCTCAGCCGGGCAGCGCGTCCACGAGCTGCGCGAAGTGATCGCCGCGTTTCTCGAAATTCGGATATTGGTCGAAGCTGGCCGCTGCAGGCGCCAGCAGGACCGTATCGCCCTCTTCGGCATCGCGGGCGCAGGCGGCGACGGCGGCTTCCATCGTCTCGCAAATCTCATGCTCGACCGCCAGTTCCAGCGCGAAATCGCGCGCGGAATGGCCGATGAAATAGGCCTTCTTCACCGCGCCAAGATGTTCGGACAGCGAGGCCACCCCGCCCTCCTTGCCCAGACCGCCCGCGATCCAGCGGATGTTCGGGAAGGCTTCGAGCGCCTTCGCGGCGCTGTCGGTGTTGGTCGCCTTGGAGTCGTTGACCCAGCGCACCCCACGCTTCTCGGCGACGGTCTGGCTGCGATGCGGAAGCCCGGCGAAAGAATGGAACGCCTGTTCGATCACGCGTGGCGCAATCCCCAGCGCGCGCACGGCAGCATAGGCCGCGCAGGCGTTCTGGTGGTTATGCGCACCGGGGAGCCCCGTGACATCACGCAGGTCGATCGAGGCCACCTGCTTGCCCTTGCGCCATTCGCTGAGGAACCCTTTGCGCGCGTAGACCGACCAGCCCCAGTCGCCCAGCTTGCGCGCGGAGGACACCCGGATCAGCCGGTCATCGTTGCGACCCATCATGATCTGATTGGCGAGATAGACGCCCTCGGGCTCATCGACGCCGATCACCGCGCGATCCGGGCCTCCTTCCGCGAAAAGACGACGCTTGGCCGCGAAATAGCCGCCCATGCCCGCGTGGCGGTCGAGATGGTCGGGCGAGAGATTGGTGAAGACCGCGATGTCCGGCGTCAGCGCGCGCGCCAGATCGGTCTGATAGGAGGACAGCTCCAGCACCACGACCTCGCCATTCTCGGCAGGCTCCAGATCGAGCACGCCGCGCCCGATATTGCCCGCCATCTGCGTCGGGCGCCCGGCCTCTTCCAGAATGTGATGGATCAGCGCCGTCGTCGTGGATTTCCCGTTCGAGCCTGTGACGCAGATCGTGCGCGGGGCCTGATCGTAGCGCATGAAGTCATCGGTGGCCCAGGAGGCGAAGAACAGGCCGATATCGTTATCGACGGGCACGCCCGCCTCCATCGCTGCCGAAATCACCTGGTTGGGCTTGGGATAGAGATGCGGAATGCCGGGAGAGACGATCAGGGCCGCGACCTCCTCGAAAGCGCCGTGGCGCGTCAGGTCGCGGCAGCTATAGCCCGCTTCCTCGGCGCGGGCGCGGCCTTCGGGGCTGTCGTCCCAGCACAGCGGCTCGGCCCCGCCTGCGCGCAGCGCGGCCGCCGTCGCCAGCCCCGAGCGCCCGAGCCCGAGCACCGCCACTTTCTGTCCGTCAAAGCCCTGCACCGGGATCATGGGTCTCTCCTGTCGCCTCGCGCAAGGGCAGCGGGGGCCGCCTCGCGTCTTCGACGTTCTATCACGTCGTTCCATCTCGGGGGCCAGCCCCCGCACCCCCGGGATATTTGAACCAATACGAAGGGGAAAGGGGGGAACGAAGCGCGCACGTCGCCGGACATGCAAAAACGGCGCGCACGGAGGGGAGGATCCGTGCGCGCCGCAAAGGGTCTCCTAGCGAAGATCGTTAGATTACGACTTCTGATCTTGCTGCTTTTCGAGCGTCGAGAGAATGTCCGACAGGCTCGCATTCAGCATCAGCTTGCCCGAGCCGACTTCGGAGGCCGGAACGGTGATCTTGAACATCGAAACGGTCGTGTCGAGCGTCTCGTCGGTGCGGACATAGACTTCGTCGCTGTCGCCCATGTTCATGACTTTCTCGATCGTACCGACCGCAGCGCCGTCCGAGGACACGACGGCATCGTTAACGCCGGTCTGGACCTTGTTGCCGACGATGCCAGCATCTTTGTTCAGCTGGTTCTCAGCGGGGATCGACTCTTCGCCGCTGGAGGTCTGGTCGGTCATGGCAGCGCCGACTTTTTCGTCTGCGACACCAGCGGTGTTACCGACATCGCTGCCCGAGGTAACGTTGACCGCCGGCTCGGTGCCGTTGGAGGTCTGGTCGTTCGGAACGATCTGCATCTTGTAGTCGATCAAGCCGTACTGGCCGTTCTCGGACGAGCCGCCCTGAGTCACGCCATCTGCGGCGCTTGCGATGGTGCCAAGCGAGAGCGTGGCAGCGAGAGCGGTCGTCGACAGAATAATGTTGAACTTGCGGGTCATCGGGTTCTCCTCGTTAAAACTTTTACGACGTCTCGCGTCGCGGTTCGGGGAGACAACCAGTGGATTTCGCTTTGGTTCGCTCAAATAAAGTTGACGTAAACCAAGGGCGCCGCGGTGGAACCGCGACGCCCTTTTGCGACTTCGCGCGCACTCGCATACGCGCTAAATAAGAGGTATACGGGAAGGAATTCTCAGCGAATTTTCAGCGTCGCCAGACCGATCAATGCGAGGATCAGCGAGATGATCCAGAAGCGGATGACGATCTGCGGCTCCGACCAGCCTTTCTTTTCGAAATGGTGGTGGATTGGGGCCATCAGGAACACTCGTTTCCCGGTGCGTTTGAAATAGGCGACCTGGATGATCACCGACAGCGCCTCGACCACGAAGAGGCCGCCGACGATGCCGAGGACGATCTCGTGCTGGGTGCAGACCGCGATCGCGCCGATCGCGCCGCCAAGCGCAAGGCTGCCGGTATCGCCCATGAAGACCGCAGCCGGCGGGGCGTTGTACCACAGGAAGCCCAGACCGCCGCCCATCAGCGCTGCAGTGAAGATCACCAATTCGCCCGAACCGGGGACGAATTGCACGCCCAGATATTCGGTGAAGTCGGTGCGGCCCACGACATAGGCGATGGCGCCCAGCGTGCCCGCGGCGATCATCACCGGCATGATCGCGAGCCCGTCGAGCCCGTCGGTGAGGTTCACCGCATTGGCCGCGCCCACGATCACGATCATCGCGAAGGGGATGTAGAAATAGCCGAGGTTCAGTACGAGGTCCTTGAAGAACGGGATCGACAGACGCCCTTCTAGATCGGACGGGTGCAGATACCACGTCAGGAGCGACGCGAGCAGCGCGAGCAGGAAGCCGAGCGCGAGCCGCGCCTTGCTGCTGACGCCTTTGGTGTTCTGCTTGGACACCTTGGCGTAGTCATCGGCGAAGCCGATCGCGGCATAGCCGTAGGTGACCATCAGCACGACCCAGATATAGCCGTTGTCGAGCCGCGCCCAGAGAAGCGTCGACACCAAAAGCGCCGTCAGGATCAGGATGCCGCCCATAGTGGGCGTCCCGGCCTTGGAGATATGCCCCTCCGGCCCGTCGTCGCGGATCGGCTGCCCCTTGCCTTGCGTGCGCCGCAGGATACCGATCAGCCAGGGGCCGAAGATGAACCCCACCAGAAGCGCCGTGAAGAAGGCCCCGCCCGCGCGGAAGGTGATGTAGCGGAACAGGTTGAAGACGCCCCCGCCATCGGAGAAGTCGGTCAGCCAATACAACATTAGTCTTTTCCCTTATGGGCCTCGGCCGCGCCGGGCTGGCCGAGTTTTTTCAATACGCTCACGACGACGCTCACCTTGGAGCCTTTGGACCCTTTGACCAGAACGACGTCGCCGGGGTCGATCAGGTGGCGGGCGCGCTCTGCCAGCTTGTCCGCCTTTTCATACCATTCGCCGCGTTTGGCGCGCGGAAGCGCTTCGCGCAGCGCCGCCATGCGCGGTCCCGCGAGATGCACGAGGTCGATCTTCGCCATGGCGGGGTGATCGGCAATGGCCGCGTGCAGCGCCGCCTCGTCGTCGCCCAGCTCCAGCATGTCGCCGAGGATCGCGATGCGGCGCCCTTTCGCGGTGCGCCCCACCCCGTCGCGCGGCTTGGCGCCTGCCAGAACCTCGAGCGCTGCCGACATCGAGGCCGGGTTCGCGTTGAACGCGTCGTCGAAGAGATCGAAGCTCTCGGCCTCGTCCACCACATCCATATAGACCCGCTCGCGCTGGCCGCGCCCGGCGGGGGGCTGCCAGTTGCCCAGATCCATCGCGGCGATGGTCGGATCGCAGCCCGCGGCTTCGGCCAGGGCCAGCACGCCGAGCGCGTTATTCGCGAAATGCCGCCCCGGGGTCATCACCTTGAACAGGATCGGCGTGCCATGGTGATCGGCCTGAACCACGGTCGCGTCGCCCGCGATGCGGGCGTCGATCAGACGGTAATCCGAGCCCGGCTCGGGACCGAAGCTGACCATGGTTCCGGCCTGCTGGGCGGCCTTGCGCAGAATGTCGGACACCTCGAGGCCGGAGGGCACGATCGCGATACCGCCGTCGATGAGCCCCTCGAAGATCGACGCTTTCTCATGCGCGATGCCCTCGATGCTGTCGAAAGCGGCCAGGTGGGCCGGCGCGACGGTGGTGATCATCGCGGCATGGGGCTGCGCCATCTTCGCCAGCGGCGCGATCTCGCCCGGGTTGCTCATACCGATCTCGATCACGGCAAAATCGGCATCCTGCGGCAGGCGCGCCAGCGTGATCGGGACGCCCCAGTGATTGTTGAAGCTCGCCTCGGCGGCGTGAACCGTGCCTTGAGCCGAGAGGACGGCGCGCAGCATCTCTTTGCTCGACGTCTTGCCGACGGAACCGGTCACGGCGAGCACGCGGGCCCGCGCACGTGCGCGCCCTGCCCGGCCCAAAGCCTCTAGGCCGGCGAGGACGTCATCCACGATCAGCAGCGGATCGTCCTTCGTGCAGCCCTCGGGGATGCGGCTGACCAGCGCCGCGGCTGCGCCCTTGTCGAGGGCCTGACGCGCGAAATCATGGCCGTCGCGCACGTCTTTGAGCGCTACGAACAGATCGCCCGGATGAATCGTCCGGGTATCGATGGAGATCCCAGTCGCGGCGAAGGGTTGCGTGGCTTCGCCACCCGTCGCGGCGGCCGCGTCGCTCGAGGTCCAGAGCACGGCCATCAGATTTTCCCGTCCAGCGCGGCGACGGCGACCGAGGCCTGCTCGGCATCATCAAAGGGATAGGTGTCAGAGCCGATGATCTGCCCGCTCTCGTGGCCCTTGCCCATCACCAAGAGCGCATCGCCCGGCTGCAGAAGATCGACGCCGCGCAGGATCGCCTCGGCACGGTCGCCCACTTCCATCGCCTTGGGCGCGCCTTCCAACACGGCGGCCCGGATCGTCGCGGGATCTTCCGAGCGCGGGTTGTCGTCGGTGACGATGACGATATCGGCGTTCTCGGCGGCGGCCTGCCCCATCAGCGGGCGCTTGGTCGCGTCACGATCGCCGCCCGCGCCGACGATGGCGATCAGGCGGCCCATCACATGCGGGCGCAGCGCCTTGAGCGCGGTCTGCACCGCGTCGGGCGTATGGGCGTAGTCGACGAAAACCGTCGCGCCATTGTCGCGGGTGGCGGCGAGTTGCATCCGCCCGCGCACGGTGGAGAGCTTCGGCAGCGTCGCGAAGACGTCCTCGGGGTCGGCACCACAGGCGATGGCGAGCGCCGCCGCCGTGAGCACGTTCATCGCCTGGAACCCGCCGATCAGCGGCAGGCGGGTCATCTGCGTCCAGCCTTCCCACGAGAAGCGCACATCCTGCCCGGTCGCGTCAAATCGCTGGCCAAGGATCTGCATTTCGCATTGCTCGGTATGGCCGATGCCGATCAGTTCCTGACCGCGCGCGGTGATGTAGCGCGCCAGTTCCTCGCCCTTGGGATCGTCGAGATTGATCACCGCCGCCCCGTCTTCGGGCAGAACGCGGGTGAAGAGCCCGGCCTTGGCGGCAAAATACTCCTCGAAGCTCGCATGATAATCGAGGTGATCTTGCGTGAAATTCGTAAACGCTGCCGCCGAGAGCGTCACGCCATCCAGCCGGCGCTGCGCCAGCCCGTGGGACGAGGCCTCCATCGCGGCATGGGTCACGCCGACGGCCGCCATATCCGAGAGCAAGCGATGCAAGGTGATCGGCTCGGGCGTAGTATGCGGCGACGGGGCGGAATAGCTGCCTTCCACGCCGGTCGTGCCGATATTCGCGGCCTCGAACCCCATGAGCTGCCAGATCTGGCGGGTGAAGGTGGCCACCGAGGTCTTGCCGTTGGTGCCGGTCACCGCGATCAGGGTCTCGGGCTGGCGCTCGAACCACAGCGCCGCCGCGAAGGCCAGCGCCTGACGCGGGTCTTGCGTGATGACGATGGCGGTGTCGGTGCCTTCAAGCGCCTCGCGCGCGGCCTTCTCGCCCGCGCGATCGGTCAGAACGGCGGCCGCGCCCATGCGCAATGCGTAAGGGATAAACTCGGCCCCGTGGATCTGCGTGCCCGGCAGCGCCGCGAAGAGATGGCCCGGCTTGACCTGCCGACTGTCGACCGACAGCCCCGAGATCGCGCAGTCTGCGCCTTGCAGCGGCGTCAGCCCCAATTCGCTCAGCATTTTGGTGCCCGCAGCCATCGTATCCGTCCTTCATTCAGCTTGCCGCACTTATCCGGCGACGCGTCTGCGAGGTCAAGGCGACAGGCCCTTCCCCCGGTCTCTTTGCGCGAGTTCATGCGCGTGGCGCGAGACCCGCTGCCAGCCCGGAAAGGTCAGTCTTTCTTGACGAGGCTGATGCCGTCGAGCGTGTCGGGCGTGGTCGGTTCGGGGCGCAGGCCCAGAAGCGGCGCGACACGGCGGATCGTCTCGGCCGCGACCGGCACGGCGGTCCAGCCTGCGGTGCGGCGCGGCGTGTCGCCGGAGGTATCCGTCGGCTCGTCCAGCGTGAGAACCAGCACATATTCGGGGTTGGTCACCGGGAAGACGCCTGCGAAGGTCGAGATCACCTTCTTGTCGTAATAGCCGCCCTGCGGATCGGGCTTGTCGGCGGTGCCGGTCTTGCCCGCGACCTGATAGCCCTCGACATTGCCGTAGCTCGCCGTACCGCGCGTCACCACGGCGCGCATCATCGCCAGCGCCTTGCGGGCCACCGCCGGAGACACGACCTGCGCGCCTTCGGGCGCACCGAATTCCTGTTTATGCGGCTTGCGCGGGCCGCCGTTGGCGATCAGCGTCGGCAGCACGCGCCGCCCGTCATTGGCGATCGTCGCATAGGCCGTTGCAAGCTGCAGCGGGCTGTCGGAGAGACCGTGGCCGTAGCCGATGGTCATCGCAGAAAGCTCCGACCAGTTCTTCGGCAGAATCGGGCGGCCCGTCGGCGCCTCGATCAGCTCCACCGGCGAGGGCTCCAAGAGGCCCAGCTTGCCGAGGAATTCGCGCTGCTTCTCGGGGCCGATCTTCTGGACGATCCGCGCAGTGCCGATATTCGAGCTGTGCACGATCACATCCGTGACCGACAACTGCTTGCCGTAATTGTGGAAATCGTGGATGCGGAACTTGCCCCAGCGCAGCGGGCCCTTGGTGTCGATCATCGTCTCGGGTGTGACCAGACCGTCCTGCATCGCCTGGCTGACCGCGAAAATCTTGAAGGTGGAGCCCAGCTCATACATCCCCTGAACCGCGCGGTTGAACAGCGGGCTGTCGGAGGGATCGCCCTTCAGAAGCGGCGCGGGGCGGTCGTTGGGGTCGAAATCGGGCAGACTCGCCATCGCGACGATCTCGCCGGTCTGAACCTTCATCAGCACCGCCGTTGCGCCCTTGGCATTCATCAGCTTCATGCCGCCCGAGAGCACGTCTTCGAGCGCGGACTGCACGGTCAGGTCGAGCGAGAGCTTCAGCGGCTGCCCACCATTGGCCGGATCGCGCAGCCACTTGTCATATTCCTTCTCGATCCCGGCCACGCCGAGGATCTCGGCGGAGTTCACGCCCTCCGTGCCGTAGCGCGCGCCGCCAAGGATATGCGAGGCGAGATGGCCGTTGGGATAAAGCCGCATCTCGCGCGGGCCAAACAGAAGGCCGGGATCGCCGATATCATGGACCGCCTGCATCTGCTCGGGGCTGATGCGGCGCTTGATCCAGACGAATTTACGATGACCGGTGAAATCCTGCTTCAGCCGGTCGCGGTCGAGGTCAGGGAAGATTTTTACCAGCTTGTCCACGGTGCCCAGCGGGTCGATCATCATCGGCGGCTGCGCATAGAGCGAGTGGGTCAGCAGGTTGGTCGCGAGCACCCTACCCTTGCGGTCGACGATATCGGCGCGTTGGGCGTGGATCTGCTCGGTCGTGGAATCGGTCTGCGGCTCTTCGGGGCGCGCGGCGGCGAAGGAGCCCATGCGCAGCCCCACCGTCAGGAAGGCCGCGAGGAAGATCACCGACATGACCAGCAGGCGGCCTTCGGCGCTTTGACGCGCCTTGTCACGGGTGGCCTCGCCGCGCAGACGGCGGTTCTCGCGTTCGATCGCGTCGGGATTCTCACCCTTTTCGCGGGCGTCAAGGATACGGGCAAGCGGACGAAGGGGCGTGCGCATCAGTTCCCTCCCTCAGGATCGGCCTTGACCTCGATCGGGTCGGACAGGCCGGACAAATCGGTGCTCGACGCGTCGGCATCATCAGCCTGCGGCGTCGGATAGGCGATCTGCGCCACGGTCCCGAATTGCTCGGGCGTCATCGGCAGGAGACGCAGCGAGGTGAAGTTGAGATTGACCAGTTCGCGCAGGCGCTGCGGGCGGTTGAGATAGGCCCATTCGGCGTTGAGCACGGACAGCCCCTCGTTGAGCGAGGCGATTTCGCGGTTGAGGTCGCGCAGCTCGTCGATCCGGTCCTGCGTGTCGTAATTGACGTGATAGGCCCAGAAGGCGAGCGCGAGGACACAGGCGGAGGCGGCAAGATAGGCAAGCAGTCTCAACGGCGTTTCCCCTTCTTTTCCCCGGTGACGAGCTTCGGAAGCCCCAATTGCGTGCGATCGGCCTTGCCGGCGGGCGCCTCGGTGCGCCGTCCTACCCGAAGCCGGGCCGACCGTGCGCGCGGGTTTTCCGCCAGTTCCTCTGCGTCGGGCCCGTCGCCCTTCACGGTAATCTCGAAAGCGGGATCAAGGGTTTGCTGAACCGGTGCGTGGCGCGAACCGCCCCCGCCCGTCGACGAGCGCGCCGCAAAGAAGC
Organism: Thioclava sp. F36-7; assembly: GCF_002020075.1. Lineage (NCBI taxonomy): Bacteria > Pseudomonadati > Pseudomonadota > Alphaproteobacteria > Rhodobacterales > Paracoccaceae > Thioclava > Thioclava sp. F36-7. The sequence goes on along the minus strand of NZ_MPZR01000003.1, from coordinate 42,816 downwards.
GCTTCACCACCCGGTCTTCGAGCGAATGGAAGCTGACCACAGCCAGAAGCCCGCCGGGCTTCAGCGCGCGTTCCGCGGCTTCCAGCCCCTCGATGAGCTGGCCGAATTCGTCGTTCACCGCGATGCGCAGCCCCTGGAAGCTGCGCGTGGCGGGATGGCTCTGCCCCGGTTTCGGGCGCGGCAGGCAGCGCTCGATCACTTTGACCAGCTGCTGCGTTGTCTCGAAAGGCTGAACCTTGCGTGCTTCGACAATAGCCTTGGCGATCCGGCGCGAGGCGCGCTCTTCGCCATATTGGTAAAGGATATCCGCGAGTTCGGCCTCGTCCGTCTCGTTCACCAGATCGGCCGCCGAGGGCCCTTCCTGCGACATCCGCATGTCGAGCGGACCGTCGCGCATGAAGGAAAAGCCGCGATCCGCCTGATCGAGCTGCATCGAGGAGACGCCGAGATCCAGCACCACGCCGTCGAGCAATTCGTCGCTATAGGTATCGAGTTCGGAGAAGGTGCCTTCGACCAGCTCCAGCCGGTCGCCATACTCGCCGCGCCACGCTTCGGCCATCTCGAACACGGCCGGGTCGCGGTCGACCCCGATCACCTTGTCCGCGCCCGCCTCCAGCAATCCGCGCGCATAGCCGCCCGCGCCGAAGGTTCCGTCAAGCCAGGTCCCAGAGACAGGCGCGACCGCCCGAAGGAGCGGCCGCAGCAATACCGGGACGTGGGGGGCGTCTGGCAGGGCGTCCCGATCCGTCATGGCTCACCCCTGCGACAATAGGCTGAGCGGGTCGAAATCTTCGCCCTGCTCCTCGATCCACTGATCGATATTGGCTTCATCGGCAGCGGCGAAGGTCTCGGGGTTCCAGATCTCGAAGGTCTCGCCCACGCCGGAGAAATAGGCCTCCTTGTCGAGTCCGATCTTCGTGCGCAAAGCCGCCGGGAGAACCAGGCGGCCATCGGGATCGACTTCGGTCGGGTGCGATTTGGACAAAACCATCCGCTGCAGGATCGTGCGCTGCTTCGAGCCGCGCGGCAGCGCCGCGATATCGGCGGCCAGCGCCTCGAAGGCGGCCTGCGTGTAGATCTGGAGCATTTTCTGGGTGTCGGCACCGTAGACGATGACCATGCGGGGGCGATCTTTGTTCGGGCGCTCGGGGTCGCCCTCTTCCAGCTCACGACGAAACAGCGCGGGGATCGACACGCGACCCTTACTGTCCACCTTGAAGGTGTATTCGCCTATGAACATGCCCGCCAAAGCGCGCTCCTATCACCTGTCCCGCCGGGCGGGGCCCGAAATGAAAACAGCGGATTGGGCTGCTGCCACTGCCCAATCCGCCGCCCTCGTTCCCATTACTGGGTATGTCCGACTGCACGCGCCACCTGGGGGGATGGGGATATCTGCTCGCTCGCGCGCCGGATCTCTTTGTTTTCGTGAAGCGATGGCCTGTATGAAACCTGCATTTCGCCGTGAGGTCTTAGTGCCTCTATTTGTCTTCGCTTCCGATGAATTAGGGATGCCATGGGAATTCATGGCACGCAAGAAAAAAGTTGCCGAATACTGGGCACATGTTGTTCGCGAGGAGACTTCATTACAAGGTGTTGTGCCGAGATCGGACCACACCTAGCGCAAGTCTAGCGGATATTTACTATATATGGTAGAAAAACCGGAGCCGTCAGAGCTTCCCGTAAAATCCCAAAAAATTTCACCCAATGCGGAACCTGTGGTTTTTGAGCCGCAATTTGAACCCGCGACACCACTGATTTCAGCGCTCACCACAGGGTGATTTTGCGCGAGGGCGCGTGAAGCGCGCGTGATTCCGCCCAGTTTCGTGGCGAATCTCCGCTCACATGCCTTCTACGCTCCCGTGAAGTTCCATGAAAGGTGCCATGATTTCCCATAACGCCCCTGTGACCAGAAAAAAGGCGCCCGGATCGGGCGCCTTTCTTAGCGTGAGCTTGGCCTAGAGCTGAGATCAGAGCAGATCGCGGTCGACCAGCCCCTGCGCAAGAGCGGCATAGCCCTCGGCCGCCGGCCCCTCGCCCGCCGCAACCGGGGTGCCCGCATCGCCGGCGAGCCGCACATCCAGATCGACGGGCAGCGCACCGAGGAAGGGCAGCCCCAGCGCCTTCGCCTCCGCGGCGACCCCGCCATGGCCGAAGAGATGCGCCTCGTGGCCGCAATTCGGGCAGACATAAGAAGACATGTTCTCGACCAGCCCGTGGATCGGGGTTTTCAGCCGCTGGAACATGTCGATCGCTTTCTTCGCATCGAGCAGCGCGACATCCTGCGGGGTCGAGACGATGATCGCCCCGTCCAGCTCGGTTTTCTGGCACAGCGTGAGCTGCACATCCCCCGTCCCCGGCGGCAGATCGATCAAAAGCACGTCGAGCGGGCCGTATTCGTCCCATTTCACCTGAAACAGCATCTGCTGCATCGCGCCCATCAGCATCGGGCCACGCCAGATAACCGCCTCGCTCTCTTTTAGCATGAGACCGACCGACATCAGCGTGACGCCATGCGCCTGCAGCGGCAGGATCGTCTGCCCGTCCGGCGAGGCGGGCCGCTTGTTCGCGCCCATCATGCGCGGCAGCGAGGGACCATAGATATCCGCGTCGAGCAGACCGACCTTCTTGCCCGCGCGAGTCAGCGCCACAGCAAGGTTCGACGCGACAGTGGATTTGCCGACGCCGCCCTTTCCCGACCCCACGGCGATGATCTTCTTCACGCCCGGCACTTTTTGCGGACCTTGCTGGGGCTTGGGATGGCCGCCGATCGCGGGGCCGCGCTGTTGCGATTGCTGAGCGGTGCCGCCAAGACCGCGCGGCGCGCCCGCGGGCACCACCACTGTCACGCTCGTCACCTCGGGGAGCGCCTTGATCGCCGCTTCCAGCGCGGGGCGCATCGCTTCCAGTTCGGGCTGCGGCGCGCCTTCGAGCACGAAGCGCACCACGCCGTCTTGCACCGCAAGCGCGCGCACGAGATCGCGGCTGATCGCGGTCCCGCCGCCCGGCACTTCTACCGATTGCAACGTCGCGAGAACCGTTTCCTTGCTCAGAGCCATGCAGATTCCTCCATTCCCGGGTCCGTCATCGGCCCGACTGCTCGTGATTTGGCCGGAACTGTGGCGTTTTTGCCGCGCAGTTCAAGTCGAGAACTGCCCAAATGGTCAGGAATCCCCCAAACGCCCCAAGGCAAGCGCACATATCTTGCGTCTGCGTCTCGAAAATGGGTCAGAATCATTCATGCATTTTCTGCATGGCGGCAATGAGGCTTCCCGGCATTGTGCAGTCGCAGCATTAGCGCCATCTTTAGCCCAACGACGGAACACGAAGTAACGAATTCGGGTCGACAAGCTGGAACCGGCAGCGGCCCTCGCAAGTAGATAGATGAGGCTGAAACGATGGCACTCGTACAAGACATCCAACTGAACGAAGGCGGCTTCGCCGCGCTGAAATCGAAACTGACCGAAGCCCTGGCCCGCCGCAAGGTGTATCGCCAGACGCTCAACGAACTGCGCTCGCTCAACAGCCGCGAGCTGAACGACCTCGGGCTGCACAGCTCGATGATCACCCGCGTGGCCTACGAGGCCGCATACGGCAAGTAATTCGCTTCCCGAGCCCCTCTCCTCCTCCCTGGGGCTCAGGACTGCGGCGGCGCTCTCTCTCCTCCTCCCTGAGAGCGCCGCCACACCAAACATACCGGCCCCGAGCGGCGCGACGCCGCGATGCCGGATCCGAGCTGCCCGGATCTCTCTCTCCTCCTCCCTGAGAGATCCGCGCCGAGCAGGCGGCGACCTCTCTCCTCCTCCCTGAGGTCGCCGCCTATCACCGGCGGAAAGCTGCGACAGGCTGTCGCATGCTGCAGTGCAGCACTTGATATCCGGGCCGACAGGCCCAAACTGTTACGAAAGGCCCTCTCCTCCTCCCTGGGCCGATCGTTTCGGCGGCACTCTCCTCCTCCTCCCTGAGGGTGCCGCCACAAAATACCGAGGGTCCTCTCCTCCTCCCTGGACCCGAGGGTGTGACGCCGCTTCCTCCTCCTCCCTGAAGCGGTGTCGACAGTGCCGAAGGGTCTCTCTCCTCCTCCCTGAGACCTGACGGCAGAAAAGAGACGGCGGCGCCCCTCCTCCTCCCTGGGCGCCGCCGTTTTCTTTTACTCTCAGACAGGCTGACCCGAAGGAGGGGCGCTGCCCCGCGCGCTTAGCGCGCCCCCGGGATGTTTCTCTCGAGAAGAAGAGCATTGCCCTCGCGCGCGCCGACCGGCAGGAAGGGCGCAAGGAGACCGAACCAATGCTGTCTTACCAACACGCCTATCACGCCGGAAATCTGGCCGATGTGCACAAGCACGCGCTGCTTGCGTCTGCGCTCGATTACCTGACGCGCAAGGACAAGCCGCTGAGCTATCTCGAAACCCATGCCGGGCGCGGGCTTTATGCGCTCGACGGGGCGGAGGCGGCGAAAACGGGAGAGGCAGCGGCCGGAATTACGCGGGTGGAAGGCTTGGGCTGGTTCGCCTCCGATCACCCTTATATGCGCGCGCTGGCCGCGGTGCGGGCGCAACACGGGGCGCAGGCCTATCCGGGTTCGCCTTTGGTCGCGCAGGCGCTGTTGCGGCCGATGGACACGATTCAGCTATGTGAATTGCACCCGCAGGAGTTTTCCGCCCTGCGCACGGCCACGCGGCGAAGCGGCGCAGTCCTGCACAAGGCCGACGGGCGCGAGATGGCGCTAGCGCTGACGCCCCCCACCCCGCGTCGTGGGATGATGCTGATCGATCCGAGCTTCGAGGAGAAGGCCGATTACACGGCGATGCCGAAGCTGATCGGCCATATCGCGAAGAAATGGAACGTCGGGATCATCGCGCTCTGGTATCCGATGCTGGCCTCGGGCGCGCAGGAGGCAATGGTGCGCACCCTGCGCCGCGATTTCCCCGACGCGCTGAGCCATGAGGTGCGATTCCCGCCCGCCCGCGAGGGCCACGGCATGATCGGCTCTGGGATGTTTATCGTGAACGCGCCCTGGGGTCTTTCTGGCGAGGCCGAGCGGCTGTCGGAGCTATTTGCCAGCCTTTGACGCGAGGAAGGCCTCGAACGCCTCCAGCGTGCGCGACGAGACATGGTGCTCGATCCCTTCGGCGTCGATCTCCGCGACCTCTTCCGGCACGCCCACAGCGCGCAACAGGGCCACAACGGTCCGGTGGCGTTCGCGCACCTGATCGGCCAGCGCCTCCCCAGTCTCCGTGAGAAACACCCCGCGATAGGGCCGCGACACGGCCAGCCCTTCGCGTTTGAGCCGCGCCACGGCTTTCGTCGCGGTCGGATGGGCTACCCCGAGTCGCGCGGCAATCTCGGTGATCCGTGCCTCGCCGAATTCCGCCGTCAGATCGGCGATCATCTCGACATAGTCTTCCAAGAGCGCGCGCGCCGCACGCTCTCGGGCCCGGTTGAACCCCTTGATCTGGGAGGGATCGGTGTCAGTCATTCGCCTGCCTTGACGGTCCTTGTCTCAATACCGGTCGGGGCCTTTCGGGCACCATTTCCGGAGCGGACCGGATAACCTGTCGCGCCCGATATGCCAAGCAAAGCTTCGCGCGGCGCGCGTTGTGCTGTCAACGAAAATTAGCCACTTGCGAATCTTGTAGCCGAGGCTACATTTCGCAGCAGCAGCATTGACGAGGACCCCCATGACTGAACTGACCCGCAAGGAAAACATGACGAGCCGCACCCGCACGGCGATGGAGGCCGTGCTGTCGGGCAACCGGCGCGGCGGGTATCTGTTGTTCTTCGGGCCAGCCGTCATCGCCTCGGTCGCCTATATGGACCCGGGCAATTACGCGACGAACATTCAGGCGGGCGCGGGCTATGGCTATGCGCTTTTGTGGGTCGTGCTGGGGGCGAACCTGATCGCGATGCTGTTTCAGGCGATCTCGGCGCGCGTGGGCATCGTCACCGGCAAGAACCTCGCAGAACTCTCGCGCGAGAATTTCTCGAAACCCGTGACGATCGCGATGTGGATCGTCTCGGAGATCGCGGCGATGGCGACCGATCTGGCGGAGTTTCTGGGCGGCGCATTGGGGCTTTCGCTCCTGTTCGGCTGGCCGCTAATCTGGGGGATGGGCGTCACCGCCGTCGTCACCTATGCGATCTTGCTATTCGAGCGCGGCGGTTTCCGCCCGATGGAGATCGTGATCGGCGCGCTCGTGGCGCTGATCGGGGCGTGCTACCTCGCCGAGATGTTCGTGGCGCCGGTCGACTGGTCGGGAGCGGTGGCAGGAATGTTCGCGCCCTCAATGCCAGATGCGACGGCGCTGACGATCTCGGTGGGCATCATCGGTGCGACTGTGATGCCGCATGCGATCTTCCTCCATTCCGGCCTGACGCAGAACCGCGCCCTGACGCGTGATCCGGTGCAGAAGGCGCGGCTGGTGAAGTTCTCCAACCGCGAGGTGATCATCGCGCTCGCGATCGCGGGGATGGTCAATATGGCGATGGTGATCATGGCGGCTTCCGCCTTCCATAGCGGCCATTCCGAAGTGGCCGAGATCGAGACCGCCTATCACACGCTGACGCCGCTCTTGGGCGGATTCGCGGCGGCAGCCTTCCTGACCTCGCTGATCGCCTCGGGGGTTTCCTCGTCGGTCGTCGGCACGATGGCGGGGCAGATGATCATGCAGGGCTTCATCCGCCGTCGCATCCCGGTCTGGCTGCGCCGGGTCATCACGATGGCGCCCGCCTTCGTCGTCGTGTGGCTGGGGGTGAACACGACCGACGCGCTGGTGATGAGCCAGGTCGTGCTGTCGATCGCCCTGCCCGTCCCGATGGTCGCGCTGCTGATCTTCGCGCGGCGTAGCGACATCATGGGCAAGTTCGCCCTGCGCGGGCCGATTCTGTGGCTCGCGGTGCTGGGCGCGCTCATGGTGCTGGGGCTGAATTTCGTGCTGCTCTGGCAATCGGCCGGGCTGCCGGTGCCGGGTCTGGTAAGCTAAGGTTCAAGGTGCGAGGGGCCGGAGCCCCCATCGCTGCGCCCCCCATCGCCGCGATTGCAAGGCGCGCGCGGGCAGGCTAAACGAGCGCGCATGATGAACCGTCCCGCGCTCCCGCCCGAAATCGCCCGTCGCCGCACCTTCGCGATCATCTCGCACCCGGATGCGGGCAAGACCACCTTGACCGAGAAGTTCCTGCTTTTCGGCGGCGCCATTCAGATGGCGGGACAGGTGCGTGCCAAGGGCGAGGCGCGACGGACGCGTTCGGACTTCATGAAGATGGAACAGGATCGCGGGATTTCGGTATCGGCCTCGGCCATGTCCTTCGAGTATCGCGACTTCCGCTACAACCTCGTCGACACGCCCGGCCACTCGGATTTCTCGGAAGATACCTACCGGACGCTGACGGCGGTCGATGCGGCGATCATGGTGATCGACGGCGCGAAGGGCGTGGAAAGTCAGACCCGGAAGCTTTTCGAGGTCTGCCGTCTGCGCGACCTGCCGATCCTGACCTTCTGTAACAAGATGGACCGCGAGAGCCGGGATACGTTCGAGATCATCGACGAAATTCAGGAAAACCTCGCGATCGACGTGGCGCCTGCCAGCTGGCCGATCGGGATGGGCCGCGATTTCCTCGGCTGCTACGACATGCTGCACGACCGGCTGGAGCTGATGGATCGCGCCGATCGCAACAAGGTGGCGGAATCGATCAAGATCAGCGGGTTGGACGACCCGAAACTGGCCGAGCATGTGCCCGCCGACCAGCTCGAAAAGCTGAAAGAGGAAGTCGAGATGGCGCGCGAGTTGCTGCCCGCTTTCGATCGCCAGAGCTTCCTCGAGGGACACCTGACGCCGATCTGGTTCGGTTCCGCGATCAACAGCTTCGGCGTGAAGGAACTGATGGACGGGATCGGCGAATTCGGCCCCGAGCCGGAGGTCTTCAAATCCGCCGAGCGCGATGTGGCGCCCGAGGAGAAGAAAGTCGCGGGCTTCGTCTTCAAGGTGCAGGCGAACATGGACCCCAAGCACCGCGACCGGGTGGCCTTCGTGCGGCTCGTCTCGGGCCATTTCACGCGTGGGCAGAAGCTGCTGCATGTGCGCTCCAAGAAACAGATGGCGGTGTCGAACCCGGTTCTCTTCCTCGCTGCCGACCGCGAACTGGCGGAAGAGGCCTGGGGCGGCGATATCATCGGTATTCCGAACCATGGCCAGCTGCGCATCGGCGACGCGCTGACCGAAGGCGAGGCGCTGCGCTTCACCGGCATCCCGAGCTTTGCGCCGGAACTGCTGCAATCGGTGCGCGCGACCGACCCGATGAAGGGCAAGCATCTGGAGAAGGCGCTGATGCAATTCGCCGAAGAGGGCGCGGCCAAGGTGTTCAAGCCTGCGATCGGCTCGGGCTTCATCGTGGGCGTCGTGGGCGCACTGCAATTCGAGGTGCTGGCGAGCCGGATCGAGCAGGAATACGGCATCCCCGTGCGGTTCGAGGCTTCGCAATTCACCTCCGCCCGTTGGGTGTTGGGCGACAAAGCGGCGGTCGAAAAGCTGGTCAACGCCAACAAGCAGCACATCTCCTATGATCACGACGGCGACGTGGTGTTCCTCACGCGCCTGCAATGGGACATCGACCGGGTCGAGCGCGACTATGAAGGCGTGACGCTGTCGGCGACCAAGGAAATGATGCAATGACCACCCCCCTGCCCCCCGAACTCGTCTCGATCCTGTGCAACGAGGCCAGTGCTCCGGACGACGTGCGCACGGTCGAGGCGCTGGTCGATCTGTGGCTCGCCGACAATGCCGAGGAGCCCGAGGGCGAGGAGTTTCCCTGGTCGGTGCTCTGTGTCTTCGAGCTGCGCGAATATCCCGAGGTGCTCTGGACCTTCATCCGCAAGGCGCTGACAGGGGCTACGACGATCTGGCAGGTGGTGATGCTCGCCGCCGGGCCGCTGGAAGATCTGGTGGCGGAACATGGCGCGGAGTTCATCGACCGGATCGAGCGCGAGGCGCGTCATTCCGCGCGCTTCCGCTTTGCGCTGACGGGCGTCTGGCCGCAGGGCGAGGAAGACCCCACCCTTTGGGCGCGGATCGAGAAGGCGCGCGCGGCGGCGATGGATACGGGGCTCGATATGGGCGGTCCGCTGCCGCCGAAATGAGCGCAGGCGTATCGCGCGCCAATTAACGAAAATCACATCTTTGCGCCTGAGCTGTGCAGCAGTGCGCGCCGGACCTACCTCTGAGCAAGGAGGAGATCATGGCGCAGCTGTCTCGGATGTCCGGCAAGAGAATGGCGCGGTTTCTGCAAAAGCAGACCCGCTTCTACCAGCCCTTCGGCGTGATCCCGACCCGCGCGCTGCGTGCGACGCTGCGTCCGGGCGATGTGCTGCTGGTCGAGGGCGACCGGCGGATCTCGGCGGCGATCAAATATCTCACCCATTCCACATGGTCCCATGCGGCTTTCTATTCGGGCGGCCCGCCCGGCGGCGAGCTGATCGAGGCCGATCTGGAGGCGGGCGTGCGGATCGCGGGGCTGGCGGCCTATGCGCATCTCAACACGCGTATCTGCCGCCCCGTGGGGCTTGGGCACGACCGGATCGAAGAGGTGATCGACTACATGCAGAGCGCGGTCGGGCGGCAATACGATCTGAAGAACGTGATCGACCTCGTGCGGTATCTTCTACCGCGCCCGCCCGTGCCGCATCGGTTTCGGCGGCGGATGCTGGCTTTGGGATCAGGCGACCCGACGCGGGCGATTTGCTCGACCGTGATCGCCGAGGCGTTTCATTCGGTCCATTACCCGATCCTGCCTGATATCGAGATGGGCAGCGCCGACAGTCAGGGCGAGATCCTGCATATCCGGCACTCGTCGCTGTTCACGCCGCGCGATTTCGATCTTTCGCCCTATTTCGACGTGATCAAGCCGACGCTGGAAGACGGGTTCGATTTTCGCAAATTGCCACTGGAGGAATGACGCCGAAGGAGGGGAGCCTCCGGCGGGGATATTTATATCAAGAGGAAGCGAGGATGCGCCTTTCAGATAAGGCGCATCGCCTGCGTCGTTACATCGCGAAGGAGACGCCGCAGCCGCAGGAACTCGACGCGTTCGGGTTCTCGATCACGAAGCGCGCGCCGATCAGTTCTTCGGTGAAGTCGATAGTGGCGTTCTCGAGGAAGGGCAGCGAGACCGGGTCGATCAGCACCTTCTGGCCTGCGCCTTCAAGCACGATGTCGTCGCCTGCAGGCGTCTCTTCGAGCTTGATATCATACTGAAAACCGGAACAGCCGCCGCCCTCGACGGCCACGCGCAGCGCTTGCGGCGCCTCGCGACCTTCATTGATTTCCGCCAGACGCGCAAAGGCGCGCTCGGTCACTTTCGGAGGGAGTTGCATCGGATTGGCCTTCCTGACCCCACGGGGCCTGTATTTCCGTCACATCCGAGATATAGGAGGGCCGAAGCGTGCCGACAAGACGAGGTTTTACCAGTGCTCAAGCCCTATGCCTGCCAGCCCGGCGAGAGCCGCGGGCGGCTTCACCCCGAAAGCATGTCCACTTTCCGCTCGCCGTTCCAGCGCGATCGGGACCGGATCATCCACTCCTCAGCCTTCCGACGGCTCAAGCACAAGACGCAGGTCTTCGTCGAACATGAGGGCGATTATTACCGCACGCGCCTGACCCACACGATCGAGGTGGCGCAGGTCGCGCGCACCATCGCGGGGACGCTGGGGTTGAACACCGATTTGGCCGAGGCGGTGGCGCTGGCGCATGATCTGGGCCATCCGCCCTTCGGGCATACTGGCGAAGATGCGCTGGCCGAGCTGATGAAGCCCTATGGGGGCTTCGATCACAATGCTCAGGCGCTGCGGATCGTGACAAAGCTGGAGAAGCATTACGCGGGCTTCGACGGGCTGAACCTGACCTGGGAGACGCTGGAAGGTATCGCCAAGCACAACGGGCCCGCGATTTCCGACAAGGGCGGCTCGCACAGCTTCCCGAGCCGCGAGGAACTGCCCTATGCGCTGGCCGAGGTCGATGCGGCCTGGGATCTGGAGCTGGAGACCAATGCCAGCGCCGAGGCGCAGGTGGCGGCGGTGGCCGATGACGTGGCCTATAACCACCACGATCTGCATGACGGCCTTCGCGCGGGGCTCTTCGACGAGGATGACCTGTGCGAATTGCCGGTGATTGGGGCCTGTTTCGCCGAGGTGGACAAGCTGCATCCCGGTCTCGACCGCACGCGCCGCCAGCACGAGGCGCTGCGCCGGGTCTTCGGCGTGATGGTCGAAGACGTGATCGCGGTGGCCGAGAACCGGCTGACTTCGCTCGGGCCGCAATCGGTGGACGATATCCGGCAGATGGACGGGCCGATCATCCGCTTCTCGAAGCCGCTTTATCAAAGCCTCAAGGTGCTCAAGCAATTCCTGTTCGAGCGCATGTATCGTGCGCCCTCCGTGGTGGTGGAGCGCAAGCGCGTGACCGAAATGATCAACGCGCTGTTCCCGCTGTTCATGGAACGCCCGGAGCTTCTGCCCGAGGAATGGCAGGAGGAAGTCTCCCGCGCGCGCATCCTCGGCGGCGACTGCACGCGGCCCGAATCGAAGCAGGCGCTGGCGCGGGTCGTGCTCGATTACGTGGCCGGGATGACGGACCGCTTCGCCATTCAGGAATATGATAGGCTGGTGGGGCGCGGGCGCTGAGGCGGAACAACTGGCCTTCCGTCTCGTTGTCTCCGCGAATGCAACGCATAGGAGGGATTCATGATCCGCAAGCACGCATCGGCCCATTGGGAAGGCACCATCAAGGGCGGCAAAGGCACGATTTCGACCGAGAGCGGCGCGCTGAAGTCGCAGCCCTACGGTTTTAACACCCGGTTCGAGGATGAGCCCGGTTCGAATCCCGAGGAATTGATCGGCGCGGCTCACGCGTCCTGCTTCTCGATGGCGCTGTCGCTTCAGCTCGAGCAGGCAGGCGTCTCGGACGTCGTGATCGACACCAAGGCGGAAATCTCGCTCGACAAGGAAGGCGACGGCTTCGCGGTGAAGAAATCCGCGCTGACCTCGACCGTGAAGGGCACCGGCGACGAGGAGGCCATCCGCAAGGCGGCCGAGGGCGCCAAGGAAGGCTGCCCGATCTCGAAGCTTCTGAACTGCGAGATCACGCTGGACCTGACGATCAACTGAGCAGGTCCTGACTACTAAAGCAAGGGCGCCCGGTGAGGCGCCCTTTTTCATTTCTGGGGTCCGGCGTTCAGCGCTTGAAAAGATGCTTCTGCGCTTCGCGGCTCGAATTATCGCTGCGCTCATCGGCAGACAGGGCGCGGCCCGCTTTGACGCCCGGGCGTTCGCCGACCTCGTCGAGCCAGCGCTTCAGGTTCGGCTTGTCGTCGAGCGTCTGCTCCTGCCCTTCCCAGAGCGAGGCCCAGCCCCAGGACGCCATATCCGCGATCGAGTAGAAATCGCCCGCGAGGTAGCGGGTCTCGGCCAGACGGCGGTCCATCACGCCATAGAGCCGCCCCGTCTCGGCGCGGTAGCGATCCTTCGCATAGGGCAGGTCCTGCGACGGCTCCAGCTTGGGCGCGTATTTCAGGAAATGGTGCGCCTGACCGGCCATCGGGCCGAGCCCGCCGACCTGCCAGAACAGCCATTCGTCGACCGCGATCTGGTCGCGCTCGGTCTCGCCGTAGAACTGGCCGGTCTTGCGGGCGAGATATTGCAGGATCGCGCCGCTTTCGAAGATCGAGACAGGTTCGCCATCCGGGCCGTCGCGGTCGATGATCGCGGGCATCCGGTTGTTGGGCGAGATTTTCAGAAATTCCGGTTCGAATTGCTCGCCCTTGCCGATATTCACCAAGTGTGTCTCGTAGGGCAGGCCCATCTCTTCGAGCGCGATAGAGATTTTCCAGCCGTTCGGCGTGGGCCAATAATAAAGGTCGATCATGGGGTCTCCGTCAGGTTAGGCGGCAGGTTCCGCTCTACTTTGCTGCTCGCTGAAACGAGGGCAAGGCGAAACCCGGTGTGCGCGGACGCGCAAAAAGGCGCGACCAGCGGGGGTCTTGCGCCTTAGGTAGTGCTTCGGCGAGAAAGGGAAGCGGCAGCCGGTCCGGCTGGCGCAGCACTTGACGGTAAAGGTCGAACAGCCCCTCGCGCATGTAGCAGGCGAAATGGCAGACGCGTTTCGCGGGCGGGGCGACGGGATAGCCGAGATCTTCGAGAACCTCGATCACCTCGGGCGCGTCGATCTGCAGGTCAAGCCAGTTGCGCATCGGCTGCGACAGGCCATTTCCCAAAGACCGCTCGCGCCCGCCCGCGACGCCCCACTCGAACAGGAAATCGAACAGGTCGTTGTCGCGGCTGGTGACGTTGAGCACCTCGCAGCTGCGGCCCGCCGGGCTCGCCATCGCCTCTTCGGCGCGGCTCTGGAATTCCGCGGCGGCCAGCAGCACCATCCGCGCGACTTGCCCCGCATGGGCATGGCGCAGCGCGCGCAGCGCGACCCGCGCGCCCATTGAATGGCCGATGATGCCCACCGGACGCCCGGTCGCGGCATGAAGCGCGCCGATCAGACGGGCAAGGCGCTGTGCGGCGATCTCGGCCATGTCGTAGATCCGGGTCAGCCGCCCCGTCGATTGCCAGCTAAACGCGATGCCCAGCCCTTCGCCCGGATTGCTCCCGTCGAAGCCGAGCGCGCGCGGCCAGCTGATCGCGGTATGCAGATTGAAGCTCGGCTCCATCGCGAAGATATGCTGATAGGGATCGCGCCCCTCGACGCCCGCCGCATAGCCGTAGCCGTGGATCATCAAGACGACCGGGGCACCCTCCGGCAGCGCGCGCGCCTGAGCGATGACATCGGCGGGCAGCTCGGAGCTGGCATGGACCTTGAGAAGCGGCATTTGGGCCTCGGGGGAGGAGCGCAGGCGCGGGTTGTTGTTCTAATCCGAACGCAGCTTTTCGTCGGAAAGTTCCCCCCCCCTTGCGTGAGCCTGCAGCGACGGCACGCATTCGTTTTGTGCGATCGTGACATCGCCGCTATGCGTTGACCCAGCGCCGCCTGCGCGCTATCGCAGCCCCAAGCCGCGACAGACCGCCGCAGGAGGCACCGATGACCGAGCGCAAGACCCGCACCAAACTCGTCCATGACGGCATTCGCCGCAGCCAATATGGCGAGTTGGCCGAGGCGATGTTCCTGACGCAGGGCTTTGCCTACCCCTCGGCCGAAGCCGCCGAGCAACGGTTCCTCAACGCCTCCGACGATGAGTTCATCTATGCGCGCTACGGCAACCCCACCACGCGCATGTTCGAAGACCGGATGGCCTCGATCGAAGGCACCGAAGACGCCTTCGCCTGCGCCTCCGGCATGGCCGCGATCAACGGCGCGCTGACCTGCCTCGTGAAGGCGGGCGATCACATCGTGGCCGCGCGCCAGATGTTCGGCTCCTGCCTGCATGTGCTGAAAGTCCTGCAGGGCTTCGGCGTCGACGTGACGCTGGTCGACGGCACCGACCTTGAGGCATGGCGCGCCGCGATGCGCCCCGAGACGAAGGTCTGCTTCTTCGAGAGCGTCTCGAACCCCGGCCTCGAAGTGATGGATGTCGCGGGCATCGTGAAAATCGCCCATGAGGGCGGCGCGACGGTGGTGGTCGACAACGTCTTCGCCTCGCCGATCTTCTCGCGCGCGGTGGAACTTGGCGCAGATGTGATCGTCTATTCCGCGACCAAGCATATCGACGGCGGCGGGCGCGTGCTCGGCGGTGTCGTGCTCGGCTCGAAAGAGTATATCCGCGGCCCGCTGGAGACCTATGTGAAGCACACCGGCGGCGCGATGAGCCCGTTCCACGCCTGGGTTCTGCTGAGCGGGTTGCAGACGCTCGATCTGCGGGTGCGCGCGCAGGCGGCCAACGCGGCTGCCGTGGCGAGCGCCGTGGCCGGCCATGAGAAACTCGCCCGCACCGTCTATCCCGGCCTGATGGATCATCCCCAGCATGCGCTGGCGATGGAGCAGATGGGCTCGGGCGGCACGATGCTCGCGCTCGACCTGAAGGGCGGCAAGGAGGCGGCGTTCCGCTTCCTCAACGCGCTGCAGATCGTCTCGATCTCGAACAACCTCGGCGATGCGAAATCCATTGCGACCCATCCGGCGACGACGACCCACAAGAACCTGTCGGAAGAGGAGCGGGAGGCGATCGCGATTACCCCCGGTCTGATCCGCATTTCGATGGGGATCGAGGACGGGGGCGATCTTATCGCCGACATCAAGGGGGCGCTCGACGCGGCCTGAACGGGGTGAACCGATTGCCGCGAACCGGCGTATTGTCTTGGACATCGCCCTCAAAAACCCCATATCTGGCGGGACCGGGCGCTCCGGAGGACAGGATATGAACGTGCAAGGCAGGATCGAGACCCCCGACAATGAAGACGCCCGCGCCGCGCTCGACGTGCTGCGCGCATGGGCGGCGAAGGCCGACCCGGTCGAGGTCGCGCAGCTCGATCCGGCGATCGCGCGGCTGCTGCCGGGGCACGAGGTCTCGAACTACCCCGATCTCAGCCGCGATTATGACGCGGCTTTCGAGGCGGACGAGACCTACAAGGCGACGATGCCCGACCTGCAGAACGGGCCGTCCTCGCTGATCGTGGGCGCGCATACCCGGATCGAACATGTCGGCATCTCGAATTTCCGCCTGCCGGTGCGCTTCCATACCCGCGACAATGGCGATCTGACGCTGGAGGCGTCGGTCACCGGGACGGTCAGCCTCGAAGCGGAGAAGAAGGGCATCAACATGTCGCGCGTGATGCGCAGCTTCTACGTCCACGCGGAGAAGACCTTCTCCTTCGAGGTGATGGAAGCCGCGCTCGACGATTACATGGATGATCTCGAGAGCTTCGACGCCCGTCTGATGATGCGCGTCTCTTTCCCGGTGAAGCGGCCCTCGCTGCGCTCCGGGCTGGAGGGCTGGCAATATTACGATATCGCGCTTGAGCTGATAGAGACGGCCGGTGTGCGCACCAAGGTGATCCATCTCGATTACGTCTATTCCTCGACTTGCCCGTGCTCGCTGGAGCTGTCCGAGCATGCCCGCGCCAGCCGCGGGCAACTGGCGACGCCCCATTCGCAGCGCTCCGTTGCGCGGATCTCGGCGGTGGTCGAGCCGGGCGAGGTGCTGTGGTTCGAAGACATGATCGATCTCGCCCGCGCCGCCGTGCCGACCGAGACGCAGGTCATGGTCAAGCGCGAGGACGAACAGGCCTTCGCCGAACTGAACGCCGCCAACCCGATCTTCGTCGAGGATGCCGTGCGCGCCTTCGCCGAACGTCTCTTGGCCGAACCGCGCGTCGGTGATTTCCGCATCGTGGCCAGCCATCAGGAAAGCCTGCACAGCCATGACGCCGTGGCCATGTTGACCGAGGGCGAGACCTTCGCATCGGCCAGCGTCGATCCTAAGCTGTTCGCCACGCTGATCCATCAGGGCTGAGCGCGGGTGGGGGCTCTGCCCCCGCCCTGCGGCCCCCCCGGGATATTTTCACAAGAGCGAAGACGGGTGCGGAAGCTCACGTCAGGCGAACAGATGCTGAACATGCCCCTTTCCCTCTGAGGGCCGAACCGCTAGATTGCCTCCCATGAATTGGGCTGATGACGACGATCCGTATGAAGGGGCTGCGAGCCTGTCGCAACGTGCCATGGCAGGCGCCATGCAAGCGCGGAGCGCGCCGTATCTCGAAAAACTGAACCCCCAGCAGCGCCAGGCGGTCGAGACGCTCGACGGGCCGGTCTTGATGCTGGCAGGCGCGGGCACGGGCAAGACCTCGGCGCTGACCGCACGGATCGCGCATCTGATCCACACCGGCCGCGCGCGCCCGAACGAGGTGCTGGCGGTGACCTTCACCAACAAGGCCGCGCGCGAGATGAAAGAGCGCGTGGGGCGCCACTTGGGCGGTGCGATCGAGGGGATGCCGTGGCTCGGCACCTTCCACTCGGTCTGCGTGAAGCTCCTGCGCCGTCATGCCGAGCTGGTCGGGTTGAAGTCGAATTTCACCATTCTCGACACGGACGACCAGATCCGGCTGCTCAAGCAGCTGATCGTCGCCGCCAATATGGACGAGAAACGCTGGCCTGCGCGGCAACTGGCGGGCCTCATCGACGGCTGGAAGAACAAGGCGCTGACGCCCGAAAAGGTCTCGGGCCGCGAGACGGCGGCTTTCGACAATCGCGGCTCCGAGCTTTACGCCGCCTATCAGGCGCGGCTGAAGACGCTCAACGCGGTCGATTTCGGCGATCTGCTGCTGCACATGGTCACGATCTTCCAGACCCACGGGGATGTGCTCGCGCAATATCAGCGCTGGTTCAAATACATCCTCGTAGACGAGTATCAGGATACCAACGTCGCGCAGTACCTGTGGCTGCGGCTTCTGGCGCAGGGGCACAAGAATATCTGCTGCGTGGGCGATGACGACCAGTCGATCTATGGCTGGCGCGGTGCCGAGGTCGGCAACATCCTGAAATTCGAGAAGGATTTTCCTGGCGCCGCGGTGATCCGGCTGGAGCAGAATTACCGCTCGACCGCGCATATCCTTTCTGCAGCGTCGGGGCTGATCACGGCCAATGAGGGTCGTCTGGGCAAGGAACTCTGGACCGAGGCCGAGGGCGGCGAAAAGGTGCGCCTGATCGGCCATTGGGACGGCGAGGAAGAAGCCCGCTGGATCGGCGAAGAGGTCGAGGCGATCCAGCGCGGGACCCGTGGCAATCCGCCGATCAGCCTGAATTCGCAGGCCATTCTCGTGCGCGCCTCGCATCAGATGCGCGCCTTCGAGGATCGGTTCCTGACCATCGGCCTGCCTTATCGCGTGATCGGCGGCCCGCGCTTCTACGAGCGGCTCGAGATCCGCGACGCGATGGCCTATTTCCGCCTCGTGACTTCGCCCGATGACGATCTGGCTTTCGAGCGGATCATCAACACGCCCAAGCGCGGCCTTGGCGACAAGGCGCAGCAGCGCATTCAGGTCGCCGCGCGCGAGAACGGGCTGAGCCTTCTGGACGGCGCGCGGCTTTTGGTGGCCGAAGGGGCGCTGTCGGGCAAGGCGGGCGGGCAGCTGCGGCTGTTCGTCGAGAATGTCGCGCGCTGGCATGAGAAGGTCGTGCAGGCCTCGCCCGCGACCGCCGTGACACGGGCCGAGGATGACGACCTGCTGATCGAGCCCGCCGAGGATGGTGTGGCGCCCGCGAATGACCTCAGCCATGTGCGTCTGGCCGAACGGATCCTCGAGGAATCCGGCTATGTCGAGATGTGGCAGAACGACAAGACGCCGGAAGCGCCGGGGCGGCTCGAGAACCTCAAGGAACTCGTCAAGGCGCTGGAGCAGTTCGACAATCTGCAGGGCTTCCTCGAACACGTCGCGCTGATCATGGACAACGACAAGGCCGAGACCGAGGAGAAGGTCTCGATCATGACGCTGCACGCGGCCAAGGGCTTGGAATTCCCCGTGGTCTTCCTGCCGGGCTGGGAGGATGGGCTGTTCCCGTCGCAGCGCTCGATGGATGAAAGCGGGTTGAAGGGGCTCGAGGAAGAGCGGCGTCTGGCCTATGTCGGCATCACCCGCGCCGAGGAGCTTTGCACGATTTCCTTTGCGGGTAACCGCCGCGTCTATGGCCAGTGGCAAAGCCAGATGCCCTCGCGCTTCATCGACGAATTGCCGCCCGCCCATATCGACGTGCTGACGCCTCCGGGCCTCTACGGTGGTGGCATGAACGGGGGCGGCTTCGGCGGGTCCTCGGCTATGGAAGACCGCGTCTCGCGCGCCGATGTCTACAACTCGCCCGGCTGGCGGCGGCTGCAAAACGCGCAATCGCGCGGGACCAGCCAGCCCCGCGAGGCGCGCCATATGGTGATCGACGCCAAGGGCGAGAGCGATTACGAGATCGGCGACCGGGTCTTCCACAAGAAGTTCGGCTATGGCGAGGTGATGGGCTCGGAAGGCGACAAGCTCGTCGTGGAATTCGACAAGGCGGGCGAGAAGCGTCTGCTGTCGAGCTTCGTCGTGCCCGCCGCCGATGCCGACGACGTGCCGTTTTAACCCTTCGCCTTGGCGCAAAGATCCTGGGGGTGAATTGGCGCAGCCAAGAGGGGGCAGCGCCCCCTGCCCCGTCGCGATCCGCGCGGCTCTGTGGCAGATTTGCCCGGTATTCCGATGCATGCCGTCAAACGCTTGATCAGCGGGGAATTTCGCCGCAGCTAGAGGGTAACACCCGCGTGAGCGAGACCCATAAGATGACCGCCGATCCAAAGCCCCACCTGCCCGATCATCCGCAGCGCTTTGCGCTTGTGAACGAATTGCACGCCCGCCCCTATCCGAAACTGGGCGTGCCGGGACATGCGGTCTATGTCGCATTCAAGGAGCCGCGCGATGCCGCCAATCGCGACCGCAGCAAGGATCACGATCACCTCGTCGATCTGCTGACGCGTCATGGCGCGGCGCAGCCGAAGGCGGGGATTACCCATTACGGCGGCAAGATCGGGCGCCACGAGGTGAAATGGGAAAGCCATACCGAGTTCACCACCTATCTCGCGTTCGGCAAAGGCGTGTCGTCGCGCGCCTTCGACCCGGCGGAGACCGAGATCTACCCCGATAGCTGGATCGATGCGGCACCCGGCGGGCGGATTGCGGCGGTGCAGATCCGCATCGAGGAGCTGCCCGAGAACCCCGACGACATCTCGCCGCTGCTGGAGCAATGGTTCGTCACCGAAAGCCTCGTCTGCACCTGGGTGCTCGACGGGGCGGCGGTGGTCGCGGGCGATTTCCGGATCGATCCGAACGGGCAGATGCGCTTTGCCGTCTTCGCGCGGCCCGGCACCGGGCCGGGGCGGATAGGGCGCACGGTGCAGCGGCTTTGCGAGCTGGAGACCTATCGCGCGATGTCGATGCTGGGGCTGGCGCGGGCGCGCGACCTGTCGAAGCGGCTCAATGCGCTCGACCCGCGCCTGACCGAGATCGTCGACGGGATGGGCAATGACGCCAATTCCGCCGAAGAGACGCTGCACGACCTGCTGGAAATCTCCGCCGAACTGGAGAGCCTCGCGGTGCAACATTCCTTCCGCTTCTCTGCGACCGGAGCCTATGAGGCGATCGTGCGCGAGCGGGTGGAGGCCCTGCGCGAAAGCCGTTTCGAGGGGCGTCAGAAGCTGAGCGAATTCATCGCGCGGCGTTACGACCCGGCGGTGCGCACGGTGAATTCGGCCGAGACGCGGCTGCGCCAGATGGTGACGCGGGCGGCGCGCGCGGGCGAGCTGCTACGGACGCGGGTCGATGTGGAGCGCTCGGCGCAGAACCAGAAAGTGCTGGAAAGCATGGATCGCCGCTCCGACCTGCAGCTGCGCCTGCAGCACACGGTCGAGGGGCTGTCGGTGGTCGCGATCAGCTATTACGCGATCTCGGTCGCGGGTTATCTCGCCTATCCGGTCTCGAAGAAGATCGGGCTGAGCAAAGAGCTGATGATGGCGGGGCTGACGCCGATCGTGATCCTCGCGGTCTGGCTGATGATCCGGCGCATCCGCAAGGGGATGGGCGGTCACTGATCGGCGATGAGGGGCTTTGCCTCGGCCCGCGCGGCTGACAGCGCCGCAGCGGGGCGAAGTTCGATCATCAGCCCGCGCTTGCCGCCGTTCAGGATGATCCGGTCATAGCCAAGCGCGCTCTGCTCGAACGCCACCGGGCTTGCGCGTTTCTGCCCGAAGGGGCTGATGCCGCCGGTGCGAAACCCGGTCAGCTTCTCGGCCTTCGCGGGCTCCATCATCTTCGCGGATTTGCCTCCGAAAGCTGCGGCCACCTTCTTCATCGACAGCGTCGCATCGGACGGGATCACCGCACAGGCGGGCTTGCCATCCACCTCGACCATCAGCGTCTTGAGAACCCGCGCCGGCTCCACTCCGAGCGCACTGGCCGCATGGAGGCCGATCTTATCTTGACCGGCCTCATAGGCATATTCGTGCAGTTCGAAGGCGAGCTTGGCGCGGGTCAGCGCCTGTGTCGCCGGGGTGGCATAGCCCATCGGGCTCCTCAGAAATCGGCGGTGGCGGGGTCCGGCCCGATGCGGCCTTCCGCGCTGTCGATATCCTTGATCTGCGCCATCTCATCCTCGGTCAACTCGAAATCGAACACGTCGATATTCTCCCGCATCCGCTCGTGATTGGACGATTTCGGGATCGTCACGCAACCGAGCTGGATTTGCCAGCGCAGCGTGACCTGCGCCGCCGACTTGCCGTAGCGCGCCGCGATCTCGGTCAGGATCGGGTTCGAGAGCGCCTCGCCCTGCCCCAGCGGCGACCAGCATTCGGTGGTGATGCCGAGCTTTTCATGCACCTCGCGCTGCGCGGCCTGCTGGAAGCGCGGATGCAGTTCGATCTGGTTGATCGCGGGCGCCTCGCCGGTCTCTTCGATCAGCCGCTCGAGATGGTCGGGCAGGAAGTTCGACACACCGATCGCGCGGATACGGCCTGCGTCGCGCAGCTCGATCAGCGCCTTCCACGCCTCGACATATTTGTCTTTGGCGGGCATCGGCCAGTGGATCAGGTAGAGGTCGAGATAATCGAAGCCCAGCTTACCCATCGTCTCGTCGAAGGCGCGCTTGGTCTCGTCATAGCCCTGCCGGTCGTTCCAGAGCTTCGAGGTCACGAAGATGTCTTCGCGCGCCACGCCGCTTTGCGCGATGCCGCGGCCCACGCCCGCCTCGTTGCCGTAAGCGGCCGCGGTGTCGATATGGCGATAACCCGCATCGAGGGCGTTTTGGATGATGGCGGGCGCATCGGCATCGTCCATTTTCCAGACGCCGAGGCCAAGCTGCGGGATTTTGATGCCGTCATTGAGGGTGAGGGTCGGAACGCTCATGGTCGATCTCCTGTCTGCCTGTTGGGTTGGACAACAGCTTAGGGCGGCGCGGCGTTCCGGAAAGGCGCTCACGGGGTAGTGAAAGGCGCCAGAGATCGGCCCGGGGCTGGCACGCCCCGGGCCTTACGCCCTTACTCTCCGCGCGGGAAGCGTTTGTTTTCTTCCAGCACGTTAAGGTCCATGTGATTGCGCATATAGGCCTCGGAGGCTTTCTTGAGCGGCTGGTAATCCCACGGATACTGGCCGCCTTGGCTGAGCGCCTCGTAGACGACCCAGCGGCGCGCCTGACTGGCCCGGACGTCCGCGTCGAAACGCTCCAGATCCCAGCGCTGAGCCGCCTCGGCCTTGAGCGCGGCATAGGCCTCGGCATGGGCGGGATCGTCTGCGAGATTGGTCAACTCATGCGGGTCGGCCTCGACGTCAAAAAGCTGATCGGGATCGAGATTGCACAGGTTCAGCTTGTAGCGCCCTTTGCGCAGGCTCACGAGCGGCGCATAGGAGGCCTCGGCGGCATATTCCATCGCCACCGCCTCCGTGCGGGGTTCGCGCTTGGCCTGCGGCAGCAGCGAATGCCCGTCGAGCCATGGCGCGATCTCTTCGAGCGAGATACCCGCCAGATCACACAGCGTCGGCGTGACGTCGATCGTCGAGACCGGATCGGAGACCAGACCCGGCTCCAGCCCCGGCGCCGAGATCATCAGCGGCACGCGGGACGAGCCCTCATAGAAGCTCATCTTGAACCACAGCCCCCGCGCGCCCAGCATGTCGCCGTGATCGGAGACGAAGAGGATCGTGGCCTCCTGCCGGGTGTCTTCGAGCACCTGCAGCAGCTCGCCGATCTTGTCGTCGAGATAGGACAGGTTCGCGAAATAGGCGCGGCGCGAACGGCGGATGTCCTCGGTCGTGATGTTGAACTCGCGCCAATCGTTCGCGTCGAAAATCCGCTTCGAGTGGTTGTCCTGCTCCTCGTAAGGGATCGCGCCGACCTCGGGTTCGAGATGGTCGCAATCCTCGTAGAGATCCCAGTATTTCTTGCGCGCGACGTAGGGGTCATGCGGATGGGTGAAGCTGACGGTCAGCATCCACGGGCGCGCATCGTTGCCCCGCGCCAGATCGTAGAGCTTCATCTTCGCCTCATGGGCGACATTGTCGTCATATTCCATCTGGTTGGAAATCTCGGCCACCCCTGCCCCGGTCACCGAGCCCATATTGTGATACCACCAGTCGATCCGCTCGCCGGGCTTGCGGTAATCCGGGGTCCAGCCGAAATCGGCGGGGTAGATATCGGTGGTCAGTCGCTCTTCGAACCCGTGAAGCTGATCGGGGCCCACGAAATGCATCTTGCCCGAGAGGCAGGTCTGGTAGCCCGCGCGGCGCAAGTGGTGGGCATAGGTCGGAATGTCCGAGCGGAACTCGGCCGCGTTGTCATAGACGCCCGTCGTCGAGGGAAGCTGGCCCGACATGAAGGCCGCCCGTCCCGGCGCACAGAGGGGCGAGCCGGTATAGGCGTTCTCGAACCGCACCGAGCGTTCCGCGAGTTTGCGCAGGTTGGGCGTGTGCAGCCACTCCGCCGGGCCGTCGGGAAAGAGCGTCCCGTTGAGCTGATCGACCATCAGGATCAGGATATTCGGGCGCGGCTTGCTGTCGTCCTTGGCGGCGGTTTCGAGGTCAGGCATAGCGGCGCGCTCCTTTTATTGATCCACGGGTCAATAACCCCTGTAGCGATCCGGAGCGGGGGAACGCAAGGGCAAGCAGGTCACGCGGAAGTGGCTCGCGCCGGGTCAGGCGGCCGCGATGATCCGGGCCTCATGGCGTTTCAGGCTCGGCCGCGCGGCGAGATAGCTTTCGACTTCGCCGTCCAGTTCCGGGAAGAGCGCAAGCAATTCGGCCCGTTGCGCCTGATCCATATCGTTCATCGTCGCCTGCCCCGGCTGGAAGCTTTCGGTCCAGAGCCCGTCAGAGAAAACGATCTCGTGATTATCGAACATCACGTGGATATAGGTGACCGCCTCGGCCTCTTCGTCGATCTCGATCCCCGGCAACCCGACAAGATGGCGCGCGGCGGCCAACACCTCCGGCTCGCCCGCGATCAGCTGCGCGCGCGGCCCGGTCAGCAGGATGCGGTGCTGCGGCGAGACGCGCATCTCGCGCTCGGGCTGGTTCGCGCCCAGCGCGCCCGGTGCGATCTTGATGGAGCGGAATTCCGGCTTCGCCAGCAGTTCCGCCGCGCTGAGCGCACGGGTGCCAATCCAGCGGATGACCTGAAAGCCGCTGTCGCGAGTCAGAATGCGATCGCCGACCTGCAGGCTTTCGACCGCGCGGGCGCCGCTATGCGTCGCGATCAAGGTGCCCGGCGTGAAGCAGGGGATGACCTTTTCGATATTCGAGAAGTTGACCGTGCCGACGACCGCGCCATTGCCGTCATAGAAATCGATCGTGCCGTTTTCCGGGTTCGCCGCGTCACGATGCACGGCGACATTGTCCCAGCCCCAGTCGCTGAGGTCGATGATGTCGAAATCGTCGCCCGTCTCCGAGCCGTCGATCGTGTCGCCGGGGACGAGGTCGATGAACCTGTCGGCATCCGCGCCGCCGACGAGAGTGTCGCCGCCGCCGCCCGAGAGCGTATCATTGCCCGCGCCGCCGTCGAGTTGGTCGCTCCCGGCCCCGCCCTGCAGGACGTCGTTCCCGTCGCCACCGAAGAGCGTATCATCGCCGGTGCCGCCAACGAGGCTGTCATTGCCTTCGTCGCCGTAAAGCGAGTCGTTTCCCGATCCGCCCAGCACGGTGTCGTTGCCGGTGCCGCCGTAGAGGATGTCATCCGCGCCCGCGCCGTCGATATAGTCGTCGCCGCCATTGCCGTAGAAGACGTTGGTGTAGCCATCCGTCGGGTCCGAGGAGGCGCCGTCGAAGCCGATCAGCGTGTCGTTGCCTGCCGAGCCGTAAATCCCGTCGACGCCGCTGAGCGTATCGCCCGTCGCATCGCCGCCCGTGGCCGTTCCCGCGCCGAGGTTGATGTTCACCGCGCTCGCGGAATCGGAATAGTCGACATAGTCCATGCCGGTTCCGCCCGACAGGATATCGCCGCCCGCGCCGCCATGCAGCGTGTCGTTGCCCGTGCCGCCGTCGAGCGTATCGGTCCCCGCCCCGCCGTCGAGCGAGTCGTTGCCCGCGCCGCCGATCAGCCGGTCATTCCCGAGACCGCCGATCAGCGTGTCGTTCCCGATGCCGCCATCGAGCCAGTCATTATCCGCGCCGCCATCGAGGGAATCGTTACCGTCGTTGCCGGTGAGTATGTCGTTTCCGCTGCCGCCGAGGAGCGTGTCATTGCCGGTGCCGCCGATCAGCGAGTCGTTGCCCGACCCGCCATCGATCGAATCGTCGCCCGTACCGCCATCGACCGTGTCGTTTCCGAGCCCGGCCAGCACGGTATCGTTGCCGCCATAGGCGCGGATGTAGTCGTCATTGCCGCTGCTGCCCGCGAGCCCCGCATCGTTATTGTCCACGCGGTCGGAGCCATTCGCGATCGGCTCGACGTAGTTCACGTCGATCCGGTCCGCGCTATCGGTGCCGTCGACGTAGCCGTCGTCGAAGCCGGTGACGTAGCGATCCTGCGCGAGATTGGTGTTTTGATAGCTCACCGCTGAGCCGATGATCATCGACTGGATCGGTTTGGCCTCATAGGCCGCCGTGGTTGCATTATTCGACAGTTCCGGCGCGAGGAACACTTCGCCCGTCGTGGTCTGCACGAGGACCGATTGCACATTCGCCGTGGTGCCGTCGGTGTAGGTGATGGTCGTGTTGTAGACCACCAGACCGTCATAGGTGAAATCGCGAACGCCCTGACCGTCACCGATATCGGTCCGGATCGTGTCGTTGGACGTGTTGTTATTGGTGTCGAGAACGCCACTCGAGCCGCCATTGTCGATCAGCGTTGCTTCGGTGATGTGGCTGAACAGCGGATCGGTGGAGGACCCGGCGGAGGCGTTCTGGAGAAGGTTGTAATTCTCCATGCTCGAATTTCCCTCTTGGGAATCCAAGTAGTAGATGTTGCCGTTCGCGTCCTCGGCGACGCCGAGATATATCCAGTTGAACGTCGTGGCCATGTCGCCGCTGCTTTACCTTGTTACCGTCGGACAGGCCCGCGAGGGACCGGTCTCCGACTTTCGAAGACTGTGCAAAAATATCGGGGCCTATGACGTGGCTGCTCGATTTTTATAGTTACTGATACTCTAACAAGGCCCCCATTTGGCGCGGGTTCATGATCGTCTCACGGCGCAAATTGGGCGAAATGGGGGCTTTCCGGTCGAGGCGACACGCATAGGGAGAGTCGTGGCAACACGGCCACGAAGCCGCGGAAATTTCGGCGGAAAACTGGTAGGCCCGGCAGGACTTGAACCCGCAACCAAGGCGTTATGAGCGCCCTGCTCTAACCAATTGAGCTACAGGCCCACCATTGCGTATTCCTCTAGTCAGGCCGCACGCGCGCGTCAAGAAAGCGCGCACCCCCATCCCCTTCGACGTTGCGGGGCGCGTGCGGTTACGCTAGGGCTTCGGCCAGGAGTTTACTTGCCGGAGTGCGCCGCGATGACCGAGAAAAAACAGGGCCTCACCTATGCCGATGCGGGCGTCGATATCGACGCGGGCAATGCTTTGGTGGATCGGATCAAACCCGCAGCCAAGCGCACGCAGCGCTCGGGCACAATGTCGGGTCTGGGCGGATTCGGCGCGCTGTTCGATCTGAAGGCGGCGGGCTACAACGATCCGATCCTCGTCGGCGCGACCGATGGTGTGGGCACCAAGCTGCGCATAGCAATCGATACTGGCAATGTCGACACGATCGGCATCGACCTCGTGGCGATGTGCGTTAACGATCTGGTCTGCCAAGGTGCGGAGCCGCTGTTTTTCCTCGATTATTTCGCGACCGGCAAGCTCGAGCTCGATCAGGCCGCGCGCATTATCGAGGGCATCGCGGAAGGCTGCGCGCAATCGGGTTGCGCGCTGATCGGCGGCGAGACGGCGGAAATGCCGGGCATGTATTCCAAGGGCGATTTCGACCTCGCGGGCTTCGCGGTCGGCGCGATGGAGCGGGGCACCGACCTGCCCGCAGGCGTGGCCGAGGGCGACGTGCTTCTGGGCCTCGGCTCGAACGGGGTGCATTCCAACGGCTATTCCTTCGTGCGCAAGGTGGTCGAGATGTCCGGCCTCGGTTGGGACGCGGACTGCCCCTTCGATGAGGGCTCGCTCGGCGAGGCACTGCTGGCGCCCACCCGGCTTTACGTCAAACAATGCCTGGCCGCGGTGCGCGCAGGCGGCGTTCACGCGCTCGCCCATATCACCGGCGGCGGCCTGACCGAGAACCTGCCGCGCGTTCTGCCCGAGGGCATGGGCGCGACGATCGACCTCGGTGCGTGGGAGTTGCCCGGCGTGTTCCGCTGGCTGGCCGAGACCGCTTCGATGGAAGAGCGCGAACTGCTGAAGACCTTCAATTGCGGCATCGGCATGATCATCGTCGTCGCGGCGGACAAGGCCGACGAGATCGCCACCCTGCTCGCAGGCGAAGGCGAGAGCGTCACCCGCATCGGCACGGTCACCGCCAATGAGGGCATCGCCTACGAGGGCGCGCTGCTGTGATCCGTGTCGCGATCCTGATCTCGGGCGGCGGCTCGAACATGGTCCGACTGGTCGAGAGCATGGCAGAGGACCACCCTGCCCGCCCGGTGCTCGTCGCATCGAACGACGCGCGGGCGTCAGGGCTGGAGAAGGCCGCGCGGATGGGCGTACCGACCGCCGCCATCGACCACCGCCCCTATGGCAAGGATCGCGCCGCCTTCGAGGCCGAGCTGCTGAAACCGATCCTCGCCGCGAAGCCCGATATCCTCTGCCTCGCGGGCTTCATGCGGGTGCTGACGCCGGAATTCGTCGCGCAGTTCGAGGGCCGGATGCTCAATATCCACCCCTCGCTCCTGCCGAAATATCCCGGGCTGCACACCCATAAGCGCGCGATCGAGGCGGGCGATGCGGTCGCGGGCTGTACGGTGCACGAGGTGACCCCGGTGCTCGATGACGGGCCGATCCTCGGTCAGGCGCGCGTGCCAATCGAACCGGGCGACACGCCCGACGATCTGGCGGCCCGGGTGCTGGTGCAGGAACATCGCCTCTATCCGGCGGTGCTGCGCCGCTTCGCCGAAGGCGACCGCACGCCGGTCTTTCTGTAAGCGCCCATTTGTAAGCACGCTCACGCCGAAATGCGCCGCATCCGCTTGCGAGCGGCCGTCGCTTCGCGCATGACTGACGCATGGAAACGACCCCGGATACGGCCCCGCGCGGGCGCATGATCGCCCCCGACCTGATCCGGGCCGTGGCGCTGATCGGCATGGCGATCTTCCACCTGACCTATGACCTCGAGAATTTCGGCTTTGTGCCGCGTGGCACGGTCTTCCATCCGGCCTTTCTCGATTTCGCCCGCGTGGTCGCCAGCACCTTCATCTTCATGGCCGGCGCCAGCCTCGTGCTCGCCCATCGCCACGGCTTCCGCGCCGCGCCGTTCTGGAAGCGGATCGGCAAGGTGGTGGTCGCGGCGGCGCTGGTGAGTGCGGCGACCTATGTGATGATGCCGGACTATTTCATCTATTACGGCATCCTGCATTCCATCGCGGTCAGTTCGCTGATCGGCGCCGCGCTTCTGTTCCTGCCGTGGATACTGCTGGCGGCACTTGGCGTGATCGCGGTCTGGGTGCATCTGAACTACGCCTTCGAGATCTTCAATCACCCGTGGCTGTGGTGGCTGGGGCTGTCGACGAAGTGGCGACCCTCGATGGATTTCGAGCCGGTCTTCCCGTGGATCGGGCCGTTCCTGATCGGCATGGGCGCGGCGAAACTGCTCGACCGTCTGGGCTATTGGAAACGGGCCGCGCGCTACCAGCCGGATCAGACACGCGGTGTGATGAAAGTCGCGCTGTTCGCAGGCCGTCACACCCTGCCGATCTACCTGATCCACCAGCCCATCCTCTACGGGCTGACCTGGGCCGCGTTCCTCCTTCAGCACTGAAACTGGCGCTTCTGCCACGCAAACCGGGCCGTAACACGCGCCGCCCTTCCCTTTTGCCCCATGAAGGTCTAGGGAATTTGCACCTGCGCGGGATGAGCCCGCACCGAATTGAAAGCGCGATATGCAGACCATCACCACGACCGAGGCCCTCGCGGCCTTCTGCGAAAAGGCCAAGCAAGAGCCCTACGTCACCGTCGACACCGAATTCCTGCGCGAGCGGACCTACTGGTCCAAGCTGTGCCTCGTGCAGATGGCGCTCCCCAATCATGGCGAGACCGAAGGCGAGGCCGTTCTGGTCGACCCGCTGTCCGACGATCTCTCGCTCGAGCCGCTCTACGATCTTTACCGCCACAAGGAGACCGTGAAGGTCTTCCACGCCGCGCGGCAGGATCTGGAGATTTTCTACACCGACGCGCAGGTCTTCCCCGATCCGCTGTTCGACACGCAGATCGCCGCTATGGTCTGCGGCTTCGGCGAGCAGGTGGGCTACGAGACGCTGGTGCGCAAAATCGCCAAGCAGTCGCTCGACAAGTCCTCGCGCTTCACCGACTGGTCGCGCCGTCCGCTGACCGAGGCGCAGAAGAAATACGCCATCGCCGATGTGACCCATCTGCGCGTGATCTACGAATTCCTCGACGAACAGCTGAAGAAAACCGGCCGCGATGCCTGGGTCGAAGAGGAAGAGGCGGTTCTCCTGAACCCCGAGACCTATATCAACCGCCCCGAAGAGGCGTGGAAGCGGGTGAAGACGCGGACCAATTCGGGCCGCTTCCTCGCCATCGTGCGCGAGCTGGCGCAGTTCCGCGAAGGGTACGCCCAGAACCGCAACATCCCGCGGAGTCGTATCTTCAAGGATGACGCGCTGCTGGAGCTGGCCTCGACCAAGCCCTCTTCGATCGAAGAGCTTGGCAAGTCGCGACTGCTGCTGCGCGAAGCCCGCAAGGGCGAGATCGCCGAGGGCATTCTGACGGCAGTGCGCGAAGGGCTGGAGATGCCCAACGAGAAGCTGCCCCGCCCCGACAATCAGGCCCAGCAATTGCAGGTCGACACCGCGCTCGGCGATCTGCTGCGGGTGCTGCTGAAGGCGAAATCGCAGCAGGCAGGCGTCGCCGCGAAGCTGATCGCGACCTCGTCGGATCTGGATCGCATCGCCGCTGGCAAGCGCGACGTCGCCGCCCTGCAGGGCTGGCGCGCGGAGGTCTTCGGCACGGACGCCCTGCGTCTGGCCAAGGGCGAAGTGGCGCTGACCGCCGATAGCGGCGCGGTGAAGCTGATCGACGTGTAAAGCTGAGCCTCGGACGGAGGGGCGCGCCCGATCCTTGGGTGGGCGCGTCGCCGCGCTTTGAGGTCGGCGCTTTATCTTGCAAGCCCGTAAGACGCTCATTCGCGCGATAGCATCGCCAATGCGCCCTCCCATGGGGAGGGTCGGGCGCGGCCCGGGGCTGGTCGCCCCGCGCCGGGTCCCGGATACAAAGCGCGCAGCCTCGACAAGAAAAAGGCCCGGGGCGCCCCGAGCCTCCCCGATTCAGATCAAGCCAAGCTCAGCGCGCGACGGACCGCGCGTTGGAAACGCCCTGCACCACGATCTTGCGCACGCCCTGCAGCTTGTAAGTGCTGAGGAACGCAGCCGCCGAGACCTCGCGCGACGGCGCGTTCATCACCCGGCGCGCATCGGGGCTTTCAGCGGGCGGCGGCGAGACCATGAAGACATAGGTCACGGTGCCGTTCTCATCCGGCGCGCCATCGTTGAGCGGAACCAGATCGGTATCCCAATAGCCTTGCGTCGGCGGCAGACCCATCGCGGTGATGATCGCGCCCGAGGGGATCTTCTCGACCGAGAGCGAGGAAACCTGCGACACCTGCTGCTGGTTCGGCTTACCGACCTTCACGGGGTAGCCGCCGCGCGGCGCGAGTGTTTCCACCGGTGCAGCCGTGTCGCGCCCGAACCAGTTGAACGGGTTGAGCTTGCTGTCACGGATTGTGCCGCAGCCTGCGGTGGTGAGCGTCAGGGCAAGTGCCGCGATCAGGGCTTTGTTCATGATGGCTCCGATACTGTCCCGGGTCTGGACCCGGATTTGTGGTAGCCCATTGTAGCGCTTTTGAAAAGCCGCGTCTGGACCCTCGGGCGCGAACCCGTTACCCAATAGGCAATTCCCTGTCCGTAGGAGCGAGTGACCATGGCGCGCGAAGCCTTTGAAGAGATTGCCGAGACCTTCGAATTTCTCGACGATTGGGAGGACCGCTACCGTCACGTGATCGAGCTGGGCCGCGAATTGCCGCCCCTGGACGACGCTGTGAAGGTGCCCGCGACCAAGGTGGAGGGCTGTGCGAGCCAGGTCTGGCTGCTGCCCCGGATCGAGGGCGAGGGCCCGCAGGCGACCTTCGATTTTCAAGGGGAGAGCGATGCGATGATCGTGCAGGGGCTAATCGCGATCCTGCATGCGCTTTACTCCGGCCTGACGGCCGAGGACGTTCTGAAGGTCGACGCGCCCGCCGAGCTGGGCCGTCTGGGCCTGAACGACCACCTCTCGGCGCAGCGCTCGAACGGGTTGCGCGCGATGGTGGAACGGATTCGCAAGCTGGCCGGTGAGGCTGCGGGGGCGTAAGGCCCCAGGTTTTCTACTTAGCGACAGAGGGACGCGCCCGAGCCTCGGGTGGGCGCGTTGCAACGCATGTGGCTGGGCGCTTTATCTCGCAAGCCCGAACAACTTCCATGCCCGCGCCAACATCGCCAATGCGCCCTCCCGGGGGGAGGGTCGGGCGCGGCCCGGGGCTAGTCGCCCCGGACCAGTCGTCCCAAACGAAAACGGCCGGTCCCTCGACCGGCCGTTTCCAATTTCCCTGCCCTGCCGATCAGTCGATCAGCGGCAGCAGCTGGTTCACCGAGTCCTTGGCGTCGCCATAGAACATCCGGGTGTTCTCTTTGTAGAACAGCGGGTTCTCGATGCCCGAATAACCGGTGCCCTGACCGCGCTTCGAGACGAAGACCTGCTTGGCCTTCCACACTTCCAGAACCGGCATGCCGGCGATCGGCGAGTTCGGGTCTTCCTGTGCGGCGGGGTTCACGATGTCGTTCGAACCGATGACGATCACCACATCGGTGTCGGGGAAGTCCTCGTTGATCTCGTCCATTTCCAGAACGATATCGTAAGGCACCTTCGCCTCGGCCAGCAGCACGTTCATGTGGCCCGGCAGACGGCCCGCGACCGGGTGGATCGCGAAGCGGACTTCCTTGCCTTGGCTGCGCAGCTTGCGGGTCAGTTCCGACACCGCTTGCTGAGCCTGCGCCACCGCCATGCCGTAGCCCGGCACGATGATCACGCTATCGGCGTCACGCAGAGCGGAGGCCACGCCGTCGGCGTCGATCGCGATCTGCTCGCCTTCGACTTCCATCGCGGGACCGGAGGTGCCGCCGAAGCCGCCGAGGATAACGCTGATGAACGAGCGGTTCATCGCCTTGCACATGATGTAGGACAGGATCGCACCCGAGGAGCCGACCAGCGCGCCGACCACGATCAGAAGATCGTTGCCCAGCGAGAAACCGATCGCCGCCGCGGCCCAGCCCGAATAGGAGTTCAGCATCGACACCACGACCGGCATGTCGGCGCCGCCGATACCCATGATCAGGTGGTAACCGATGAAGAAGGCCAGAAGCGTCATCGCGATCAGTGCCCAAGCGCCCGCCCCGTTGATGAACAGGATCAGCAGGATCACCGAGAGGATCGCGGCAGCTGCGTTGAGCATGTGACCGCCCGGCAGCTTGGTGGCCTTCGAGGTCACCTTGCCCGCGAGCTTGCCGAACGCGACAACCGAGCCGGTGAAGGTCACGGCCCCGATGAACACGCCGAGGAACAGCTCGACGCGCAGGATCGACAGTTCGACCGGCGTCTTATGCGCGATCAGAGCGGCGAAGCCCTTCAGCGCGTGCTGCTCTTCCGCGCCCATCGCGCCGACGCGTGCCATCTCGATATAGGCGTTGTAGCCCACGAAGACGGCGGCGAGGCCGACCAGCGAGTGCATCGCGGCCACAAGCTGCGGCATTTCCGTCATCTGCACCCGGTTCGCGACGAACCAGCCGATGATGCCACCGGCCGCGATCAGGATGACCGAGAGAAGCCACAGCCCCGAGCCGGGGCCGATCAGCGTCGCCAGAACCGCAAGGCCCATGCCGACGATGCCATACCACACGGCCCGTTTCGCGCTTTCCTGCCCCGAAAGGCCGCCCAGCGAGAGGATGAAGAGAACTGCCGCGACGACATAGGCGGCGGTCGAGAATCCGTTTTCCATTACGCTCTCCCCCTCTTACGACTTCTGGAACATGGCGAGCATGCGCCGGGTGACCATGAAGCCACCGAAGATGTTGATCCCGGCCATGAACACCGACAGCGCGGCCAGCAGGATCACGAGCCACGAGCCCGATCCGATCTGCAACAGCGCGCCGAGGATGATGATCGACGAGATCGCGTTGGTCACAGCCATCAGCGGCGTGTGCAGCGAGTGCGAGACGTTCCAGATCACCTGGAAGCCCACGAAGCAGCTGAGCACGAAGACGATGAAGTGCTGCATGAAGCTGGCCGGCGCCACGAGGCCCACGCCCAGAAGCACGATCGCGCCCACGGCGAGCAGCGTGACCTGATTGCGGGTCTGCTTCTTGAACTCGGCCACCTCATTGGCGCGCTTCTCTTCCGGCGTCAGCTCCTTGGCCTTTTCCTTCGGCTTCTGCGCCGCGATCGCGGCCACCTTGGGTTTCGGCGGCGGGAAGGTGATCTCGCCCTGATAGGCCACGGTCGCGCCGCGGATCACGTCGTCTTCCATGTCATGGACGACGACACCGTCCTTCTCGGGCGTCAGGTCCGTCATCATGTGGCGGATGTTGGTCGAGTAGAGCGTGGAGCTCTGCGTCGCCATGCGGCTCGGAAAATCGGTATAGCCGACGATGGTCACGCCATTGTCGCTCACGATCTTCTGGTCCGGAACGGTCAGTTCGCAGTTGCCGCCACGCTCGGCGGCGAGGTCCACGATCACGGAACCGGGCTTCATCGCCTCGACCATGTCCTTGGTCCAGAGCACCGGGGCGTCGCGGCCCGGGATCAGCGCGGTGGTGATGACGATGTCGATATCGGGCGCCAGCTCGCGGAATTTCGCAAGCTGGGCTTCACGGAACTCCGGCGAGGACGGCGCGGCATAGCCGCCCGTCTCGGCGCCGTCTTTCGCGGCCTCCTCGAAATCGAGATAGACGAACTCGGCGCCCATCGACTCGATCTGTTCGGCCACTTCGGGACGCACGTCGAACGCGTAGGTGATCGCACCCAGCGAGGTCGAAGCACCGATCGCGGCGAGACCCGCGACGCCTGCGCCCACCACGAGCACTTTCGCCGGCGGAACCTTACCTGCCGCCGTCACCTGACCAGTGAAGAAACGGCCAAAGTTGTTGCCTGCCTCGAGCACCGCACGGTAGCCCGCGATATTGGCCATGGAGGACAGCGCATCCATCTTCTGCGCGCGCGAAATCCGCGGGACCATGTCCATCGCGATCACGTTCGCACCGGTCTTCTCGGCGGCTTTCAGAAGCTCTTCGTTCTGGGCCGGGTAGAAGAACGAGATCAGGGTCTGGCCGGGCTTGAGGCGTTTGACCTCTGTATCGCTCGGCGGCCGAACCTTGATGACGAAATCCACCTCTTTGAACAGCGCGGCGGCGGTCTTGATGACGGTCACATTCGCGGCCTCGTAAGCCTCGTCTGTGAAGCCGGCCCGGACGCCTGCCCCGGTCTCGATGAAGCACTCATGGCCCAGCTTTTGCAGCTGCAAAGCCGAGTCGGGCGTCATGGCGACCCGCGCCTCGCCCTCGAAAATCTCCTTTGGAGCTCCGATTTTCACTCTAACTCCCCCTTGGATAGCGGTGCGTTTAGCCGATGGCCTGCGCACCCGGAATCTTGCGTCGTACTCCTTAGCATCGCGCAATAATGTTTCACAAGCACCGATGGACCGTAAAACCTTGTTAATCGGTCACGGCGCGCCTCACCGGTTCGTGTATACCATTGAATACCGAACTTTGGGGTGATTTATAGTTTAATATCAGATCGTTAGGTCGTCCATTTTGCGCTGCGACCCGATTGCACCGCCACCAGCTTTTTTGACGGGCGCAGCACTTTGCCGCGGCCCGATCAGAGCCAGCGGCGGGTCCGGGCGCGGTAGGCGGTGTACGCGTCGCCGAAATGCGCGGCGATCCGGGCCTCCTCGCCGAGAATGTAGCGCTGCGTGATGAACCACATGAAGACCGGCACCAGCAGAAGCCCCAAAGGCGCGTGCCAGATCAGCGCCAGGCCCGCCAGCACAAGCGCGTCGCCGAGATAGATCGGGTTGCGCGACAGCGCGAAGACGCCGGAGGTCACGAGGTCAGACGGGTCACGGCGCGGGATGAAGGTGGTGCGGTGAAGCAGCATCTGCCCTACCGCGGCCAGCATGAGCGCGAGCCCGAGCGCGATCGCGATCATCCCCAGCGTTCGATCATAGCGAAACGGCATCGGCACGACCTGCCCCAGCGCCCAGACCAGCGCCGCGAACAGCACCAGCCAGAGCGGCGGAATGTCGATCTCGCGCAGAGGGTTCATCGCGCTGCTTACAGTTTGTAGACGGTGAGTTCAGGCAGATCGGTCAGTGGCACCTCGAGCAGGCGCAGCGCGGGCAGCGACACTTCCGAGCCCGAGCCAGCCGCCTTGCCCGACGGGATCAGCGTGACCTTCGCGGATTTGCCGGTTTTCGGGTCTTCGATCCGGCCGGGAGTCTCGCTTTTCACCAGCCCGGTCTTCACCCAGAAGCCCGGATCGGCCGGATCGCCAAGGCTCGCGATGGTGGTGCCAAGCTTGGTCTCGCCGCCCATGGGTTTCTTCGCCGCCTCCGCGCGCTGCTCCGCGGTGGTGGTATCAAGGGAATCGGCGGTTTTCGCACTCGGTTTCGGGATCGGGGCCGCGACCGGAGCGGCGGCGTCGGGGGCTGCCGTGGTCGCCGGACCCGGGGCGTTTGGGCCGTTGAGTCCCAGCGTGGCGCAGCCCGCGATCGGCATCATTAGCGTGAGCGCCAAGATCGGGCGGGAGAGGGGTTTGCGCATTCGAAATCTCCTTAAAATTTCGTCGAGCCTATGCCCAGTCCGAGGCGACTGCCACCCCCCGCTCTGCGCCCTGCCCGCACGTGATCCGCGCGACGCCCCTTGCCGCCCCGCCCGCCGCGCCTTACTTTCCGAACCATGGATAACACGCCCCTCATCGACCCCTTCGCCCGCCCTATCGACTACTTGCGGGTGTCGGTCACCGACCGCTGCGATTTTCGCTGCACCTATTGCATGGCCGAACACATGCAGTTCCTGCCGAAAAAAGAACTGCTGACGCTCGAAGAACTGGACCGGCTCTGCTCAACCTTCATCCGCCTTGGCGTGAAGAAGCTGCGCATCACCGGGGGCGAGCCGCTGGTGCGGCGTGACATCATGACCTTCTTCCGCTCGATCTCGCGGCATCTGGAAACCGGCGATCTGCGCGAACTGACGCTGACAACCAATGGCTCGCAGCTTGCGAAATTCGCCGATGATCTCGCGGCACTGGGCATGAAGCGGATCAACGTCTCGCTCGATACGCTCGATGCCGACAAATTCGCGAAGATCACGCGCTGGGGACGGCTCGAACAGGTGCTCAAAGGTCTGGAGGCCGCGAAACGCGCGGGTCTCAAGGTCAAGATCAACACCGTCGCGCTGAAGGGCTTCAACGAGGACGAGCTGTTCACCCTGATCGACTGGTGCGCGGCGGAGGGCTTCGATCTGACCTTTATCGAAGTGATGCCGATGGGCGAGATGGGCGACGATCTGCGGCTCGATCAATACTGGCCGCTCTCGGATGTGCGCAAGGCGATGGCCGAACGCTTTACCCTGACCGATCTGGCGGAATCAACCGGTGGGCCTGCGCGCTACGTCCGGCTGGAGGAAAGCGGTCAGAAGGTCGGCTTCATCACGCCGCTGACGCATAATTTCTGCGAGAACTGCAACCGCGTGCGGGTGACCTGCACGGGCGAGCTGTTCATGTGCCTCGGCCAGGAGGACAACGCCGATCTGCGCGCGCCCCTGCGAGCCAGCGAGGACGATGCCGCGCTGGAAGCCGCGATCCGCGAGGCGATCTCGCGCAAGCCCAAAGGCCATGATTTCGACTATTCGCGCCAGACCGTCTCAGGCCAGATGTCGCGCCACATGAGCCATACCGGCGGCTGAGCCTCACCGGACCTGCGTCCGCTACGCGCGCGGCGCAGGTCTCGGGCAACTCACGCGAATTTGGTGGCGCGGCTCCCCTCCGGGGTGACTCAAATCAATGCGCAGGGCCAAACCGTCTGGCAGGCTCCCGACAAAGAAAGGGAGCCAAACCAATGTATTCCAACATTCTCGTGCCCGTCGCCTTCGACGAAGATCACAACCCCGACGCCGCGCTCAACGTCGCGCGGGCGCTCGCAGGCGACGGGGCGCGCATCACCTTGCTGCATGTGATGGAAGACGTCCCCGCCTATGCGATCAACTACATGCCCGAGGGCTATGCGGAGGAATTGCGCGAGACGCTGGAGCATGACCTCGCCACGCGCGCGGCGGAGTTCGACGCGGGCGCCTGGGCGATCGTCGAAGGTCAGCCCGGCCATGAAATTCTCGACTACGCGGAAAATATCGGGGCCGATTGCATCGTGATCGCGTCGCACCGTCCGGGATTTGGCGATTACCTGATCGGCTCGACCGCCTCGCGCGTCGTGCGCCATGCGAAATGCGCGGTTATGGTGATGCGCTGAGTCTCACTCGGCAGGCAGACGCGCCTCGATCATGCCGACGAACCAGCTTGCACCCGCAGGCAGGATCGCGTCGTTGAAATCATATTCCGCGTGATGAAGCGGCGCGCTGGGGCCATTGCCGATGAAGCCATAGGCCCCGGGGCGCACCTCCAGCATATAGGCGAAATCCTCCGCCCCCATCATCGGATCGACGTTGCGGTCACAGGCCCCCGCCACAGCCTCGGCCACTTGGGCCGCAACCTCAGCCGCCGCCGCATCGTTGCGGGTGACGGGATAGCCGCGCCGGTAGTCGACCTCCGCCGTCGCCTCATGGGTCGCAGCCACCCCCTGCGCAATCTCGCGCAGGCGGCGCTCGGCCAGATCGCGGGTCTCGGCGCTCATCGTGCGCACGGTCCCGCCAAGGCTCACCGAATTGCCGATCACGTTAAGCGCCTTCGAGTCGGTCTCCAGCGTCGTGACCGACAGCACGATCTCCTCCAGCGGATCGGTCGCGCGGGACACGATGCTTTGCAGCGCGAGGATCAGATGGGCGGCAATCGGCACCGGGTCGATCACTTCCTGAGGTTTCGCCGCATGGCCACCCTTGCCGGTCACCACGATGTCGAAGAAATCCGCCGCCGCCATCATCGCGTCAGGCCGGATGCCGAAACTGCCCGGCTCCATCCCCGGCATGTTGTGCAGCGCATAGACCTCTTCGATGCCGAAACGCTCCATCAGACCGTCCTCGATCATCGCCTTGGCCCCGGCCCCACCCTCTTCGGCGGGCTGAAAAATCACCACGGCGCGGCCCGCGAAGGCACGCGTCTCGCAAAGGTATTTCGCCGCCGCCAGCAGGGTCGACGTGTGCCCGTCATGGCCGCAGGCATGCATCTTGCCCTCGACCTCGGAGGCATGTTCCGCGCCGGTTTTCTCGCGGATCGGCAGCGCATCCATATCCGCGCGCAGCCCAACACAGCGTAGCCCGCCCTGGCGCGCGCCGTGCCCTTCGATCACGCCGACGACGCCCGTGCGCCCGATCCCCTCGACCACCTCATCGCAGCCGAATTCACGCAGCAGCTCGGCCACGCGGCCGGATGTGCGCGGCAGATCGTAGAGCAGTTCGGGATTGCGGTGGAAATCGTGCCGCCATGCGGTGGCTTCCGCGTGCATCTCGGCAAAACGGTTCTTGATCGGCATGCTCGCTCCTTGGTTGGCGCTACCCTGCCTCGCTGCGCGTTCGGGTGCAAGCCGCGCTCAGCGGAAGGCCATCGGCAAGGAGAAGCTGTAGCTGGGTTTGCCCAAGCCTTGCGGCGCTGCGGGGAAACGACCCGCCCGGCGCACGGCATCGAGCGCCGCCCGGTCGAGCGCCGCATTGCCCGAGCTTTGTGCAACCGACGCGCCGATGAGCCGCCCGTCGCGCGCGATATTCAGCGCCACCACCACGCGGCCCGCGCCTGCCCCGGAGGGCGTTTGCTTGGCGCGTTCGATCCGGGCGCGGATGTCTCCGCCCCACGATCCCATCAGCGAGCGGATCTGCCCCGCCGAGAGCGTCGCCGCCGGGGCCGCGCGCCGGTCGCCTGCGGCCCCTTTGTCGCCCTGCCCCTTCGCCTGCTGCTTGGGCTGAGCCGCGGCGGGCTGCGAGGCCTGTTTCTTCGCGGGCGCTTTGGGCTTCGGCTTCGCCGGTCTCGGCGCAGGCGGCGTGGGCTTGGCTTCGGGCCGCGGCATGTCGGGCGGCGCGGGCTCGGCCTGTTCAGGCAACGCCGCATCGGGCGCAGGCGGCGCGGTCAGCGTCGGCGCAGTCGCGGTTCGCGGCGCGGTTTCCGGCGGCTCGGTCGGGGCTTCAGGCGCTTCGGGCGCGGTTGGAGCCTCAGGCTGCGTCGCCGCGACCTCCGTCTCGACCTCGGGCGGGCGCTCCCACTCCGCCACGCGCGCAGCCATGGACGGCGAAGACGGCGCAAGCGAGACGAGCGCATCGCCCCCGTCGCCTGCCGATTTCGCCCCGCCCTCAGGCGCGGGCTCCCAGACCATCAGCACGCCCGCGTGGACTGCCAAAGCCGCGCCGAGCGCGCCCACGAAGGCCAACCCGCGCAGCGTCATTTGCCCCGCACCACGAGTTTGAGATCGGTGAAGCCAAGGCCCGCCAGCTGCGGCATCAGCTTCGCCAGCGCGTTGCCGGGAAGCTGCCCGTCCGCACGCAGGGTCAGGCTGTCGGCGCAATCGCCACAGTCCGAGCGCGCATCCTGTGCCGCCGTCCCCAGCGCCGCAATCGCCGCATCGCCGCGCGCCTCCCCATAGGCGATCTCCCCCTCGGAATTCGCAAACAGGACCAGCGCGCCGGGATCGGCCTTGCCCTCGCCCGAAGCCTCGGGTGGGGTCACTTCAAAGGGCGTCGGCTGGGCCAGCGTCGCAGCCAGCAAGAAGAAGATCAGCAGCAGGAAGACCACGTT
This sequence comes from Thioclava sp. F36-7, assembly GCF_002020075.1. Classification (NCBI taxonomy): domain Bacteria; kingdom Pseudomonadati; phylum Pseudomonadota; class Alphaproteobacteria; order Rhodobacterales; family Paracoccaceae; genus Thioclava; species Thioclava sp. F36-7. The sequence continues at coordinate 2,691 of NZ_MPZR01000003.1, read as the reverse complement.
GATCATCGGCAAAAGCGGCTCGGGAAGGCTGCGCCGCGGCAGATCGGTGAAGAGCCTCATGGCACCAGCACCAGATTGCTCAGCCCCGCGCCACGCAGCGCCTCGATCACCTGCGTCAGCGCGGTCAGATCGCCCTCTTTCGGACGCAGCACGACCGGATCGGAGGGTTGGTCCATCAGCGGCTGCAGCGCGCCTGCCAGATCGGAGAGCGCGACCGTCTGCCCGTTCAGGCTGACCGTACCGCCTTCGCCCACATCGACCAGACGCGGCGGGCCGGACCATTCCGCGCCAGACGTGCCGCCGCCCAAGGTCAGGTCCAGCGTGCGCTCCACCCCGAAGCGCGAGGCGAGCATGAAGAACACCAGAAGCAGGAAGACTACGTCGATCATCGGCGTCAGCGCCGGGCGACGGCGGGGGCGCGGTTGACCGAAGGCGAACATCGCGCGCGCCTCACTCGGCGGCGGCGCGGGGCCGCTCGGTGAGCGTGGCGGGCGCGCGGGCGAAGATGCGGGTCGCGGCGTCTTCCATATCGTGGCGCAGGCGGTCCACCACCGCGTCGAAGCCCGACAGCGCGATCTGCGCCGGGATCGCCACGGCCATGCCCGCCGCCGTCGTCAAAAGCGCCTCCCAGATGCCGCCTGCAAGCGTCGCCGGATCGGCCTGAACGCCCGCCTCCTGCAATGCGCGAAAGGCGGCGATCATCCCCGCGACCGTGCCCAGAAGCCCCAAGAGCGGTCCGATCACCACCGCCAGCTCGAGCGCCCGCAGCCCCGAGCGTGCGCGCGCCAGCAGATCGCGCGCGACGCGGCCCGTTTCGGCCTCGGCCCCGGCCCGATCGAGCTGCGGATCGCGTAGGCTCGCCATCGCGGCACGGGCCAGCTGCGCGCGCAACGAGCGCCGCCCGGCCAGAGCCGCCTCGGCCCCGTCGGGATCGCCTGCCGCCCAGGCCGCAATCGCCGCCTGGCTATGCGCCCCGCCCGACCACGCGCCAGCGGCCAGCAAATCCCAGATTTTCCAGATAATCACCGCGAGCGAGATCACGGACAACGCCGCAATCGCCCACATCGCCGGACCTCCGAGCACGAGCGCATCGAACATGCGCCCCGGAAGAGCTCCGGAAATCTGAGCGGTAGCTTCCATCGCGCCCTCCAATGCACGCCCACAGGCGCGGTGAGGTGGTGCCGGCGGAGGGACTCGAACCTTTATCTTACCCTGCCGCACCTGTGTGTGTGTATATTTGGTGCCCCCACACGGACTCGAACCGCGGACCTACTGATTCATACCACTACGACTTTCGTCGCCACGCCGAAGCGCTTTGTGGTCTGGACTTTCTCTTCACCATGACCCCCTGGGGGCTTTAGGTGGGTGCCGTCAAGTCTCTACACGTTCGATCCAGAATGATCTGGAAAGCTTCGCTCGGGATTGCCAACAGCCTGAAACTGCTAAGGTTTCCCCGAATTTGACACCAGTTCACCTCAACGTTTCCAATGAGGGCTGCAACTTACCCCAGCTTTTGAGCCTGAGGCGACGCTACAAATCAGTTGCTCTACCAGCTGAGCTATAGGGGCACTTATATTACACCTTCTGCACACCAGTCTGCCGAAGCTCTTCGCGCACGGCCAACCAAATCCAACCAGGCAGGAGATCGATCTCTTCGCCGTCGTAACCGCGTATCGCGGAACAGATTAAGTGGAAGTTAACGTTCCATCGGAATCCGTCGAATTTCTACTACCGAGACCAACGCGGGTGCGCAAGTGGCAATCAGATCGACGAAGACGCAACCTTCTCCCTATGGTTGTATTTTCTGCAGAACGGCCATCGAGGCATCACATCAAATTTGGTGTTGACGAGTTGGAGTGCAAACTACCCTTCGACAGATGCCTTTCGAGTGAAGCATGAGAGCAAACGGCAAGGTGAAGGCTTTCACTACGCGCTCCATCTCAATCTTGATCTCTATCTAGCCCTTGCTTTTCCGAAGGGACTTTCGGACTCTGAGCGCAGCAACAAAAGACCTAAAAATGCGCAAAACAATGCCAAAGCTGACGAAGCACCAACAGCAAAAGATTGATGACGCCTGGAAAAAGTCCAAACCGGAGATCCTTACCGCGGTAGAGCGACATTACGGGCAACTTCGAATGCTTCTTATGGAAGCCGAGCAGGATGCCATCAGATTGACCCCTCAATGGAGCGGCGAGAAACGACTGAAAGAGGAAAAGCTTTTGCGCAAGGTCGCTGCGATAAAATCTTTCCTTCAAGAAAATGGCTTCTTCACAAATCAGACCAAAGGCATTCAAAACGCCGCACTCTTCGTTCGAGCCCAAAAGACAATCATAGCAAAGTCCGCAAGCCTCGAACGGCAACGAAAGTTGACAGGATTCGACAAAAACAGCATTCCAGTAGATGGATATGCATTTGAATATTGGGTCGCCGATTCCCTCCGTCGACTTGGCTGGTCCGTTGAGACAACATCAGGATCTGGCGATCAAGGCATAGATGTATTGGCCACCTTCCGCGACAGAAAGCTTGCCATCCAATGCAAACGATATTCAGGATCAGTGGGAAACAAAGCTATCCAGGAGGCCTACGCCGGACGCGCCTTTTATGAGGCGGACGCTGACCTGCCACGGGATTTTTCCTCCACCATCGATTAGAGTCCGACCCAACTTGAGGACGGACAATGAAGCGAACGAG
>NZ_MPZR01000029.1:0-1271 GCF_002020075.1 Thioclava sp. F36-7 | reverse complement strand
TGACCTGCCACGGGATTTTTCCTCCACCATCGATTAGAGTCCGACCCAACTTGAGGACGGACAATGAAGCGAACGAGATTCACGGACGAGCAGATCATCGGCATCCTGGCCGAGCACGAGGCAGGCGCGAAGTGTGCGGACCTGTGCCGCAAGCACGGCATGTCGGAAGGGACCTTCTATAACTGGAAGGCGAAGTTCGGCGGCATGACGGTGCCGGAGGCAAAGCGGCTGAAGACGCTCGAAGACGAGAACGCCAAGCTGAAGAAGCTGCTGGCCGAGCAGATGCTGGACTTAGCGGCGATGAAGGAACTGGTTTCAAAAAAGTGGTGACGCCTGCCGTGAAGCGCGAGGCGGTCGCGCATCTGAGGTCCCTGCTCGGGCTCTCGGAGCGGCGGGCGTGCCGGATTGCCGGGGCGGATCGCAAGATGGTCCGCTATCAGGCGCAGCGAGCTCCGGATACGGAGCTGCGTGGCCGTCTGCGCGAGCTGGCCAACGAACGCAGACGGTTCGGCTATCGGCGGCTCTTCGTGCTGCTGCGCCGCGAGGGCGAGCCATCCGGTATCAACCGGATCTATCGGCTCTACCGCGAAGAAGGCCTGACGGTGCGCAAAAGGAAGGCCAGGCGTAAGGCGGTCGGAACACGGGCCCCGATCTTGGTCGCGGCGCGTCCCAATGCCCGCTGGTCGCTGGATTTCGTCCACGACCAGTTCGCCAGCGGCCAGCGCTTCCGAGTGCTCAACGTGGTCGACGATGTTACCCGGGAGTGCCTCGCCGCCATCCCGGACACTTCGATTTCGGGGCGCCGGGTGGCGCGCGAACTGACGGCTCTGATCGAGCGCCGCGGCAAGCCGGGAATGATCGTCAGCGACAACGGCACGGAACTGACCTCGAATGCCATCCTGCGGTGGTGTTCCGAGCACCGGATCGAATGGCACTACATCGCGCCGGGAAAGCCGATGCAGAACGGTTTCGTGGAGAGTTTCAACGGCCGGATGCGCGACGAGCTACTCAACGAGACCATGTTTCGTAACCTGGCTCATGCGCGCGTCGTGATCGCCGCTTGGGCTGCCGACTACAACACCGAGCGTCCGCATTCGGCTTTGGACTACCAGACCCCGGCTGACTACGCGCGGGCCCTGACCACCGCAATCGCCCGCCCCGCTACGCGAGATGATAACTCCGCGCGTCGGGCGATTGCTCAACCTGCGCCGATCGGCGTAAACACCAACCGGGCTCCGGTCGTGGCTGGATGAAAGACCCATGGCAGGTCA
>NZ_MPZR01000028.1:0-1273 GCF_002020075.1 Thioclava sp. F36-7 | reverse complement strand
TGAGCTACTCCCCGACTCTTGGACAGGATCTGGCGTAAATTAAGCTACTCGTTGCACCTGCTGACCGGATTGGTTGATATCATTTCTCTGCCAATAGACCAGCGCTGGTGGCTTGCCGCCGAGGGCTGAGTGAGGGCGCTGGTGGTTGTAGAAGGTCATCCATTTCCGGATGGCCGCTTTCGTCTCCGATCCTGTCTCCCAGGCATACAGGTAGACGCACTCGTATTTCAGAGTGCGCCACAGCCGCTCGATGAAGATGTTATCGAGGAACCGGCCTTTCCCATCCATCGAGATCTTCACGCCCGACCGGCGGAGCCGATCCGTCCAAGCGAAGGACGTGAACTGAGACCCCTGATCCGTATTCATTATCTCGGGCGGGCCGAACTTATGGATGGCTTCGTTCAGCGCCTCGACACAGAAGTCGGCCTCCAGCGTGTTCGAGATCCGCCAAGACAGAACCTTGCGGGTGTGCCAGTCCATGATCGCCACGAGGTAGAGGAACCCGCGCCGCATGGGCAGGTAGGTGATATCCGAGCACCAGACCTGGTTCGGGCGATCCACCCGCAGACCTCGCAGCAGGTAGGGATAGGTCTTGTGCCCCTTCGCCGGCCTGCTTGTGTTGGGTTTCTGGTAAATCGGCATGAGCCCCATCAGGCGCATCAGTCGCCGTATCCGCTTCTCGTTCACCAGGTGGCCGTCGTTACGCAGGTGCCAGGTCATCTGGCGGACACCGAAGAACGGGGTCTCCAGGAACTGCTCGTCGATCTGCCGCATCAGGCCGAGGTTCTGTTCGGTTTCGCCCTTCGGCTCGTAGTAATAGGATGAGCGTGCGATCGACAGCAGCTTGCACTGCTGCCCAATCGACAGATCCGAATGGTTCGGCTCGATCATGCCACGCCTCACTTCCCGCCCCAAGGCTTCAGCTTTCGTTCCAAAAAAGAGTTGGCCACCGCCAGCTCCCCGATCTTGGCGTGGAGCTCCTTCACCTGCTCCTCGTCGATCTCGGGCTTCCTTCGGCCCCCGCGCTCGAACACGCCCGACGCGCCTTCGAGCAAGGCCCGCTTCCATTGATGGATCATCGTCGGATGCACCCCGAACCGGCTCGCCAGTTCGGCCGCTGTCTCTTCACCCTTCAGGGCTTCCAGCGCGACCTTTGCCTTGAACTCGGGCGCGTGCTGCTTGCGTTTCGACATCTCTGATCTCCTTCTCGTCGAAGATCAGCAGACTGCAAATCGTAGCTTATGTCAGTGTCCGAATTTCAGGGGGTAGCTCA
>NZ_MPZR01000027.1:0-2684 GCF_002020075.1 Thioclava sp. F36-7 | reverse complement strand
TGCGCACACCGACGCATCCGGTCGGGCATTCCGACAACATCCGGTCAGGTGTTCCGGATATCCGGTCACCGCGAGACGTCGCCACTGAGCGTGCTTTCTTGATGTCGCCTCTGTTTGATGCGGTCAAGCTTTTCGAGGTTCGTGATAGGGGAGCCGCGCGCGGCGCCGTGCGCGCCCCACGACGCTGGCGCGGCGTCGCGCGTGGCGGTGGCCCTGTCGCGCGTCATGTTTCGTTCTTTCGCAGTGAGGGGCCGTCCAAGGGCAACCTGTGAGCGTTGTGGACGATGCGGTCGAGGATTGCATCGGCGAAGGTCGGCTCGCCGATGACGTCGTGCCAGGCGTCGACGGGCAGTTGGCTGGTGATGATGATCGATCCGTTCTGGTAGCGGTCCTCGACGATTTCCATCAGGTCGCGGCGCTGCGATGTTGTCAGCCGTTCGGGCCCCCAGTCGTCCAGGATGAGCAGGTCGGTGCGAATGATCTGGCGGAACAAGCGGGGAAACCGCCCGTCACCATGGGCGAGTTCGAGATCGGCGAACAGACGCGACAAGCGGTGATAGAGGACGGTGCGACCGTCGCGGCAGGCCTTCTGTCCGAGCGCGCAGGCCAGCCAGGTCTTTCCGACACCGCAGGGGCCGGTGATGATCAGATTTTGCCGCTTTCCGATCCAGTCGCCGTGCGCGAGCTGGCGAAACAGGTCCCGGTCGAGTTGCCGCGGGGCGCGGTAATTGACGTCCTCGATGGCGGCGCCCCCATGGCGCAACTTGGCCGCGCGCATCCGACTCTGGTAGCGCTTCGTGCTGCGGTTCGCGGCCTCGCGGTCGATCAGAAGGCCCAGCCATTCGGCATGGCTGAGCTCGGCGGCATCGTCTTGCCGCTGCAACTCGGCGAAGGCCTCCGCCATGCCATCGAGCTTGAGGGCACGCAGGTGGTTCAGGGTGGGATGATCGAGCATTCGGATGTCTCCTTATCAGTGGAAATAGCTGGCGCCGCGGATATTGGGATGTGTGATCGCCGGGCCCTCCGCGGGGGTCTCTGGCCGTCGGCGATGCAGGTTGTTCCGGAGGATTGATTTGACCGAGCTGTATGACAGGCCGCCAATCTCGCCAGCACGCAGGCAGGCGGCTTCAAGGGCGTCCCGGCCATGGGGCTTGGCGAGGCGCACGATCCCGATGCAGGCGCGGAAGCCTTGCTCGGGATGGGGCTTGGCGCGCAGGATCAGATCCACGAGGTTCGCCGTGTTGGGACCGATCTTCTCGGCCATGCGCCGCAGTTCGGCGGGGGTGAGCCCGGCATATCGGCGATGGCTGGCGGGCATGTGCGCGGCCACGGTCGTATGCTTGCGGTTCCCAGACGTTCGGACATGGGAGGCCACGCGCTGTCCTTCCTGGAAGATCTCGACAGTCCGGGCCGTGATCCGGGCCCAGAGCGTCTTCTTCAGGAGCTGGTGGGGCACGGAGTAGTAGTGCTTATGAACTTCGACATGGTAATCGAGGCCGACCCGCCGCTCGACCCAGTCGGCATACTCGTAGGGGGCCGCGGGCAACGACCGGAGCGCGGGCTGGTCGAGCTGTTCGAACAGATCCCGGCGGCTGGCGCCCAGGTGCCGGGTCATCTTGCCGTTCAGTCCCGGCAGCAGATCGCGGATCGCCGCGTTCACTTCGGCCAGAGAAAAGAACCGCCGTTTGCGCAGCCGCGCGATGATCCAGCGCTGGACGACAAGAACGCCGACCTCGGCCTTCGCTTTGTCGCGAGGCTTGTAGGGACGCGCCGGCAGGATCGCCGTGCCGTAATGAGCGGCCATCTCGGCATAGGTGCGGTTGATCTGCGGCTCATGAAAGCAGGCCTTGGTCACACCAGCCTTGAGATTATCCGAGACGATCTGCTCGGGCACACCGCCGAAGAAGGCCAGCAAGCGAACATGCGCGCCGATCCAGTCCGGCAGGCTCTGGGTCCAGGTCGCCTCGACATAGGTATAGTTCGAGGCACCCAGGACGCCGACGAAGATTTGCGCCACGCGGATCGCGCCGGTCTCGCCATCGATCACCTCGATGGTATCGCCGGAATAGTCGACGAACACGCGCTCGCCAGCCGCATGGTGCTGGCGCATGGTGGGCGACAGGCGGCCTTCCCAGCGACGGTAGAGGTCGCAGAACCGACTGTATCCATAGCCATCGTCCGGATGGGCGGCGCGATACTCCTCCCAGATCAGCGACAGCGTGACCCCCTTGCGGCGGAGTTGCCGATGAACCGCAGCCCAATCCGGCTGCGCCAATCCTCGGCGCGTTTGGCCGCCCGGCGGTGCAAACAGCCGTCGTTCCAGCGCGGCTTCGTCCAGCCCGTCCGGGAGCGGCCAACACAGTCCGGCCCGTTCCGCCCGCTTGAGATACTCGCTGATCGTCGACTGCCCGACGTTCAGGCTCCTCGCGATCTTCCGCGTCGACAATCCGGTGGCCCTCAGGCGAAGGGCTTCTGAAATCTTGCGCATTGGCAATCGTCTCATTCTGGGGCTCCTTGCTCGTCCTCGATGACGGCAAGGCTACCCTGCTGCACGATCGCCCAGCAGCCGGTCTCACAACTCGAAACCGGGATGATCGGATACCCCGGAATCCGTGACCGGATTAAATCGGAATGACCGACCGGATATTATCGGAATCGGTGACCAGATGACCCCGGTGTGCGCA
>NZ_MPZR01000026.1:0-2734 GCF_002020075.1 Thioclava sp. F36-7 | reverse complement strand
TGATCTCCTTCTCGTCGAAGATCAGCAGACTGCAAATCGTAGCTTATGTCAGTGTCCGAATTTCAGGGGGTAGCTCAGAGCCGATCGATTGCGCTTGATCTGGACTCCGCCAGGCGTCCGACCCGAAGTGGTCGTTGTCGGACGCTCGTTCGGTCGTGATATGGCCGCAGATGGCTCAGAGCGCGTCTTTACACTGCACGAAGGCGATACGGATTTGGGGAGGATCGCAGTTTCCACCGAGGATTGGGACAGCTTTGATGAAACCAGTCTTTCCATCCTCTCAGCGGAGCTCCGGCTTCGCTGGCGTCTCAGGCAGGTCGAGGCCAACGCACTTTCCGCGCTTGACCCGGGGCATGAGCGCTTTTCCGATATAGGTCCGCGCCAGACCCATCGTTTGTTACGGGTGATGTGCGATGCTGCCGAAGCCGACGGGGCGAGCCTTTATCTGCGCCACGCGGACACATGGCAGTTACAGGCAACGGAGGGCCGCACACATCCTGTGAGCGATGAAGTCTTTACCCGCCCAATTGGCGTCTGGTCCTTCGAAGACGGGGCGACGGTATGTGTCAAAGGCACGCAAGATGGCGCGCTGCTGCTCCAATCTGCGGGCGGGAGAAAGATCGACACCGCGACTCTGGACCCGCCATTGGTCCAGATGATTGCTGGTCACAGTGCGACTCTCACGCGTATCGTCGAAGGGTATCAGCAGGCTCTATGGGCTGAGCGTCAGCGCATCGCGCGTGAGTTGCACGACGAGGTTTGCCAATCGATCGCGTCGGTTCACATGCAGCTTGGTCATCTCGAAACACTGATCTCCGAGGGGCGCCCCACCGCGGTCGATCGCTGCCATCAACTGCGCGAAGCCGCGCTTGATGCCTACGAGGCCACGCGTTTGGCGGTGGATGGCTTTCGCCGGAAACCGGAAAATGCCGAGGTCGCAACGGACTTCCTCGAGGGGATTGCGAGAGCGACCAGCGAGACCCGTGGTATCGAGCTTGCGTTTCACGCCGGACCGATCGACCTCGAGCCGGAAACCGCATGGCAACTTGGGCGCATTCTTCAGGAGGCTATCGCCAACGCGGTGCGACACGGCAGAGCCCGGACGGTCACCGTCTCACTCAACAAGGCCGACGACGAACTCGTGCTGACGGTTCTTGATGACGGCACATTCCGCGATCCTGCGTCTGGGAGCACATCTTCGAGTGGTCATCACGGCCTGAAGATAATGGCCGAGAGGGTCGAAGAGTTGCACGGCTGGTTTTCAGTTTCGCATGACGATGCGGGAACCGAAGTGCAGGTGAAGCTGCCATCGATCTGATTTTGAATGCTTTATGTTTGATGTTAACTTGAAAACGGGGCGGTTCTAGAAATGCGCATAATCATCGTCGATGATCATCCGATCTTCCGGAGCGGGCTACGGCGCGTGTTAGAAGACTACGGTCACAGCGTTGTGGCGGAATGCGCAGACGGTGAAAGCGGTGTCGCGTCGGCACGGGATTTGACGCCCGATATCGTTCTCATGGATCTGCATATGCCCGAAGGTGATGGCATCGAAGCACTGAAAGCGCTCGGTGGAGACCCGCCGGTCTTGATGTTGACCGTGTCCGAGGACGCTTCAGACATGGAGGCCGCGATGGCTGCTGGCGCTGGCGGATATGTTCTGAAAAACGCGCAACCGACCGACCTGGTGAAGATGCTTGAGGCGGTCGCGCATGGCTACCGGGTTTACCCCGAGACCAATACCGCTCGACCTGACAGTGATGTCATGCTGAGCGATCGGCAACGCAATGTGCTCGACGGGCTGCTTCGGGGCCGGACACACAAGGAAATCGCGAAGATGCTCGGGATTTCCCAGTTCACTGTGAGGACATATCAGGAGCGCTTGATGGAGAAATTCGGGGTTGCCAGTCGGGCAGAATTGATTGTCTGCGCGTCTGGCGGGCACCTCCCAAAAGATGAGGGCTCAAGCCAATAAAACTAGGTGCTTTCTTGTCAGCTGAACTCATCCCCGATGATCGATAGAACGACACCTTGAACAGAGGGCGTTTTCTATGTGCCTCCTCTTGGGTTTGGCTAGCGCAAGAGAGAAAGACGACCCCGGCGCGGGAATAATCCCGGCCGGGGCAAAAAAATTGAATTGTAAGGACGAGCTTCAGGCCAGACGGGCCTGCAGGCTGCGGCTCTGCCAGCGCAGGATGCCTGCGACCGTGGCCCAGTAGACGATCCAGCCGCCCAGCGTCGCAGCGTCCGGCGCGGCGCGATAGCCAGTCAGCGCCGAGATCAGCCCGCCAAGACGGCCGCCGTCATCGAGCACCGCGCTCATATCCCAGAGCGGCGCGCCGAAGGGCAGGATGCCTGCCGAGACGAGATCATCGACACCGGTGGTGAAAAGCGCCGCGCCCAGAAGCAGCAGCATGACCTCGGACACACGGAAGAAGCCACGCCACGGCATGAAACGCGCCCCGGCCCGCAGCGCCGCATAGCTTGCCCCCGCGGCAGCCACGCCCACGGCGATCGAGGCGAGAACCCCTGCCATCTCGCTCTGCTTCGCCGCCGCGAGCGAGCCGTAGAGGAAGACAACCGTTTCCGAGCCTTCGCGTGCCACCGCCGCCATCGCGAGGATGAAGACCGCCCACCAGCTTTGGCGTATCGCGGCAGCTTTCAGCCCGGCCTCGAGGTCGCGTTTCAGCGTGCGGCCATGGCCGCGCATCCAGACCACCATCTGCACGATCAG
>NZ_MPZR01000025.1:0-3214 GCF_002020075.1 Thioclava sp. F36-7 | reverse complement strand
TGATCTCCTTCTCGTCGAAGATCAGCAGACTGCAAATCGTAGCTTATGTCAGTGTCCGAATTTCAGGGGGTAGCTCAAAGCTCGAGGAATATGCACGTTCAATCCTCAAACAGGTTTTGGCGATGGGCGAAGGGGCTCACACCACAAAACTAGGTCAAGAACGTGTTCACATCGGCGTCGAACCGATGCTCTTGGCCTTGGCTATGGAGTTCGCGCTCAAGGCCTGGTTCGTATGGGATCATGATCGACACGACCCAATCAAGACACATAACCTCGCCAAGCTTTTTGATGCTTTGCCCCCGTCGAGCCAAGAGAGCCTGAACATCGAGTTCAAAAAAAGGGTGGCACCTTTCGTCCCGTTGGCAGGATGGATGGACTACAATATCAGGGACATCCTCGATCATCACGCCAATGCTTTTGTTGAGTGGCGTTACCTCCATGAGGATCGGGATGGTGGAATAAGCTTCGACTTCACTACATTCATTGCAACGCTTCAGCTGGTCTTGGATGAATTCGGAAAGCGCTATGAGACGAAGGAAATCAAACCTTGGCGCGTTCTGTAAGTAAGTCTTCGCAATGCGCTTGCGCTGCGTTCGCTGTCCACGCGGGCTTTTAGAAAGTTGCAGTGCGGTTTGATTTTCGATTGTGAGAATCTCTTTTGGGTCGATCGAGGAGGTATGATGCAAATGACATTCCCCGTCAGTTCTTCCTCCCCAACGACTGGACCGCCCGCCTGTCCTCCGAACGCAGCTGCCCCACGCACTCCCTCGTTCCACAGGCCTTTGCCTAACCGGTGCGCAGGGTCCTCTACTCACTAGACGGCCCGCGCAATCGTCCTCCGGCCGATAGCGCGTCCCGTGCGTTCGCTGGGGCGCAGCCCCAGACCCGGCGCCGCTGCGCGCCGCATGGGGGAAGCTCCACATCCCCCAAACCCCCAGGGCAGGGATCGTTCGCCACTTTCCCTGCACCCTAAGGCGCCCATCCGGCGGACCGGGGGAGACTTTCGCCAATCTCCCCGGACCCTCTCGGCGTCCTTCCGACGGATCGAAGAGGCGCGCGCCACCCTCTCCGAACTCTCCCGGCGCCCCCGGCGGGTCGAGAGGGATGTCACCCCTCTCGACGCTCTCCCCTGCACCCGCGCGATCTGCCCGCAGGCGAGCGATCGATGGGGCGCGGGAGGGCAGGCCTCGGCGCATGTCTTGCTTGCGTGCAGCGTCTTTGACGCACGCAATCAAGCCAAGCCCCGAGGCCGCGTATCGGGGTTCGTTGGTGAGGTTTCGCGCGTCGTTTTCCTTTTCAACGACACGAGGCACTCATGCTCTACGACCGATACCTTCGGCTGCTTCCGGGCGGCCAGCTCAAACCGGGCGATATCTTTCTGATGCGCTTTCCTTATGCATCCGACCGCAGGCGCGACGGCGAGTTCGACATCCCGCCTGGCACGCGTCCTTGCTTGCTTCTCTCGCGCGGTCTGATCGGTGATGTACCGATGAACATCGTCGCGCCCGGTGTCAGCCCGGAGGGCCGGCTGCTGCGCGAAGACGACATCGTCATTGCTGATGACGATCAAGCTGCCGCTTGCGGGCTCTATCGTCCGACGATGTTTCGCGCATCGCATCGGCTCTTCATCGCGACCGGGTCCGACCTGTTCGAGCGCAACGCCCGCATCGGGCGCCTCGGTCCCGTGCAGCGCGAACAATTCGAAGCGGTCGAGACGCTGCTCGCAACCGCACGACGCGAGGTTCGGTCGCGGCTGAGGCCGCGTGTCGCGATCTACCGCCCGAAGCCGCTCATCCAACCGTAAACGCGCTGCCGACCGGGGCTGCAGCGTCCGTCCGCCTGCCTGTCGAGGCGGACGGATCTTGCAGCCCTGTTTCGTCTCTTGAACCCTATTTCTTCGAAAGATCACTCATGACTCACGATAAACACCCGCCTGAACTCACCGTCGAAGAGCTCCGCAAAGAGCGCAATGTGCTCGCAAATGTCGATCACGGAGCGACCGCCAAGCCGTCCCCGAATGATCTCGAGAATGCGCCGCTTCTCGACGACTGGTTACTCTTCACCGGATTCGAGGACATCTCGCTGATTGGTCGCCTTACGGAAGCCAACGGCCGCACCCGAACGCTGATCACACGGGCTCTCATCGCGCTCGATGAAGAGCTCGATTGGGCATTTCTCGAAGACGGCTACATGCGGCTCGGACCTCGGTTTTCAGTCGAAGAGGCACCGCCGCATCTCGCGATGCGCGCGGTCGCGACCGATCTGAGGGGGATCCGCACGGACCTCGAAGGGCAGGCATATTGGGCGCAAAAAGCGCTCGATGCGCTTGGCGAGATGCGCTGCGATGCCTGATTTCCTGATGGTTGGAAATGATCCTGATGGGATCGGCTGAACCGCCACCGCTGCGGCCCCTCGATGAGGGCCGCAGCGCCCGCAGTTCAGCTACGAAAGGATGTCCGATGTTTCAGCAACCGAACCGGATCGACACTGTGAACAGCATGGCGCGCGAGGCAATCGACGCTCTCGATGCGCTGCCGACTGAGGCTCTCCGGGGCGCAGAGTTCGATCGCGATATTTGCGAGCGACTTGTGATCAACGGCGAGGTGATCGGCGAGGACTTCCGCGAGGCGGGTGCGGAGATCCTGCGCCACCTCGCGCGTATCGAGCCCGAAGAACGATTTGCACGCGAACTCGACAGCGCGATGCGTCGACTGCGGGACGCAATCAATGGTTCCTATCGTACGGCCGTTGCTTTCGGTGCGGAGCACGCGAGCAGCATCCAGCGAGCCGCATGATGAAGATATGACGCCGAACGGCGTCGAAGAGATGGCGGTGGTAATCCGCCTGGGCGCGCCAACAAATCCTTTCCGCATATGCTCCAAACTCAACCGGAACCGGCGCGCCCAAAACCCCTTCAGCCCAAACGACCCGGCGTTCGGCACGCACAGCGTTGTGGTGCCTGAAGTTTGATTGGCTCTTCACCGACGAATTTGATGCTAACGGCCATGTTGACCGAGTTGTCGCTGTCGGCCCATTCCGAACATTCGTTAGTCGGCCGTCGCGGCGAGGCGGCCTGCCCGAAACAGCCATCCGTGACATCGCGCAGCACCTACTGACATGCCGATGTCAGCAATGCAGGACAAAGCGCTTATTCGCGGCATGTGCACCAAAGTCCGCTTTGCAATAGTCATGCGACGGCAAGCGTGCCATTCTT
>NZ_MPZR01000024.1:2500-5650 GCF_002020075.1 Thioclava sp. F36-7 | reverse complement strand
TTTGGTTGCGGGAGTAGGATTTGAACCTACGACCTTCAGGTTATGAGCCTGACGAGCTACCGGGCTGCTCCATCCCGCGTCCGTTGAGCGTTTGCCTTTATGTCAGGTTATGAGCCTGACGAGGCGATCGCGTTAGGCAAACTCTTTAGGAGAGTTTGTAGCGATTGCGGGGTGCTCGATCCCGCGTTTGTTTCCCGAGGGCTTTATGTTTTTGCGATCGGGATTTTGTTTGTCATCGTTGTTTGAGAGATGAAGTTTTATCGCTTCTTTCTAGGTTTGGCGGTGACCTACTCTCCCACGTCTTAAGACGCAGTACCATTGGCGCGACGGCACTTAACGGCCGGGTTCGGAATGGAGCCGGGTGTTTTGCTCGTGCTATGACCACCAAACCGAGGAAGAAGCGATGAAGTTCAAGTCATGCGGCGCTTGCCGCCTCCAGCATTGCGCTGGCGCGGAGCGTTCTACACTAAATTAATGCATGCTGTTTGATCGGATGCCAGAGGTCTGGCTTCTACCGGATCAAATCAAGCCAATCGGGCAATTAGTACTGGTCAACTGAACGCGTTGCCGCGCTTACATCTCCAGCCTATCGACGTGGTGGTCTTCCACGGCCCTCAAGGGATACCTAGTTTTGAAGGGGGCTTCCCGCTTAGATGCTTTCAGCGGTTATCCTGTCCGGACATAGCTACCCAGCACTACCGTTGGCACGATAACTGGTCCACCAGTGGTCCGTTCACCCCGGTCCTCTCGTACTAGGGGCAACTCTTCTCAAGTATCCTACACCCACGGCAGATAGGGACCGAACTGTCTCACGACGTTCTAAACCCAGCTCACGTACCTCTTTAAACGGCGAACAGCCGTACCCTTGGGACCTGCTCCAGCCCCAGGATGAGATGAGCCGACATCGAGGTGCCAAACGGTGCCGTCGATATGGACTCTTGGGCACCATCAGCCTGTTATCCCCAGAGTACCTTTTATCCGTTGAGCGATGGCCCTTCCACTCGGGACCACCGGATCACTATGGCCGACTTTCGTCTCTGCTCGACTTGTCAGTCTTGCAGTCAGGCTGGCTTCTGCCATTGCACTCAACGACCGATTTCCGACCGGTCTGAGCCAACCTTCGCGCGCCTCCGTTACACTTTGGGAGGCGACCGCCCCAGTCAAACTACCCACCACGCAGGGTCCCGGATCCCGATAAGGGACCGCGGTTAGACATCAAGCAGGCGAAGGGTGGTATCTCAAGGATGGCTCCACGAAGACTGGCGTCCCCGTTTCAAAGCCTACCACCTATCCTGCACATCACATGCCTGATGCCAGTGCGAAGCTATAGTAAAGGTTCATGGGGTCTTTCCGTCTAACCGCGGGTAGTGTGCATCTTGACACACAGTTCAATTTCGCTGAGTCCACGTTTGAGACAGCGGGGAGATCGTTACGCCATTCGTGCAGGTCGGAACTTACCCGACAAGGAATTTCGCTACCTTAGGACCGTTATAGTTACGGCCGCCGTTTACCGGGGCTTCAATTCGGAGCTTGCACTCCTCCTTTTAACCTTCCGGCACCGGGCAGGCGTCAGACTGTATACGTCGCCTTACGGCTTCGCACAGCCCTGTGTTTTAAGTAAACAGTCGCCACCCCCTAGTTTGTGCCCCCCACCCTCACTTGCGTGAGAATGGGGCCTCCTTCTCGCGAACTTACGGAGGCATTTTGCCGAGTTCCTTAAACGTGGTTCTCTCAAGCGCCTTGGTATTCTCTACCAGTCCACCTGTGTCGGTTTCGGGTACGGTCCGATAGTGGGGCTATTTCCAGGAACTGCTAAGCGGCCCACACAATCCGATAAGTGTGAACAACCCTCGCAATCCGTCACCACCACATGGCCCAGGAATATTAACCTGGTTCCCATCGACTACGCCTTTCGGCCTCGCCTTAGGGGCCGGCTTACCCTGCTCAGATTAGCTTTAAGCAGGAACCCTTGGACTTTCGGCGACAGGGTCTCTCACCCTGTTTGTCGCTACTCATGTCAACATTCTCACTTCTGATCACTCCACCGGATGCCTTACAGCCCGGCTTCACAGTCAGAACATTGCCTCCAATACTCCGAGAACGGAGATAAGGAGGCAGCGTTCTATATCACAGAACGCTCCGCTACCACGCACATCACTGTGCATCCAAAGCTTCGGCTCATGGCTTGAGCCCCGTTACATCTTCGCCGCAAGACCTCTTGACTAGACCAGTGAGCTGTTACGCTATCTTTAAAGGATGGCTGCTTCTAAGCCAACCTCCTGGTTGTTTTGGAAGTCTCACATGCTTTCCCACTTAGCCATGAATTGGGGGCCTTAGCTGTTGGTCAGGGTTGTTTCCCTCTCCACGACGGACGTTAGCACCCGCCGTGTGTCTGCCGATCAGTTCTTCCCGGTATTCGGAGTTTGCTTAGACTCAGTAAGGCTGTGGGCCCCCATCATCCATGCAGTGCTCTACCCCCGGGAGAATACAATCGACGCGCTACCTAAATAGCTTTCGCGGAGAACCAGCTATCTCCAGATTTGATTGGCCTTTCACCCCTAGCCACACGTCATCCGGACCCTTTTCAACGGGTGTCGGTTCGGCCCTCCAGTGAGTGTTACCTCACCTTCAGCCTGCACATGGCTAGATCATCTGGTTTCGGGTCTGATCCATCGAACTTATTCGCCCTGTTAAGACTCGCTTTCGCTACGCCTACACCTAACGGCTTAAGCTTGCTCGATAGACCAAGTCGTTGACCCATTATACAAAAGGTACGCCGTCAGAGCTCAAGGCTCCTCCGACTGCTTGTAGGCGTCCGGTTTCAGAAACTGTTTCACTCCCCTCGTCGGGGTGCTTTTCACCTTTCCCTCACGGTACTGGTTCGCTATCGGTCAGTAAGGAGTACTTAGCCTTCGAGGGTGGTCCCCCGATCTTCAGACAGGATTACACGTGTCCCGCCCTACTTAATACGTCCAATTGAACTTCCCATACGGGGCTGTCACCCGCTATGGCTGATCTTTCCAGATCATTCTGGTCATTCTCATGGCTCGGCTGGTCCGCGTTCGCTCGCCACTACTAGCGGAGTATCTGTTGATTTCCTTTCCTCCGGGTACTTAGATGTTTCAGTTCCCCGGGTTCGCTCTTATAACC
>NZ_MPZR01000023.1:0-9077 GCF_002020075.1 Thioclava sp. F36-7 | reverse complement strand
TGATCTCCTTCTCGTCGAAGATCAGCAGACTGCAAATCGTAGCTTATGTCAGTGTCCGAATTTCAGGGGGTAGCTCAGATCGCAGCCTTTCGGCGCAGTTCTGGACGATCTCGCAAGCGAACATCGGGCCGGAATGGTCCGACCAGAAACGAACAGATTCGTGGCAGATGTCGATGCCGCGCTCGTGAAGTCGATCCTCGACGACGCAAAGCGACAGGGGAAAGTGGATTTAATTTATCACGGCTAAGCGGACGATCTCACGCAACGTTTTGAAGTAGAGTAGGGGCGAGCGTTTTGTCATCTGACGACGCTCCAAAGCCGCCCTCGCTGCCTCAAGCAAATTTGCTCTGACATTACCAGCCTAACGCTTTGAGGGTGGAGCAAAAAAATCCCAAGCGGCGGCGAGGACGCTCAGTCCCACTACGATACCCAGATCCCATCGCGGGACTTTGAGCACAAGAATACCGATGAAGAGCACCATGGTCAGGAAGGCGAGTACTTTGAGAGTGCTATCTGTTGTCATGGAAACTCCATTCATCCCGCAGTGGTCCCAGAAATTTTCAGGCGGGTTTCAAGCCAGTTCGCCGTGCGGAGCAAGCGTGCGTCATCCCCTCGGCGACCAACGAGCTGGGCCCCCATCGGCATTCGGTGGCTATCGGTCAACACGGGCAACGTGATCGAGGGATGACCGGTGAAGGTGAAAACGCCATTGAATATCGAGTCACCCGTCGAAGAGTAGCCCGCCGGCGCAGGGCCAGATGCGGCGAAGACGAGCAATGCATCTGCACGCAACAGTATTTCGTCAAGCGCCGCGCTGAATACAGACCGCAGATCGAGGGCTGCCAGATAATCGGGAACCGAGATCGATCGACCTCGTTCAATAGCCGCTTGGATTTCACTCGACAGCCTGTCCCATCCCTTTGCTGCGTATCCCCTGAAGCAATGCGCCAATTCGGCGTCGTTGATTTGGGAGCGAATCCTTGCAGCATCGCTGAACAGCTTGGGGAGCGAGGTGGACCAGACGCACTCGCCAAGCCACTCGATCAGTTCAGCCATCGCTTCCTTCATCTCGGGATGCGCTGCATCGCCGCCCGGCATGTCGACAAAGGCAAGGGTGGGCTCGACCGGTGGTTCTGTGCCTGCCGCAGTGAAAAGGCCGGGAGCAGGACGGGGCAGGTCCGAAGGGTCGCTTGGGTCGGAGCCAAAGAGGCTGTCGGCAAGCAGCGCTGCCCCCAGCGTGTCGCGGGCGAGCACGCCGACGGTATCGAGGCTGGGGGACTGCGCGAGCACGCCCCGGCTGGGAATGCTGCCGAAAGTTGGTTTGTAGCCGACACATCCGCAATACGAAGCCGGCCGGATGATTGACCCGCCCGTCTGGGTGCCGATTGCCAGTGGCGCCATACCCGAGGCAACAGCGGCGGCCGACCCAGCGGAAGACCCACCCGGCGTGTGCGCGGTGTTCGCAGGGTTACGCGTGGATGAAGGATGGAGAAATTGCAACTCGGTCGTAACGGTCTTTCCAAGCACCAACGCCCCGGCAGACAGCAGCCGCGAGACCACTGCCGCATGAGCCTCGGGCCGACGTCCGGCATCGAGCGGTGTTCCGTTTTCGGTCGGAATGCCTGCGGTGTCGATCACATCCTTGATGCCGACGGGCAGGCCGTGCAACGGGCCTATCGGTCTGCCGGATTTGCGATAGGCATCCGCCTGTGCCGCCTGCGCACGTAGGAATTCCGGGTCGAACCAGACAAAGGCTCCAACCTCGGGTTCGACCATCGCGATTCGGTCGATCAGCGCCTCGGCGAGGTCACGGGCGCTCAGCGCGCCCGTTGCCAGCCGGTCGCGCAAGCGGATCACATCCGCACCGGCGAGGTCCTCTCGATCACTTGCCATAGATCGCCTCCGGCAGAGTGAAGACCAACTGCGGGAACAAGTAGACCAATGCCATCGACAGGAAAACCATGAACAGGAACGGCATGATCCCGGCAAAGATCTGCGTCAGCCTCATCTCGGGGGGCGCGATTCCCTTTAGGTAATAGGCGGACATCGCCATCGGTGGCGTCAGAAACGACGTTTGCAGGTTCAGCGCAACGAGGATGCCGAAAAACAGCGGGTCGACCCCGAAATGTGGCAAGAGCGGCAGGAAGATCGGCACGAAGATGATGATGATCTCGGACCACTCGAGCGGCCAGCCCAAGAGGAAGATGATCAATTGTGCGAGCAGAAGGAACTGCAACGGCGTCAGGTCCAGACCCGTCACGAATTCCGAGATCAGCTGTTCGCCCCCCAGATAGGAGAAGACCGCAGAAAAGGTATAGCTACCCACGAACAGCCAGCAAACCATCGCCGTTGTCCGCACCGTGAGATAGACCGACTCGCGTAGCCGCTGGAACGTCAGCGCACGATAGGCCGCGGCAAGCACCAGCCCGCCCATGGCGCCGATAGAGGCCGCCTCGGTTGGCGTCGCAAGACCGAACAGGATCGAGCCGAGCACCGAGAGGATCAGCACCGCCAGGGGGAAGAAAGACTTTACCAGCATCACGAAGACTTCAACCTTCGGCATGTCCGGCACTTCGTCGGACGTCGGGCGGGGGGCCGAGGACGGCTTGAGGACCGCTCGCCCCACGACGTAGACTAGATAGAGGCCCACCAGCAGGAAGCCAGGCAGCATCGCCCCGGCGTAGAGGCGCACAATCGAAACGCCCGAGGCCGCGGCATAGACGATGAGCATGATTGACGGCGGTATCAAGATACCCAGCGTGCCCCCCGCACAGATGATACCCGCTGCAAAACTTGGTTCGTAGCGCGCCTTGAGCATCGCTGGCAGGGCGAGAAGCCCCATCAGCGTCACCACCGCGCCCACGATGCCGGTGGCCGTTGCGAAAAGTGCGCAAGTGATAAGTGCCGCGACACCCATCGAGCCCGGAATGTTCTTGGCTGCGACGTTCAACGATGAGAACAGCCGATCGACAATGTTCGCGCGCTCCACGACATAACCCATGAAGAGGAACAGCGGGATCGCGGTCAGGACTTCGTTCGACATTACAGTGTATGTCTGGTTGATGAAGAGGTCGAATATTCTATTGTTGAAGAAGCCTTCAATCCAGTTGGTAAAGGATGTCCAGCTGTCGGCATCAACAGGCAGCCGGTCGAAGGCACGCCACATGCGTCCGGCATCGAAATAGGCGAAATAACCAAAGCCGATGCCAAGGGCCATCAGCGTAAAGGCGATCGGGAAACCCAGGAACACTAGCAAGATGAAGATGCCCAGCATCGACAGAGCGATTTGAGGGTCGGTCATGGTCGAGGCTCCTGTCAGTGGCTCTTGGGGGGGTCGATGTGGTCAGGGTGGTGAGCAAAGTCCTCACCGAGTTCCTGCATCGCCAACATCTCGGTTTCCTCGACGTCCGGCGCGGCCTCGTGCCATACGCCATCGCGGATCGCGATGATGCAGCGACAAAGCTGCGCAAGCCCCTGAATGAATAGCAGGACACCCGCCAGAACCATGATGGCCTTGAATTGATAGATCGGAATGCCGGCGGGGCTCGAGGCGCTCACCTCGCCGTAGCGGATCGAACGTGCGGCGTATTTCCATCCGGCGAAGATCAGCGCTGTGATGCCTGGAAAGAAGAAGATCACGTAGAGCACGAAGTCAACCAGACCCTGCACGCGCACCGGCCACATCCGATAGACGAAGTCGCCCCGGACATGCCCTCCACGTGCCAGCGTGTAGGCGCCGCCGACCATGAACAGCGCGCCGTACATCATGAACGAGAGCTCGTAGGCCCAAGGCGTCGGGCTATTGAAGATGTAGCGAACGATCACCTCGTAACTCATGCCGATGGTCATCAGCAGAACCAGCCATCCGAACGATTTCCCGAACCACCCAGAAAGGCGGTCAGCGAAGGAGATAAAGCGGAGCATTCCAGTTGTTCCCGAAAGGAAAAAGGGGGACGGAAATCACTTCCGCCCCCGGGGTTTCGTCAGAGCTCAACCTTGCCGGGGAAATAGTGCTGGTAGGCCAGCGCATAATCCGGAGCATTGAGCAGCTCATAATAGGTCACCCGCTCGACCCAAGCTCGCTGGCTGTCGAGAATCCGCTTCATCAGCTCATCGGCTTCGAGTTCGGGGATCAGCTGGTCCCAGGCATCGATCTGCGCGGCAAGGATGTCCTGCGGCGTGCGCTCGACGTTGACCCCATTGTCGTTTTGCAGCTTCTGCAAGTCGGACGAATAGTTGTCGAGCGCGAAGGCCGTGTTAGCGGTCGAGACGGCTTCGACCGAATGACGCAGGATGGCGCGCAGATCGTCATCCATGTCGTCCAGGACGTCCTTGTTGAACAGGAATTCGAACGCTTCGGACGCTTGGTGATACGAGCCAAGGTAGTAGTACTTGGCCACGTCCTGCGCACCGAACCGCATGTCCGACGAGGGGTTGTTGAACTCGAAGGCGTCGATGACGCCGCGCTCCATTGCAGGCACGATCTCGCCGCCTGGAAGCTGCGCGACCGACAGGCCCATCCTTTGCATTACGTCAGCAGCAAGGCCAACGGTACGATACTTCAAGCCTTTGAGATCGCCCGCGCCGGTAATCGGCTTCTTGAACCACCCGAGTGGCTGTGCTGGCATCGGGAAGCCCAGAAGGCCCACGACGTTCATACCCATCTTGTCTTGTAGCAGTTCACGGAAGAACTCTTCGCCACCACCAGCGTAGAACCACGACAGCATCGTGGTGGGCGAGCCGCCGAAGACCGGACCGGTTCCAAAGAGCGAGGCGGCCTTGTTCTTGCCATACCAGTAGGCACAGACCGAGTGGCTGGCATCGAGAACGCCGTCGTTCACAGCATCGATGACTTGAAAGGCCGCGACCACCGCGCCTGCGGGCAGAAGGTCGATCTTGAGACGCCCCCCCGACATCTGCTCGACGCGGTCGGCATATTGCTGGGCCATAACCTGCCAGATGTCCGAGGCCGGCCAAGACGTCTGCATCTTTAGAACCATCGGCGCCTGCGCTAGGACGGCTGGGGCTGCTAGCATCGAGCCTGCCGCTGCGGCACCGCCGCCAACGAGGCCCGTCCGCAGGAACGAGCGGCGGTTGACCGCCTCTTTCGAACTGGTCTTATTCATGAATTCCTCCCATTTTCTATAATCTCGCATCGACGCTTACCGGCTCCTCTTCCGTGCGCGCCGCGGTGTCGGTTTGACTACTGTCCCGCTCCTTTCGACCTCCTCTCGCCGTGTGAAATTCCGATCAGTGACCAAGCTGGCCAGAAAGGCGTCGATCCCGGCCTGTGCGACCTGGCGGTCCTGATCCGGTGTGCCCGAGCTTACGCCAATACCTCCCACGACCTCGCCGTCGAAACTCACCGGAAGGCCGCCACCCACCACCATCAGCCGGCCGCCGATCGAGCTGCCGATGCCATAGGCGGGCGCGCCCGGCTGGCTTGCCGCGCCGTATTCGTGCGTCGCCTTTTTCGCCGCCGAGGCAGTGTAGCTCTTGTCGATCGCGATGGTGATCGAGGTCACCTTGCCGCTATCCATCCGTTCGAAGGCAATGAGATTGCCGCCTTCGTCGGTAATCGCGATACACATCGGCACACCGATCTCGGTGGCCTTGGCGCGCGCGCCCGCGATCAGAGTGCGAGCGTCGGCGATGTCGAGACGCTTGACCGTCAGCATAGTCAACCTTTCGCAGTCAAGGCCTTGGCCTTGCGGCGCGCGGCGTGGAGCAGGGGCTCGGTATAGCCCGAAGGTTGCACTGCACCCCGCAGGATCAGGTCGCGCGCCGCCTCGAAGGCCGGCCCGTCATAGCCCGGCGCCATCGGCGTGTAGTTCGGATCGTCGGCGTTCTGCGCGTCGACCTTTGCCACCATACGACGCAGCGAGTCCTCGATCTGGTCGCGGCTGCAGATGCCATGCATCAGCCAGTTCGCCAGATACTGCGAAGAGATCCTCAGCGTCGCCCGGTCTTCCATCAGCGCGAAGTCGTTGATGTCGGGCACCTTGGAGCAGCCGATCCCCTGATCGACCCAGCGTACCACATAGCCGAGGATCGACTGACAGGAATTATCGATCTCGCGCAGTACCTGCTCCTGGGAGAGGTTCCGTCCGCCAAGCAGCGGCGGCCTCAGGAGATCGGCGAGCGGAGCGCGGGGCCGGAGCTTGAGCTCGTCCTGAACAGCGCGCACGTTCACACGGTGGTAATGCGTTGCATGTAGCGTCGCCGCCGTCGGCGAGGGCACCCAGGCCGTATTCGCCCCGGCGCGAGGGTGACCGATCTTGTCCTCGAGCATTTCGGCCATGGCATCGGGTTTCGCCCACATGCCCTTCCCGATCTGCCCCTTGCCCTGCATGCCTGCCGCGAGACCAGCATCGACGTTGCCCGTCTCGTAGGCTTGCAGCCAGGCCGAGCCTTGCATCTCGCCCTTGGGAATGACGGGGCCTGCCTGCATCGAGGTGTGAATCTCGTCGCCGGTCCGATCAAGGAAGCCTGTGTTGATGAACACGCAACGCTCGCGCACGGCGGCGATGCAAGCAAGAAGGTTTGCCGAGGTGCGGCGTTCCTCGTCCATCACGCCAAGCTTCACCGTGTTCCGCGGCAGACCGAGGATATCTTCGACACGGCCGTAGAGCTCGTTCGCGAAGGCGACCTCGTCGGGGCCGTGCATTTTCGGTTTCACCACGTAGATCGAGCCGGTACGGGAATTGCGGTTCGAGTCGCGGGCAAGATCGTGCATCGCCGCGGCTACCGTCACTGCCGCGTCCAGCATTCCCTCAGGCGTCTCCTCGCCGTCGAGTAGCACGGCGTCCGTGGTCATCAGGTGGCCGACGTTGCGCACTAAGAGCACCGCGCGGCCCGGATGAGTGACGGGTTTACCCTGTGGGTCGAAATATTCGATGTCGTCGTTCAGGCGACGAGTCATCGTTGTGCCGCCCTTTTCGAAGGTCTCGTTCAGCGTGCCGTCCATCAGGCCAAGCCAATTCTCATAGACAGCGCACTTGTCTTCGGCATCGACGGCCGCAATAGAATCTTCGCAATCTTGAATCGCCGTGAGGGCGCTTTCGAGGCGTATGTCCGCAATGCCAGCCGCATCGTTTCGCCCGATCAGGCTGTTGGGGTCGATGACGATCTCAATCAGCAGGCCATTGGCGCGCAAGAACACGCTGCCCGCCGCATTGTAACCGGCGAACTGGGCCGGGATCGCAAGGCCGATCTCTCTGCCATCGACGGTCGCGAGAAACTTGCCTTCGATCGTGTTGAGCGCCTGAACATCAGCCCAGCTGGCGCCGTCGAGTGGCACGACCGCATCCAGATGTGCGCGTGCCCAGCCGATCACCTCGGCGCCGCGCATCGGGTCATAGCCGCTGCCCGAGGCACCACCGGGGATCGCATCCGTCCCATAAAGCGCGTCATACAACGAGCCCCAACGCGCATTCGCCGCGTTCAGGGCAAATCGGGCATTCATCACCGGAACCACGAGTTGTGGGCCAGCGATCAGCGCCAGTTCAGGGTCGACGTTTGCGGTAGTGATCGTGAAGGGCGCGGGCTCGGGTACCAGATATCCGATTTCAGTCAGGAATGCGCTATAGGCTTCCCCGTTGATAGGCTTGCTTTTGTTCGCGAGATGCCAGTTGTCGATGCTCGTCTGCAACTGGTCGCGTCGCGCCAGAAGGGCCGCGTTCCGCGGTGCGAGATCGCTTAACAACGCAGCATAGCCCGACCAGAATACGTCCGCCGAGACGTCCTTGAGGATGCGCGTTTCCAGGAGCTGTGCCAAGGCTTTCGTCACCATAAGTCCGTGACGTTCGACATATCCATTCATTGAATGCTCCCTCTCCCGTTCGCAAAAGCTAAGGAGCCCATTGGAAGATAGTAAGAAATGTATATATTTTTTTCACGATGTGGAAAGGTCGGTCAGCGATGGCTCTGAAGATTGAGCAGCAAAGAGGTGTTGGCGTGCAGTCCGTGGGGCGAGCCCTGCGGCTTCTGGACCTGCTTGGACAATCTAATGAGGGCGAACGCGTAAGCGATCTGGCGCGCATGTCGGGGTTGGCCGTTTCAACCGCGCACAGGCTTCTCACAACGCTGGAAAATTCTGGATATGCCCATTTCGACCAAGTGAATTCTCTCTGGCGGGTGGGGCGACAAGCCTATTTGGTTGGAACAGCATATACTCGCCGTCGAAATTTGGTCGCGCCAGCATTCCCCATAATGCGGAGGTTGCGAAATGCGACTCGTGAAACGGTTAACCTTGGGATCCTGGATCAGGATTATCTCGTAACGATCGCGCAGTCTGAAAGCCGCGAGATTGTTCGTGCGATCGCTCCACCCGGAGGGCGCGTGCCGGTATTCTGTTCAGCGATGGGCAAGGCAATTCTGACGACCTGGCCAGACGACGACATCGTCGCTCTCGCTCATCGGGTCGGGTTCCACACGCTCACCTCGCGCTCACATCGAAACATATCATCTCTGGTCGCAGACATCCAAGTGTGTCGTGAACGGGGCTACGCGATCGATGACGGAGAACATGCCACGGGTTTGCGATGTGTCGGTGCAGCCATATGGTCTCCGAACGGCGAAGCAGTCGGGGCGATTTCGGTGTCTGCCCTCTCTTCGCGGCTGGTTGGCCCTCGGATATTTGAAGTCGGGACGCTCGTAAGAGAAGCCTCCCGAGATTTGACGCGTCAACTCGGCTCCGGGCGCGGACTGGAAAGCTTTGTCGAAAGCTCTCAGCCGGAAGTTCCGTGACGATCTTCTTCAATCGCGTGTTCTCGTCCTCGAGCGCTTTTAACCGACGCATCTCGTCCGGCAGCAAGCCGCCATACTTTTCTTCCGGTTGAAATAAATTGCCTGACTTATCCCAGCTTTGCGGCAGATCTCAACCACCGATGTTCCCTGCTCGCGCTGCTTCAGGATGAACGCCTTGTCAACGGCGGAGCAAAAACCGGCCACTGGGCGGAGCAAAAGTCTGCCACCAGAGAGGGCATGGGATTGAAGCGGAGGGAACGCTTCGCGCCCCGGCAGCTGCGCTTTTCAGATAGCTGGCGGCTGCCGGGGCGCTTTTGCCCAGCGGGCCA
>NZ_MPZR01000022.1:0-11765 GCF_002020075.1 Thioclava sp. F36-7 | reverse complement strand
TCAACCAATCCGGTCAGCAGGTGCAACGAGTAGCTTAATTTACGCCAGATCCTGTCCAAGAGTCGGGGAGTAGCTCATATGTCCCTGCTTTAGCAGTCATGTGACAGTGAACTGCCCCATCATTCCACCATCTTCGTGCTCGAGGATATGACAGTGATACATAAACGGAGTGCCACGATCCGCGGCCTGGTCGAAGTCAATCAATATCTCGGCCCGACCATTTACAAGCACTGTGTCCTTCCAACCTGTGTTTTGAATGCTCGGGTTTCGACCGTTTTCCGTTAGAACCTGAAACCTCACACCATGAACGTGGAACGGGTGCATCATCATGCTTGAGGAGACTTCCCAGATTTCCGTTGAACCTTTGGCAATCGATAGGTCAATCCGCCTCATATCAAAGGCGCGGCCGTTGATGCCGAACCGGTCATTGAGCCCGCGCATCATCATGCCCATCCCCATCGGCATATCGAGCGTAATCTTGCGGCGACCGCCGGAAGAGCTCTTCCCGGCTGGCAGATCCCCACCTAGGTCGGTGGGGATTTTCGCGATGCGTGCGGGAAGAGTTCCATCCACAGAAAATGGAAGCACTTCGAAGTCCGCCCCTGCCCCTCCCATCATTTGATTTGGGCTTGCCGCAGACATCAAAGTGCCCCCTTCTCCGCGTGAAAAGTCAACAAGGACCTCGTAGCGCTCGCCGGGAGCGATCACGAGTGACTCGATCGCGACCGGACGATCGAGATATCCACTGTCCGTCGCAATGAGATGCATCTCGCGACGATCCGCAAAGGTCAAAGGATAGATCCTTGCATTGGACCCGTTGAGAAGACGCAAGCGAACAATGCCACGCGGAACGACAGCATGGGTGCCCATCTGACCGTTGACCAGCATGACATTGCCCATAAAGCCCATCATCTGGTCTGGCATCGACAGACCGTAGTCGATGCGGCCGCGCCGGTCGAAGCGCCTGTCCTGCAGGACCAATGTAAGGTCATCGATACCATATTCCGATGGAAGGCCTTTCGCATCGTCCTGTCCGTCCGTTACGTGCAGAACTCCAGCCAATCCTTTTTGAACCTGCTTTCCGGTCTCCCTGTGAACGTGCGAATGATACCAGAGCGTGGCTGGGGGTTGCATCACATTCAGTTCGGGAGCCCACGTCGCACCAGAGGCAATCGTCTGATGCGGACCGCCGTCAGCGTGACCGGGGATCAGCATGCCATGCCAGTGAACCGAGATTTCTTCGGGTAGTGTGTTTTCGATCCGCGCTTGCGTCGAAGCCCGCGAAGAAAGTCGAAGTGTTGGCCCCAAATAAGATTGGTTGAAGCCCCAAGTCTCACCAGCCCCAAGTCCGGTGAAATCCCTCATGCCCTTCTGCGCAGTCAGACTGAAGCGCCGATCTCCCGTTGCGTCCACTAAGGGCGGCATTGCCAATTTCCTGGCTTTTGTCTGCGCGCCGGCAGCGAGCGGGGCAGCCGAGAAGGATAGTCCCGCCAAGCCCGAGATGAATGCTCTACGATCGATCATTGTTTATATTGTCTCTCAGGCGAGTTCTTTGGGAAGGTTAGAAAGTGCGGTTTCTTTCGACACGGTGGGCAAACCTTGTTCGATCCAACCAGGAAGGCCCGGTGCGCCGAGCATCCCACCTACGGCGTCAACGAAACCTGTTGCATTCGCTTCACGCAACTTTCCCATGACGAAACCCGAACGATGGCCGGTCCGACAAATCAAAGCGACAGGGCGTCCCTTCGCGAGATCGCGGGCCGCGAAGAGGCGTTCCCCGAACCGGGGATGGGTCATATCAATTGGCCAAGCCCCTTTTGCGACGCCGGTTTCCGTCCATTCGTCTGGCCTGCGAATATCCACAAGCCGTGCCAAATCGCGGTTCAATGCATCGTGAAGAACCTCGAGCGACCACATGTCGTGAGTTTCCGCCCAAGCGGGCGCATATGCGAATACGACACTCGAAGCGAAAATGCTCAAGGTATCACGTCGGGTTAGCATGTTGTTTCTCCAAAGTTTATTTCGTGCATTTACGCCCTCTACGCTTAGCGCTTGCGCCTTCGCTCTGTTCCTAACGGCCAGAAGAAATGATCTAAGAGCATTGCGCCAGAACCGGCTGCGAAATTGGGGCCGCAGCGCCCAATCTCGGGCCATGCAAATCCACCCGTGGAAGAAAGTTTGCGATCCGTGGGTCGATGACGGTGGCCGTCAGCAAGAGCGGCGCTCCTTCCGAGAATGGCTATGGCGGGACAGACTAAGTATAAACATCTGAACGTTCCGAGGTGCAGTCGCGGAATTGTATCCGTTTGTCGCATTGGACTAAGGCTAACAGCATTAGCTACAAGAAAGATGCCAGACGTCGAGCTAGCACAGTTGATGAGACCCATGCAGAACGCTCCACATATCCTTATCGTAGATGACCACGAGCAAATCCGCAGAAGCGTCACTCGTTATTTGACGAAAAACGGTATGCGGGCGACCGCTGCAAAAGACGCGGAGGAGATGGACACGAAGTTGGCTCTCGGCAACTATGACCTGTTGGTGCTGGATGTCATGATGCCTGGCGAAGATGGTCTCTCAGTCTGCCAACGTTTATCGGACAAAGGGCGCTTACCGATCATCATGTTGACCGCCTTAGGAGATGACGAGGACCGAATTACCGGCCTTGATACCGGTGCCGACGATTATCTGCCGAAGCCCTTCAATCCCCGCGAGCTGCTTGCGAGGATCAAAGCGGTCCTGCGACGAAGCGAAAATCAGGAAGTTTTCACCGGAAACTTGAGCGGTCGGAAAGTTCACTTTGCACACCTTACTTTGGAGGTTGATCGGCAAGTTCTCGTTGACAAGACTGGACACGAGACCGCCCTCACGGTCGCTGACTTCAAGCTCCTGATGGTCCTGCTAGAACGACCTCGGATGGTGTTGAGCCGTGACCAGTTGCTTGATTTGTCCCAAGGTATTTCTGCCGGCCCGTTGGATCGAAAAATTGACAACCAGATTTCTCGCCTTCGACGCAAACTAGAACCCGACATCCTCCGGCCCAGTATCATAAAAACGATTAGGGGTGGTGGCTACTGCCTATCCGTGGACGTAGAGGTTTCCGGATGATCGGGCGCTTCATGCGGTCTTTGAGAGTCCAGCTCGTGCTCCTGATCATCGCCGCGCTCGGCGTAGCGCAGCTTATCAGCTTATGGCTTTTTGCAGATGAACGTAGCCTCGCCATTCGAGCGGCGTTAGGATTTGAGGCTGCTGGACGCGCTGCCAACGTCGCCCGCCTGATCGAAGAGGCGCCTGCAGACTTGCGCCCGTCGATTATCCGCGCGGCGAACTCCCCACTTGTTCGCTTCGACTTAACTGCAAAGCCGCTCGTTCAGCATACGGATCATTCCGATGGTGGGGTGGTTGAGGCACGCGTGCGCGGGCTTCTCAATGAAAGCTACAGTCGCGATATTCGTGTCGAGCTACACCAAATCCAAGGCGCTATCCTACCACTGCCGAATTTGTCGCGCGAGATGACGGAAATGCACTTGGCCATGATGCGCGGCGAACTCTCCGCAATCGAAATGAACCTCTCGATCTCGATTGCCGGTGGCCAATGGCTAAATGTCAGCACGCGCTTCGAACGCCCACCGATTCAATGGCCTCGCTACTCAATTCTGACGTTCGGCCTTACGGCGATGGCCCTTCTGGTCGGGGTTACTTGGTTTGTAATGGCGGGCCTATTGGGTCCCTTGAGGCGATTGGTGAGAGCGTCGGACCGTCTAGGACGTGGCGAGAACGCGAACGCGCTTCCAGAGAGAGGCCCCATGGAAGTGCGAGAATTGACCGCTGGCTTCAATCGAATGCAGGAAAGGCTGACGCGGTTCGTGACGGACCGCACGCGCGTTCTTGCAGCGCTCGGGCATGATCTGCGCTCTCCGTTGACCGCCATGCGCGTCCACTCGGAAATGGTTGAAGAAGAAGAGTTACGTGAAAACCTCGTGTCGACCGTCGAGGAAATGCAATCAATGGTCGAGGCAACTCTTACCTTCGCGAAAGGGCTTTCGGGAAGCGAGGAGATGCAGGAAGTTGAGTTGCAGACATTCCTCGAAACTCTCCAAACCGATATGGTGGCGTCTTTTGGTTTAACAGCCGGTCCCACTGTCCGGGTGCGCTTGCGCCCGAACGCGACACGTCGCGCATTGCGGAATGTGATCGAAAATGCCGTCAGGTATGGCGGATCTGCGACTGTAGGGTGGCAGGTCCTCGGTGAAGACATCGAAATCACGATCTCTGATAAAGGACCGGGCATTCCAGCCAGCGATCTGGAGCGCGTCTTTGACCCGTTTGTCAGACTTGAAGAAAGCCGTTCTCTTGAAACTGGCGGACATGGGTTGGGGCTGTCGATCGCGCGGTCAATTCTGCATGGACAGGGAGGTGAAATTAGCTTGGCGAACCATCCCGGCGGGGGGCTCGTCGCGACAGTTCGGCTGCCGAAAGCAAAGCCACAGCTCGATTAGATACGATGCAGGCAAGCCTGAAGCCGCTCCTACGCGCCCGCGGCACTCACGGGGCCATATGAAAGAACCCATCTGCATCCCGCGCTGAAAGAATTTCGGAGGCAGGCGACATGGCCATGCGTTTTGAACAGATCCTCGCGAAAGGGATCGCACAGTGACTCCCCAACTCAAAACAAGTGGTGATGGAGATGAGCGTTGCCGCTCATCAGTCCGGGGCTCCTGCCGCTCCCGTCAGCTCAGTATACTTTCCATCGCCATCCGAATTTGTGGAAGAACCAGCATCTCGCAACGCCGTAAGGACGGCACCGCTGGACAATATCTCCGAGAGAATAATCCCTTCGGGAGCGGAAGGTCCATATACCGCATTAAATGGAATGCCGTATCTGTTGTTGGCTTCCAAAAATCGAGCGATCGCCTCGTTCGGCCGCGTCCAATCCGCGAGCATCGGAGAAACCTCTGGCCCATTCAAGGCAGCGAGAACTGGATCGCGTTCCAACACGAGGGCCTTGTTAGCTTTGCAGGTCAGGCACCAATTTGCGGTCACATCGACGAACACGACTTCTCCGCGCGACACCCGCCGGGCAATGTCGCCACGGTCAAATGCGATCCAAGAGATTGTCCCGCTTTGACCGGCAATTTCAGGGCCCGTGGTCAAAGATGGCGCGGCCACGATCGCTAGTGCCGCAAGGGTGAGCCCCAGTGCCCAACGCAGTTTTCTTGAAAGCCATGTAGATACCGACACTACAGCCAGCGCCGCTCCGAGTGAAGCGACGACAAGCGCAGCGCGCCAACCGGCTACACCGATGAGAACATAAAACAACCATGCTGCGGTGCCGATCAAGAGCAGACCGAGGCCTGTCTTCAAAGCGATCATCCAGCGGCCGGGTTTCGGAAGGAACCGAACGAGACCTGGTGCAATAGCTACGAGCATATATGGAGAGGCGAGGCCGAGCCCAAGCATGGTGAAGACCATAGCGATGTCCATTGCACGGCCCGCAAGAGCGAATGCGATAGCCGTCCCCAGAAACGGTGCGGAGCAGGGAGTTGCCATGACAGCCCCGAAAAGTCCGGTGGCAAAATCAGCCCAGTATCCGGCCCCGCCGCCAACTCTCGTTAACCGAGTTGTCAGAGCCGCTGGCAGAGAAATTTCAAAGAAGCCGAAGAGGTTCGCGGTAAACAGGCCGAGGACAAGCAACATCAGCACCAGAAATACTGGGTTCTGGAATTGAAGCCCCCATCCGACGGCAACGCCGATCCTTTGCAAAGCGAAGAGTAGTGTCGCAAGCAGCCACATGAAGACCATGACTCCGGCTGCGGCGGCGAGGAAGCCTGCTCTCACTTGACCACGACTGCGACCCTCGGATTTCATGGCTGAGGAAAGCTTTATAGACAGGACAGGAAGAACGCAGGGCATAGCATTCAGGATCAGCCCGCCGAGAAATGCGACAAGGGCAATCCAGACCAACTGATCGACGCCTGGGATCACTCGGGCAACGTCGAATGGAGGAACTGGCGCGGCGGTCACAGGTTCAGGCGTAACGGTAAAGGCGCGTTCTGGCCCATCGGTCACAGTCACTGACAGAGGTGTAGCTTTCTCCGCCATATAAGCAAGAATGGGAAATTCCGCCCAAAGCGTCCGTGATCCTCCGACTCTTATATCGGGTTTTCCCAGCGCACCTCCGTTTCCGATTTCGGGAAAGAGATCCGGCGCCTGGAACTCGCTGCTGGACGTAATCTCAATGGTCAGGCGAGTAAAATCTTCGTTTATATGAGACCTCGCGGTGGCGATGCCTGCGGCATCCCCTTCGGCGGGAACGCGCGCCAGAAACGTGCCGATGCGATCTGCCGAATCCTGATCAATTCCGCTTCCATTTGGCAACCTGAGCACCAAATCAAAGTCCTGCGGGACGCACACCTCCGAGCAGGTCAGCAACTTGACGTTGGCCTTGAGGTCTACAGGCTGCCCTGGGTTCTCTAGAGTGACTTGTAGCGGAAAGACGACCTCTTCATGATAGCCGAAATTCTCGATGCCGAAGGCAGTAAACCGTTCCGGTGCAGGCCAGAGGAAATCGACGCTCGCAACGTTCTCAGATCCACTCCAGTCAATTTGCGGAGGAACGCCTACCTCTCCGGGAGAGCGCCAGTAGGTTTTCCAACCATCGCCAAGATTGAGCTCCAGACCGGCGGAAAGAGTTTCAGCCTCTGCCGACACGGCGTCTTGAGCCGAAATCAGCCGCGCCTCGACGGCTGCAACTTCATATGCAGAGGAACTCGCGGCTGTTGCTGTTGTCGGCATCAATAGGCCGAATTGGGCCACTGCAATCGCGCCGAGCCAGAGGAAACCATGCAGCGCGAATCTAAACTTCATCAAATCGTCTCCCCTGGCATTTGATTAGCCACGAATTCCGTTCACCTACTTTCGCGGACCGGCTCACCGACCCATTTGGATTCCGAGCCTGGCGAAACTGGCCTCCAGTCAAGTGGGCAAGACTTGTTTAGCTCGCTATTCTGCCTCTGGGTCAAGGATACAGTTCGATACAAAAATCACCGCCCGCCATGGTTGAGGTTCGAGCCATCCCGAGTATTCGATGAGACGTCCCGTCCAGAACCCCACGATGAACAAATGGCAAGAAATCAAAGTCTGAACCGGCGGAGCTTTGTAATGTTGTCCGGTGCCTTCGTCACCCTCCCGCGAACGCTCCGCGCGGAGGAAGCAGACGATGTTCGCCGGAACATCTCGTCTTTCGCGCTTCATGATTGGCGCGACCATTTTAAACGGCTCGGCAAAGGCATCATCATTTCGGATACGGTCACAAAAGTGCTTCAACACTGGACCGAACATGGGGAAATGCGGATTTATCCGACGTCCGTGCCATTGACCGATGAGTTGACGAAACGCGGCTACACCGAAGTCATCGAGAAACGTGAGAATCCAAGCTGGGCACCGACCCCCTCGATGCGCAAACGCAATCCCGAGTGGCCTGCCTACGTGCCGGGAGGCGATCCTTCAAATCCGCTCGGAACTCGCGCTCTCTACCTGTCCTGGCAGTATTACCGGATCCACGGGACACAGGACACCCGCAAGATCGGTCGCAGATCATCGAACGGCTGTATCGGTCTTTACAACGAGCACATCGAAGAGGTCTTCGCCAGAACGCCGGTTGGGACGCAGGTCAAGCTGATCTGAGCTGATTACATATAGGAGAAGAAAACATCATGAATTTTTGGGGATGGTTCGTTGGCGGGTTCCTTGTTCTCGGGCTAGGAGCGGCAGGTTGGCAAGCTTTTCAGCCGGCGCCCGCGCAGACCGCTCAGGGACATTCGATGGTGCCTCCGGACACGAGTGATATCCCGCAGGGGGCGCCGATTGCGAAGGTAAGCCTGCCTGCGGAGCTGTCTTCGGGAGCTCAGATGGGACAACGCGCATTCCAGGCAAAATGTGCGGCATGCCATGGTGAGAACGCCGCAGGTCAAAACGGTGTCGCTCCCCCGCTCGTGAACAAAATCTACGAACCGAACCACCATTCAGACGCTGCCTTTCTGAACGCCGCCCAAAACGGCGTCCGCTCGCATCACTGGAATTTCGGCAACATGCCCCCGATCGAAGGACTTACCAAAGGCGACGTGAAGTTGATTGTCGCATACGTGCGTGAGCTGCAGCGCGCAAACGGGATCAACTGACTTTGGTGGTCGGGTTGACCATAATTCAGAGAGCGGTCTCGGTCCTACTTGTGGTCGCTCTCGCCCAATTTGGCCTTTTCCCAATTGGCCCAACGCAAGTCGGTGATCGCGAAACGCGACTTGCCGAGAGCACGGCACCGGATACAGATATTGAGCACGATCTCCACTCACATGGCGCGGACGAAACCTTGCCCGACCATTGTGAACCTGGTCCGGATTGCTCGAAAAACATGGTCACGGTCAGCCTTTCTGTTCCGAGAGCTTCAGGAACCTTATCTCACGTAATTCGCGAGCATTCAGATCTGAGCTTTTCCGACCGAGATGTCCCGAGCGAGCCGCCTCCTCCCAAACACCTATCCTGAAAATTGGACGATCGAGCATCGCCCATTTCACCTATCAATAACTCGAACACAGGATACGGAACAATGAAGAGCAAACTGACGATCGGCCTCTTGGTAGGGGCAACGATGGCTACTGCAGTATTCGCACATGGCGGTGCGGAGGGTGTTGTCAAGGAGCGCATGGATGCCATGAGCGCGATGGGACAATCGGTAAGGAAATTGGCCCCGATGATGCGTGGCGAGACCGACTACGATGCTGCTGCGGTGCGTGCGGCAGCGCGCGTGTTCATCGAACACAGCGATGGCTTGACGGAGCTGTTTCCGGAAGGTTCTGATAGCAAGCCGTCTGAAGCGAAGCCGGAAATTTGGTCGGAATGGGACAAATTCAGTGCATTAGCAGACCAGTTGAAGACGGCGAGCGAGGGACTCGCTGAAGCGGCGGGCAATGGTCTGATGGCGTCCGGGGCAAATCTTGGCGCAGGCTCGATGATGGGCACGCAGTCTTCTGGGGGCGGCATGATGGGCACATCGTCGATGATGGGGGCGGCCTCAGACGGCGGAATGATGGATTATGCCTCGATGCCAGCGGATGGCGCTTTCAACATGGTCACCCAAACCTGCTCCTCATGTCATGCGAAGTTTCGCTTCGAGGCGAAGTAACGATGAGCTGGCTTAAAAAACTTACACTTGCCGCAGGGGCGCTCGGCGCCCTTGCGGTTGGGGCCTTAGTAGTCTGGCCGATCGGCAAAATGCCGTCGCCGATCTCGCAACCGGGCAATGTCCAACGCGGCGCGTATTTGGCGCGGGCGTCGGGCTGCATTTCGTGTCACACGAATAAAGAGGAAGGAAGCGCAGCGCTTGCAGGTGGCGCTGGTCTAGCGACAGAATTCGGCACTTTCTATCCTCCGAACCTGACGACCGATAAAACGCACGGCATTGGCGGGTGGACGATCGAGCAATTTGCTAGGGCGGTTCGCCAGGGGATCAGCCCCGACGGTCACCCCTATTATCCAGCCTTCGCTTATCCGTTCTATGCTGACTTTACGGATCAAGATATCGCGGACCTATGGGCGGCGTTCCAGACTGTCCCCCCGGTTGCCAAAGCAGCGCCTGAGCATGAAGTCGGGTTTCCATTCAATCAGCGATCAGGGCTGAAGCTTTGGCGAGTGGCCTTTCTTCACGATCCTCCTACAGAGCCTGTTTCTGAGAAAAGCGCGAGATGGAACCGCGGCCGGGAATTGGTAAGAGGAGCCGCTCATTGTGGCGCATGTCACACCCCACGCAATATTGGCGGCGGTCGTAAGCTCGATGCTGTCTTTGCTGGAAGCGACACACTCCCAGGCGAAAACAAAGCTCCTGCGATTACGCCACAGTCCCTGTCCGAGCAAGGTTGGACCGTCTCTAATCTCGCTTATGCCTTGCGCACGGGAGTGACACCTTCAGGTGATGCTTTCGGCGGCGGCATGGCCGAGATCGTGCAGGGCAACACACGTTTCCTCTCGAAAGAAGACCTCGAAGCAATGGCCGTCTACCTGCTTGATGGCGATGAACCATCTCCTGATCGCGTCGCACAAGGGGTCGGCGAGGCATCGCAACGAGATATGTGACCTTGCGACGAATATCTGAAAACCGATCTTGTCTCCGAAAAGAAGAGAATAAAATGAGGGCCACCCCAGTAGCACACATTTATGCGACGGTTTCGCGGAGTGTAGTTCGCACGCCGCCGTTGAACTGCAAAGGCAAACCCACCGAGCACGACGCAAACCGCCAGTTCTCATCCGGACTGGCGGAACGGGGGAAGGCTTTATGAAACCGACGTATCTGGCGGCGTTCTCGAGCCTTGGCGTGATTGCGATAGGTGCCGTATGGTGGCTCGCCATTCCAGCGCCAGACAAATCAGCCTCCGAAACCGCGATCGACACCGAACGGGGACGGGTGCTCTATGCGGAAAACTGTGCATCGTGTCACGGTGCCGATCTCGAAGGGCAACCGAACTGGCGGGACACCGGCCCGGACGGTCGTCTTCCAGCGCCTCCGCATGACCGTAGCGGACATACTTGGCACCACAGCGATCAAATCCTGTTCTCCTACACAAAGCTTGGGGGGAAGGAGCTCATGCGGAAACAAGGCTCCGAATTCGACAGCGGAATGCCTGGGTTCGGTGACAAGCTAACCGATCAAGAAATCAATGACGTTCTTGGTTTCATCAAATCAACTTGGCCAGAACGCGAGCGAAAGGCTCAGGCCGCACGCACAGAAGCAGAACAGGAAGGATAATAAAATGTTGTTCAGGAATTTGGTGCTCGTTACCTCGCTGGCCCTGCTTCCGATGACGGGACAGGCAGCCGATCTGGATGAGGCTCGGGTCAAGGAACTCGTATATGAAGCGATCCGCGAGAACCCACAAATCGTCATGGAAGCCGTTGCAATCCTTCAGCGTCAGGATGCCGAAGCCCAAGCTCAAGCGCAGGCATCTGTCTTGAGTGATCAACGATCGTTGCTTGAGCAGGACCCAAACGCACCGGTCCTCGGCAATCCTGATGGAGATGTAACCGTCGTGGAATTCTTTGATTACAATTGCCCCTACTGCCGGCGTGCCATGCCAGAAGTTCAGGCTCTTCTAGACGCCGATCCCAATGTCCGTCTCGTCTATCGCGAATGGCCAATTCTCGGGGAAGGCTCCGTGTTCGCCACCAAAGCGGCGTTGGCATCGCGGCTTCAAGGTAAATACGAGGCTTTTCATTGGGCTTTGATGGGCATGAACGGGCATGCGGACGAAGCGAGCGTCCTTCGGATCGCAGAAGACATCGGACTTGATGTGAAACGCCTCAAATCGGATATGGACCGCCCGGAAATTGCAGAGCACATCGAGACCTCGATGCGCCTCTCGCAATCCCTTGGATTTAGCGGAACTCCTGCATTCGTGATTGGCGATAATCTTGTTCCGGGCTTTGTCGAAAGCGAGAAGCTCGCAGAGGCCGTTGATAAAGCCCGCGAATGAACGAATAGTGCGCGGAAACAGCGCCGCTAATGACGGCGCGTAGAGTGCTCGTTCCTTTAGCGAACCTTACGGCGACAAAGCCGACGGATTTTCATTGCCCCTGCTGGGGCCTACTGAGCCGAGGTATTAGCGCCTTCAGCAGGACCGCAGCCGGATCGGGCGCGTTTGACCTGCCACGGGATTTTTCCTCCACCATCGATTAGAGTCCGACCCAACTTGAGGACGGACAATGAAGCGAACGAG
>NZ_MPZR01000021.1:0-13354 GCF_002020075.1 Thioclava sp. F36-7 | reverse complement strand
TCAACCAATCCGGTCAGCAGGTGCAACGAGTAGCTTAATTTACGCCAGATCCTGTCCAAGAGTCGGGGAGTAGCTCACGGCCTCTTTGGATGGGAAGTCCGCGGCAATCAACGCTTCTCCGCGTGCCTCGAGGCGCTGAGGGGGCTCCCACTTCGTTCGGTGAGCCTGCAATAGTGCGGGGATTTCTTGGGGCTGAAGCTCGAGCTTTACCAATCTGAGGCTGCCGTCGTGGACTAAAATCGGCATGTTTAGGCACTGTCCCTGTAGAGTTCGTTTTGCAGATCATGAACTGCCTGCAGGTAGTCGGTTTTCTTGCCAAAGGCGCGCATGAGTTCAACCGGGGTTCCCATGTGAGAAAACGGGTTGATCTGGAGAATATTAGAGTCGTCGAAGTTTATCACTCCGTCGTCGGCGTATTTGTCGAGGAGCGCCTCGAGGACCGCCCGCGCCTGATCTCCGTAGCGGTTGAACGGGTCGCGTTTGCGCACGTTGTCGGCGCGCTCTTTGCGGGTGAGGGGCTTGGCATCGAACGCGACGTGCAGGACCAGGTCGAACGGATCAAGGTCCCGTCCAAGCTCTGCGCCAATAAGTGACAGATCGAGACCCTCTTCGGCCAATTCATCGAGAATGACTTGTTTGCGCTCTTCCGCGTTCCATCGGCGCAGGAAGTCATCGAGCCGCGCATAGCGACGGGTCAGATGTTTGCGGGTGAAATCGCGCAGGCTTTCCGTGATCAGCTTGCCGTCAGCATCGAGATACTCGACGCGCTCTTTTACGATCGTCGCCCCAATCCCGTCCACGTAAATTTTCTTCTGCGGACCCTTTCGACCATCGCCGCCCTCTGGGCCAGCGGGATCGTCGCTCCCCGGCCGCTCAATCAAGATCTCGATCTCTTCGCCGTTTCCATCTTCCGCGGGAGGGTCTTCGGGAGCACTGTCCTCCTCGGGAGGGGTGATCGGCTCGTCGGCGCCTGGTTCGTAGATCTGCACCGGATCGCCATCGAAATCGGGATCCGCGAAGTGATTGGTCGCGCCCCGGAAATCCATCAGCGTGAAATACAGCTTGCCAGTGTCCTGATGGACCCGCGTGCCACGGCCGACGATCTGTTTGAACTCGGTCATCGATCCAACCTCGCGATCGAGCACGATGAGGCGGCAAGTCTGGGCATCGACGCCGGTGCTGAGAAGGCGCGAGGTCGTGACGATGACCGGATAGTCCGCCTCGGGGTCGATGAAGTTGCTCAGCTCCGCCAAGCCTTCCTTGTCTCCGCCGGTAATTCGCATGACGTATTTCGCGTTTTTCCGCACGAGATCCTGGTTCTCGTTGATCAGCGCCTGGCGCATGCGGGCGGCATGCTCCTGATCGACGCAGAACACGATCGTCTTCTGCATCCGGTCGCCGCTCTCCTTGAGAAACTCGGTGACGCGTTTCGCGACGATCTTGGTGCGATCGTCGAGCACGAGGTTTCGGTCGAAATCCTTCGTGTTGTAGATCCGGTCCTCGACCTCGTTGCCGTCCCGGTCGAGTTGCCCTTTTTCGGGGCGGTAGCCTTCGATGTCGCGGTCGATATGTGCTTTAATCACCTTGTAGGGGGCGAGGAACCCGTCATCGATACCCTGCTTGAGCGAGTAGGTGTAAACAGGCTCGCCGAAGTAGTTCATGTTGGAGACGTATTCAGTCTCCTTCGGGGTCGCGGTCAGGCCGATCTGCGTGGCGCCCGAGAAATACTCCAGGATTTCGCGCCAGGCGGAGTCATCGGCCGCGCTGCCTCGATGACATTCATCAATGATGATCAGGTCGAAGAAGTCGGGTGATAGCTCTCGATAGATCTTCTGATGCTCTTCCGGGCCCGTCAGCGACTGATAGAGGCCAAGATAGATCTCGTAGGCCGTGTTGATCCGGCGCTTGCGATCCATCGCCAGTGGAAGGTCGATCTCAGTCCCATCTGCGCGCTCGATCGTCTTCGAGTTTGCCGAGAGCTTGGCCATCGCCCCGCCGAAGGGTCGGAAATCGTTGACCATCGTCTGATCGACCAGCACGTTGCGATCGGCGAGGAAAAGAATTCGTTTTTTCGCGCCCGATTTCCACAGGCGCCAGATGATCTGGAAGGCCGTAAAGGTTTTTCCGGTCCCCGTGGCCATGACAAGAAGAACGCGGTCCTGACCTTTGGCGATTGCTTCGACCGCAGCATTCACGGCGGTCATCTGGTAGTAGCGTGGTGTCTTGCCGTCGTCGAAATACCCTTGAAACGCGATTTGAGCCGCGACGTCGCTCAGACCTTTCCAGAGCCGGTATTTTCTCTCGAGTTCTCCTGGCGAAGGGAATTCATCGAGCGTCAGGTTGGTTTCGACTCGCGCGGCTTGGCCCGTCATGTCGTGGAACACGAAGCCATCGCCATTCGAGGAAAACGCAAACGGCACGTTCAACAACTGCGCATAGGTGAGGGCCTGCTGCATTCCATCTCCGAGCGCATGGCTGTTGTCCTTTGCTTCGACAACTGCGATCGGGATATTGGGCTTCAGGTAGAGGACGTAATCGGCCCGTTTTCCTTTACGTCGTCCGACCACCTTGCCGCGCACGATGATCCGTCCCGCTGTCAGAGTTTTCTCTTCGAAGATCTGGCTCTGGAGATCCCATCCGGCCCGCTGCAAAGCGGGTGTGATGAACTTGCTGCAAATATCTCTTTCGGAAAGCAAAATCGGCTCAACCAACTCAAAACAGTTTGGCAGCAGCCTACCGAAGGTTGGCGTCAGAGCAAGTTTTTTGCGTCTCCAACGTTCGCGGTGACCCAATCGGTCTTTGCATCACGGTTTCGATGGGCGAATTGGTAGAGGGCCTTCTCTCCTATGGGCCCCAGGGGCCCCAGATTTGCGTTTGAGCACAATTGTATCGCGACTGGTCGTTGGTGCGATGTTTGTCGATTTCATCCACGGGCTTCGAATTCGCGTCTCTGACGCTCCGCAGTCAAATTGCTGACTTTCGCGTTCTTTGCGTCCAGAAACGGATTTCTCAGCATGCTGGTATCAAAGTCGACGGAATTGACGGCAGATGCTTTGGCGGACAAGGAGAAACCGTCGCTGTAGTGGCGCATGTTGATGCCATTGTTCACATGCCCGAGGATCGCGCACCTCTTCTCGCCCGAGAAATCCTCGTCGACCATCGCTTGGTTGAAGCCTTTCCGAAACGAATGGAAGTCCATAAGCTCCCTGTAGAGCCCGTTTTCTTTCCTGAAATCCGTGAACATCTTCGTGAATACGCCAGAGAACTTGTTGCGACTTCTGCTTCTTTCGAGTCCTTCGAAAAGCCATGTCGCGCCTGCATCCCGGCGTCTTGCCAAGAGGTCAATAAGACCGAGCTCGATCAGACGGTCATGGATAGGCACCTCTCGCTTCGAGGACGCGGTCTTCGTGCTCTGTTGATCGCCATTGTTGACTGCAAAGAGGTGTTGGCTGTTGCGGTTCGAGAAGTCTTCGACTTTGAGTTGAAGAATTTCCTCGAGTCGTGCACCGGAGAAGACGCCGATCAAGCAGGCCCAGATTAGCGGATCTTCCGGATGATCGATGAAATTCTGGAAATGCGGTGTGCGAAAGAGTTCGGGGAGATGCTGCCCCCAGATTTTCCGGGTGCGATCGCCGTCGTTTTGCACGGCTGATTTGTGCTCCTCCGCCGACCAAATAACTTCGGTCATCGGGTTCGTCGAGACCGCGCAAAAGAGTCTCGCGAATTCGAATATCCGCTGAACTTCCTGCATTTTTCGGTAGACGGTGTTGGCCGACATGGTCGGTGCGCGTTCGCCTTTGAGGCGGAACTCGATCTGCATCTCATTATTGCCTTCCGCTACAAGCTTGCGTCGTTGCGGTGCAAGCCTCGCTTTTTCGTCTCGCTCGAAGTTCTTCACGACCTCTTCAGGGTGCATCGTCTTGTGAGTGCTTGATTTTCCATAGGTGGACGGCAAACGAACCACCAGATTGAAGAAATCGATACAGTCATCTTCATCAATGTCCGAAATCTTCCGTTCTCCGAAATACGCAGAAAAAAGGCGAGCCGTGGAGGTCTCGTTCTCCATCTGCTGCGGAGTCCGCTCCTCTTTTTTCATCGTAACATCGCGTCGTCTGTTCAAGCTCTTGCCTGCCTGACGGTGCTTCAGAAACAGATCTGCAATTTGCGTTGCCGAAAGGTCGGGGCTGAGGTCGTCTGGCTTGCTCTCTGAATTGCCTCTGGAGGCCTTCGCCTTGTCGCGCGATGAAGGCGGCTCGCGACGGCTCTCAGAGCTATCCTGCGGGCTCGGCGCTTGCGATGGGGCGTCTGTTGAGGTGGATGAAGCCTTGTCCGCGGTGGTGGTTGCCGGCTCCGCGGATTTTTCCTCGACTGAGGGTGTTGAGCTCGAGGGAGCGGCCGTTCTGTCTTGAGTATCCCGACCGCTTGTGACGGTAAGGTTCGCGGCACGCCCGGCTGTCGTGATGCGATTGCTTGTGCCATCGCTCGG
This sequence comes from Thioclava sp. F36-7, assembly GCF_002020075.1. NCBI lineage: Bacteria > Pseudomonadati > Pseudomonadota > Alphaproteobacteria > Rhodobacterales > Paracoccaceae > Thioclava > Thioclava sp. F36-7. The sequence continues at coordinate 8,868 of NZ_MPZR01000021.1, read as the reverse complement.
CTGGATTGCAAGGAGCCTTTCGAGGGCGGCTGAATGTTCGGGAGAGCGATCGACGTGCGGGGATTCATCGGCGCCCCGCACGGCGGATCGGAAGAACATCGAAGGTGTGTTGAACTCGCCGCGATCGCGTCGCGCAATTTCCTCGGTGGTGTCCATCAATGCGCGGGTGGTCTCGTGGGCGAGCTCTTGCCAGGCTTCGGTCCCTTCCTGGACCTCAATGCCAAGCTTCCCGAGCATATGCTGGATCGGGTCGCGCACGACGTCGTAATTGCGCAGCAAGATTGCTTCACGCAGCGTCTCCGTAGCCGCTGCGAGTTCGCGTTGCTCGCGTGCGGCATCCGCGGGGCTGCGCGGCAAGCCGATTGCACGGCGCCGGTCTTCGTCGCGCAGTTTCCACTGCACAATCCCCGTGACCACCTGTTCCATGTCCGTGTGAAGCATCGGACTGACCCTCGCGAATTCGAATGCGAGATCCGTCAGCCGTGTGATGAGCAGGGCCAGCGGTCTCGCGATAGCTGGGTCATGTGTATGCATGGAAAATCGAAGTATGAAAGTTAGGTCAAACCTGTAGCAGGCGCTCGGGACGCGCCTTCGCCAGAAGAATCCCCCGCTTCGATACTCGAGATATGGGATGCCGCTCCGTCTGCTCATCGCTCCGTCTCCCGGGCGCGGCTCCGTCGGTCCGTGCCCCAAATGTGCCTCGGAGCGTGCCGCGTTTGTGCCTTGGGGAAGCCGGAAAAAAGAAAGCCCAGAGCGAACTCTGGGCTTTTCTCTTTGAAATCAGTCTCTTGCTAGAGATTTGGCTCCGGCGGTAGGGATCGAACCTACGACCAATTGATTAACAGTCAACTGCTCTACCGCTGAGCTACGCCGGAACATGTGAGGGTGTATATGAATCTCGAATTGGGATGTCCAGAGGGTTCTGGCGAAAAAATTCAGGCTTTCGTCACGTCAGCGAAAATAGCGCCTCTGGGCGCAGGTCGGGCGCGGCGGTGACTTGGTTTTGCACTGACATTTCAACGAGATGCGCGAAGACGTTGCGTTCGGCTGCGGGCAGGAGGGTTGCGGGGACGTCGGTGTAGATCGCGCGGGTGAGGCCCTGCGGGGTGGCGGGGCGCTCGGCGAGGGCGCTTCGGATCTGCTCGGTGCGGGCATCGCGATGCGCGCGCTGACTCGCGATCAGGGTCTGGGGAGCAGTCACCGGACCGCCATGGCCGGGATAGAGGATGCGCGGGCTCTGCGCCTCGATCCGCGCGAGCGAGCGGTAATAGTCGCCCAGATCGCCGTCGGGTGGCGAGATAAGCGTCGAGGACCAGCCCATCACCACATCGCCGGTCAGAAGCGCATCGCCCATCGCGAAGCTCAGATGGTTGCAGAAATGGCCGGGCGTGTGCAGCGCGGTGAGCGACCAGTCGCCGTGGCTCAGCGTCTCGCCGTCCTCAATGAGGATATTCGGGTCGAAGGCGTGATCGACGCCTTCGCCGCCGCCCGCATGGCCGCGCGCCGCGAGTTCCGCCATCACAGGTGCGCGCCCGGCTTCGGGCGGGCCGAAGGCGAGGATCGGCGCGCCCGTGGCCTCGGCCAAGAGCCGTGCGCCGGGGGAATGGTCGAGATGCGCATGGGTCACGAGGATATGGCTGACACGTTCACCCGGCGCGAGCGCGTCGAGCAGCGCCTGCAGATGGGCAGGATCGGCGGGGCCGGGATCGACCACCGCGACCTCGCCTGTGCCGATGACATAGGTGCAGGTGCCGGTATAAGTCATGGGGGACGGGTTCGGAGCCACGATCCGACGCAAGCCGGGCTGCAATTCTTCCATCTTTCCCTCCATCGCGGCCATCGTTAGGGTTCTGGCATGAAATTTCGCTGGCTGAAACAGATGATGCCGCGCGGGCTTTATGGGCGAGCCGCGCTGATCCTGATTCTGCCGGTGGTAACGATCCAGCTCGTGGTCTCGGTCGTCTTCATTCAACGCCATTTCGAGCGTGTCACCCAGCAGATGACCGAAGGGATGGTGCGCGAGATTGCACTGCTCGATCAGGTCGCGACGGATGCGCCGACGGCAGACCTCGCGCGCGAGCGGCTTGATGTGCTCGACAAGACGCTGAACTTCACCTCGCAATTCCCGGCTCCGTCTCATCTCGCCTCGCAGCGGGGCGATATACGCAGCTTCTTCGATCTGACAGGGATCGTGGTGATCTCGACGCTGCGGGCGAACCTGTCGCAGATCCGCTCCATCGATCTCGACAACACCACCAACTCCGTGCGCGTGGTGCAGGAGACGCCGAAAGGGCCGCTGGCGGTGACCTTCGCGCGCAGCAGGGTTTCGGCGTCGAATCCGCACCAATTGCTCGTTCTGATGGTCTTTGTTTCCATTCTGATGACGCTGATCGCCTATATCTTCCTGCGCAATCAGCTGCGTCCGATCCGCAGGCTGAGCCATGCGGCGGAGGAATTCGGCAAGGGGCGCAACCTGAATTACCGCGTCTCGGGGGCGACGGAGGTGCGCGCCGCGGGCCGCGCGTTCCTCGATATGCGCAACCGGATCGAGCGGCAGATCGAACAGCGCACGCTGATGCTTTCGGGTGTCAGCCACGATCTGCGCACGCCGCTGACTCGTCTGCGGCTCGGACTGTCGATGATGGAGGAGAATGACGAGGTCCGCGCGATGGAGCGCGACGTCGACGAGATGGGGCGCCTTGTCGATGCGTTTCTCGAATTCTCGCGCGACGGGGCGTCGCATGGCGAGCCGGAAACGCTGCCGATCTGCGGCTTCGTTACAGGCGTGGTGGAAGACATGCGGCGGATGGGGCGCGATGTGACGCTGGTCGATTGCGACAGCGAGGAGGAGGCGACCTTCCGCCCCGATGCGCTCAAACGCGCCTTGGCGAATCTGATCGGCAACGCGGTGCGCTACGGCACGCGCGCGGAGATCACCGTCTCTATCGCGCGCACGGGGTGGCGAATCGCGGTGCATGATGACGGGTCGGGCATCCCGCCCGAACGCCGCGAGGAGGCGATCCGGCCATTTACCCGGCTCGACCCGGCGCGCAATCAAGATCGCGGGCAGGGCGTCGGATTGGGGCTTTCGATCACCGCCGACATCCTGCGTCGCCATGGTGGATCGCTGAAACTCGGGCGATCCGAACGGCTTGGCGGCCTGATGGCCGAGATGATCCTGCCGCGCTGAGCGGCTACACGTTCGATCACGCGCGCGCACGAACCGCTCACGGCAGCGAGATCGCCTCTTGCGGCCTGTCCCGGGGCCACGCATTGTGACGGGTGAGTGACATGCCCTAGTTGAATGGATGCCTCACGGCTCCTAGATATTGGGTTGAACAGGGGAGGGACGTGGTCGCCGAAAACGGGGCCGGACCCTCCTGCCAAGAGAGGAACGCCGATGACCGAATTTAGCTCTGTCACCCATCCGGTCCTGCCGCTGCGCGACATCGTGGTTTTCCCCCACATGATCGTGCCGCTCTTCGTCGGGCGCGAGAAATCCGTGCGCGCACTGGAAGAGGTGATGGCGGAGGATCGTCAGATCTTGCTCGCAAGCCAGGTCGATCCGTCGCAAGACGACCCCGATACGGACGGGATTTTCCGCGTTGGTGTGCTCGCCAACGTGCTGCAACTGCTGAAACTGCCCGATGGCACCGTGAAGGTGCTGGTCGAGGGCAAGAGCCGCGTGCGCATCACCGATTTCGTCGAGAATGAAGACTATTTCGAGGCGAATGCCGAACCGCTGATCGAAACCGAGGGCGACGTGGAGACCATCCGCGCGCTCCTGCGCTCGGTCGCCGAGGAATTCGAGCGCTACGCGAAGATCAAGAAGAACATCCCCGAAGAGGCGCTCTCGGCCGTGGCCGATGCGACCGAGGCGGACAAGCTGGCCGATCTCGTTTCGGGCCATCTGGGGCTGGAAGTGGCCCAGAAGCAGGAGCTTCTGGAAACGCTCGACGTCTCCGAACGGCTGGAGCGAGTCTACGGGCTCATGCAGGGCGAGGTCTCGGTTCTCCAGGTGGAGAAGAAGATCAAATCCCGCGTGAAAACGCAGATGGAGAAGACCCAGCGCGAGTACTACCTGAATGAGCAGATGAAGGCCATTCAGAAGGAACTCGGCGATGGCGAAGACGGCCAGAACGAGATCCTCGAGCTCGAAGAGCGCATCGAGAACACCAAGCTCTCGAAAGAGGCCAAGGAAAAGGCAGAGGCCGAGCTGAAGAAGCTCAAGTCGATGTCGCCGATGTCGGCGGAAGCCACCGTCGTGCGCAACTATCTCGACTGGATGCTGTCGATCCCGTGGGGCACCAAATCCCGCGTGAAGAAAGACCTCAGCAAGGCCGAGGCCGTGCTCGATGCCGATCACTACGGTCTCGAGAAGGTCAAGGAACGCATCGTCGAATATCTCGCGGTGCAGGCGCGCTCGGCCAAGCTGAAAGGCCCGATCATGTGCCTCGTGGGTCCGCCCGGCGTGGGTAAGACCTCGCTCGGCCGGTCTGTCGCCAAGGCAACGGGGCGCGAATTCATCCGCATCTCGCTGGGCGGCGTGCGCGACGAATCCGAGATCCGCGGCCACCGTCGGACCTATATCGGCTCGATGCCCGGCAAGATCATTCAGGCGCTGAAGAAGGCGAAAACCACGAACCCGCTCATCCTGCTCGACGAGATCGACAAGATGGGGCAGGACTTCCGTGGCGACCCGGCTTCGGCCATGCTTGAAGTGCTCGACCCCGAGCAGAACGCGACCTTCGTGGACCACTATCTCGAAGTGGAATACGACCTGTCGAACGTGATGTTCCTGACGACGGCGAACTCCTACAACATGCCGGGCCCGCTTCTCGACCGGATGGAGATCATTCCGCTCGCGGGCTACACCGAGGACGAGAAGGCCGAGATCGCCAAGCAGCACCTGATCCCGAAGCAGATCAAGGGTCACGGGCTCAAGAAGAACGAGTTCGAACTGACCGATGGCGCGCTGACCGACGTGATCCGCTACTACACCCGCGAGGCGGGCGTGCGGAACCTCGAGCGTGATATCGCGAAGCTCGCCCGGAAAGCAGTGACCGAGATCATCAAGTCGAAGGGTGCGACCAAGCACATCACCGTCGATGAGGCGAAGGTGGGCGATTACCTGGGCGTCAAGAAGTTCCGCTACGGTCTGGCCGAGAAGGAAGATCAGGTGGGCGTCGTGACCGGCCTTGCCTGGACCTCCGTAGGCGGCGACCTGCTGCAGATCGAAGCTCTTCGCCTGCCGGGTAAGGGTCGGATGAAGACCACCGGCAAGCTGGGCGACGTGATGAAGGAATCGATCGACGCGGCGTCCAGCTACGTCCGGTCGGTTGCGCCGCAATTCGGCATCAAGCCGCCGCGCTTCGAGAAGTGGGACATCCACGTCCACGTCCCGGATGGTGCGACGCCGAAAGACGGGCCCTCTGCGGGTCTGGCGATGGTGACCTCCATCGTGTCGGTGCTGACCGGTATTCCGGTGCGCAAGGATATCGCCATGACCGGCGAAGTCTCCCTGCGCGGGAACGCGATGCCGATCGGCGGCCTGAAAGAGAAACTGCTCGCGGCGCTTCGCGGCGGGATCACGACCGTCTTCATCCCCGAGGAGAATGAAAAAGACCTCGCGGATATCCCGGACAACGTGAAGGAGGGGCTGGAGATTGTGCCGGTCACTCACGTTCGCGAAGTCCTCGCCCGGGCGCTGGTTCGCCAGCCCGAGCCGGTCGATTGGGACGAAGAGGCCGAAGAGGCGGCAGCCGCTGCCGCCGCCGCGGCCAAATCGGACGGGCAGGGCGCTACCGCGCACTGATCGCCTTTGAATTGAAATCGAGAACGCCCGTCGCATATCGCGGCGGGCGTTTTTGCATCTGAGGGCATTTGCACGTAACCTCCTTTTATTACGGTCAAAAAAGGAGCCGCTATGGCCAAGAGCCAGAAACCGAAATCGACCCGCAAGCCGCCCGTCACCACGCCCGAAGCGCCGCCGGCCTCCGCCGCGACGCTCACGCCCGCCACACCTGATCCGGCGCCTGAGCCGAGCGAGGCGAAGGGGCTAGTGCGCAAGAGGAGCTTCGTGGATCGGGTGATGGTCGAGGCCGGCGTGAAGCGCGGCGAGGCGAAGGCCATGTCGGAATCGGTCCTCAAGGTTCTGGGCGAGGCGCTCTCGGAAGGCGAGGAACTCAGCATCCCGCCGCTCGGCAAGCTGAAGATCAACCGCCAGTTCGAGAAGAACGGCGACGAGATCCTCGTGGTCAAACTGCGCCGCCCCTCGGGCATGCTCGAAGCGGTCGCGGCAGAGACGAATGCGGGTGGAGATTACCCCGCGCAGGACGGTGGAGATTTCGACGAAAACCCTCTTGCGGAGCCAGAAGAGGGGCGCTAAAAGCCCGCCACGGAGGGCGATTAGCTCAGTGGTAGAGCGCATCGTTCACATCGATGATGTCGGGGGTTCAAATCCCTCATCGCCCACCATCTTCCTACGAAGGCGCGTCTTGAATAGACGCGCCTTTGTCGTTTTCCGGTTAGTTTTCTGCGCCCTGCGGCGTCAGATTATGGGCCAGACAGCACGCCAGAGATGCGCGCCCCATGCGCAAGATGCGGAGGATGCGATGACCGAGACCACGCCGATGTCCGACGCCCGGCCCGACGAGGTGCTGCGCGTCTCCGATTGCCCGGACTGGCTGTATCTGCTGCGGGAATTCGACACGCTCTACCGGCACGGCTCGGCAGGCGGCAGCCGCCTGATCCGCAGCCATCGCAAACGGGTGCGCGATACGCTCTCGCAGATCATCGACACCAATCCCCCGGTGACGCCGCGCCAGCCGCAGCCGAAACCGGTGACAGCACATCTGTCGCGGGCGCTCGATCTGGGCGAGCGCGGCGCGGTCGCGGGAATGGCGCGGGCGCTCTCGCGTGTCGCGGGACAGCTGACATGGGAATACGGCTACGAAAAGGTGCCGAAGGCGCTGGCGCGCAAATATGCCTATTGCGAGGTGCTGGGCCCGCGCGGGCCGGTGGCTTCCGATCGGCTGGTGCTGGGATTCGTCCTCTTCGCGCCGCGCACGACCTATCCCCAGCACAGCCATAAGGAGATCGAGGAGAGCTATATCTCGGTCGCGGGTCCGTGGTCGGAGAACGATACCGCCGTGCATGCCCCCGGCTCGCTGATCCTGAACCGTCCCGATCATGAACACCGCATCACCACCGCCGATCTCGACCCCTGCCTGCTGGCCTATGCCTGGGTCGGACCGGAAGCGCGGCTGACCGCGCCGGGGATGAAACTTTCGTCGAACCGCAAGGCGCGGATGCGCGAGGGCATCTGAGGTCTTGATCCCCGCGCAAGGCGGAGCTAGAGGAAGGGCCGGGGGCGGTTAGCTCAGTTGGTAGAGCGCTTCGTTTACACCGAAGATGTCGGGGGTTCGAGCCCCTCACCGCCCACCATTCCCCCTTAAGTATAACGATATCAAAGTCTTGCGCCTCGTTGCGCGGCCGCGCTCAGATTCTGTTCGCGCATGGCTCTATGATATGCGCGCCACGATGCTACCTTTCCTTCAACCACAGGAAAGGAGCGCCTCGATGAGCTGGAACCCCGCCCTCGACCCCGAAATTCCGATCGGTGATGCCGTCGACGCCATTGAAACCGTTATCGCGCCGCGCGCGCGCGACCTCGGCGGCTTTGAGGTGCGTCGCGCGCTGCCGTCCGCCGCGCGGCAGATGATCGGCCCGTTCATCTTCTTCGACCAGGTCGGCCCGGTGGAATTCCTCTCGGGCCAGCGTGGCATCGACATCCGCCCGCATCCGCATATCGGCCTCGCGACCGTGACCTACCTTCTGCAAGGCCGCCTGCATCACCGCGATTCGCTGGGCACCGATCAATGGATCACGCCGGGCGCGGTGAACTGGATGAATGCGGGCTATGGCATCACCCATTCCGAGCGCACCGACGGCAAGGTCCGCGACACCGGCCAGCATCTCGCGGGCATCCAGACCTGGGTCGCGCTGCCCGAGGAACAGGAAGAGGGGCAGGCGGCGTTCAAACATGTGGGCGCCGAGGCGCTTCCCGAACTGCAGGCCGAGGGCAAGACCGTTCGGCTCGTGCTTGGCGATGCCTGGGGCGCGCATGCGCCGATCGATCTGCCCTCCGAGATGTTCTACGCCGATGCGAATCTCGATCCGGGCGCGCAGCTCCCGCTGCCCGACAATCACGAAGATCGCGGCGTCTATGTGCTGCAGGGCTCTGTCACCGTGGCGGGCGAAACCTATGAGGAAGGCCGGATGCTGGTCTTCCGCCCCGGCGACCGGGTGTCGCTGAAAGCGGGCGGGCAGGGCGCGCGGCTGATCGTGCTGGGCGGGGCGACCATGGGCGGCCCGCGCTATATCTGGTGGAATTTCGTGGCCTCCTCGCGCGACAAGATCGACGCCGCGAAAGAGGCATGGCGCGCGGGCGACTGGGCGCACGGCCGTTTCCAGCTGCCGCCTGCCGACGATGCGGAGTTCATTCCCGCGCCGGAGCGGTGATTGCAGCCGTTGAAGAGGGGGCACTGCCCCCGACCTTCGGTCTCCCCCGGGATATTTCTGCCAAGAGGAAGCAGAAAGCGCATCTCATCGGGGCGCGTGCGGGCGCGATAAATAAGGGTCGCGGGCGCGCACTGAGGAGCGGCGAATTGCTTGCCCGAACGGCAGGTGAAAATTCGTCGGATTTTTGCTCTCAGGCCGCTTGACGGGGGCAGGTCGCCCGCGTAATACCCTCCCCACGCTCGGACGGCGATCCGGGCAGATGATGCGAGCGGTTGTAGCTCAGTTGGTTAGAGTACCGGCCTGTCACGCCGGGGGTCGCGGGTTCGAGCCCCGTCAACCGCGCCA
>NZ_MPZR01000020.1:0-23160 GCF_002020075.1 Thioclava sp. F36-7 | reverse complement strand
GTCTCGCGGTGACCGGATATCCGGAACACCTGACCGGATGTTGTCGGAATGCCCGACCGGATGCGTCGGTGTGCGCAATTCCGCCGGACAGAGCGGCGGAATCGCCGACACATCCACCTCGCGGGCTGCGTGCCAGGCATCATAGGCGCCCTGCATCCTGATCCAGATCAGCGGCGCGTTTCCGAATAGCTTGCTCAAACGCACGGCGACCTCAGCGCTCACGGGCTTCCGTTCGGCCAGGATGTCATGCAGGTGCTGGCGCGAGATCCCGAGCATCCGCGCGATCTCGGTCTTGGACTTCCTGGTCGCGGGGATCAGGTCCTCGCGGAGCAGTTCGCCCGGATGCGTCGGGCAGCGGGCAGGATTGCGGCTCATCTTTGCCTCTTGGTGATATTGATCCTAGTCCAGCACATAAGCATCGCCGTCGTGGAACTCGAAAGTGATGCACCACGGGTCATTCTTATGGACCGTGTAGCGCGTTGGGTTGTGACCTCGCAGGTCCTGAGCATCAACGCATTGCCTGATATCGATAAAGCTGTCGATGCCGTCCTGGGGGTGCCGGCAACCAGTGCCTCGAGATTGTGCGTGGTATTTGATGCGCTCGTTACGGCGGGAGGAGTGCGGCCGGAACCACGCCTGGCGAGGCGCAACGAGGCAGGGACACGGCGCCTCTCTGCGCTATCTCGTCAAATGGGTTCCATCCGACAGAAGGATCTCGTCCATCGGCACATCCCAAGGCATCGGGTAGATGGTCGACAAGACGCAGCCCGAAAAACCTATGCCGACGATCCGCGGTTTTTTCTCAAAACGAACGAGCGTCCGGTCGTAATAACCACCCCCGTTTCCAAGGCGGTGGAGGGTCGTGTCGACCCCGACAAGAGGGACAATCACGATGTCGGGCATGCGAGGTTCGCCTGCGGCCGGCACGGGGATGTTCCAGATACCGCGCACCATCTGGCACTCCGGGGACCACGTATGGAATTCGAGCGGCGCATCTCGCTCGATGACGACGGGCAACAGAATTTCGGCCCCGGCCTCATGTGCCTTGCCCATCCAGCCCCGCAGATCCGGCTCGCCTCTGATCGGCCAATAGACAGCCACGGTGAGGCGGGCATCGAGAGGAACTATCCGGTCGAGACCGTCAATCAGCCGGTCGGTCGCACGCTCCCGATCTTCTGCCGACAAGGCCCGCGCGGCCACAAGCCGAGCGCGCTCCGCCCGTCTAAACCGCGCCACATCGCGTGCTGTCTCGGGATCGACCAGGTGCCCGTCGACCAGAAGATGAGCAAAGCAGGCGGAGGCTCCTCCGGTAGCATCGTCGTCCATGTTTATGCCATCCGCTCACGTTTCTGAGGCGGAAAGATCGTATCGTATCCCCAAGTGAAAACGAAGGCGTAGACGAGGTAAAAGACTGCAAATGACAGTTCCATCACCAGAATGGTCAGCAGGGAGGCGTCGAGCCACCATGCGAAAACCGGCAGAAGCAGGGTGAGCAGCGTCAGCTCGAAAAGCACCGCGTGAGAGATCCGAATTGGCATAGTCTTACGGACATCGCCACGACGCCAGAGCAAGAGATGATCGAAGGCCAAGTTGAATAGGTAGTTCCAGGCAGTGGCCGCTGTTGCGCCAAGGACCACAAGCACGCCCATTTCCTCCATGGGATGACCGAAAGCCCAAGCGAAAAGCGGCGTCACGATGAGGAGGCCAATGAGTTCGAAACTCACGGCTTGGCGGATACGGTCTAAGGTGCTGCGCATGAAAAGTCTTCGTTAGGTCAGGCGGTCAAGCGTGCAGACCGTGTGCTCGGGCGGGGGAGGGGCGGGGTCTGCCTATGGTGGGTCTCGCGGGCTGGCTTTTCAAGCAGGGCTCGACGCTGGTCGCGCCGACCCGCAATCCAGCGGCTGGAAATACCTACCGATAGTCTGTCTTGTATCTTGTGGCTAGCTTTTCGCCTCAGGTGTCGGCATCAGTTTTCGAGGATGCGTTTCTGCTCGTTTTCTGATCTTCCGAGCATACTCTCAAATGCCAGCTTTCAAAGAGAGGGTGCTCAATGAACGGTATGTCACATCGCGAACCATGCACCCCGCCTTGCTCAGAGAAATTGAGATACCCGTATCCGCGACGACCAGATTCTGATGCTCGCGCTGACCGAACGAACCCCCTTTTCTCGTGACGCGATGTCTGAGCAGAGAACGGGTAGCCTTCACCTTCAGCTGTCCCGATGTCAGGGCCTTGTATGCGGCAAGCATCCGTTGCGACGACGCCTCAGAAGAATCTCGGCAGTTCGACCACTGGGTTCTCGTATAACATGCTGCCAGCAAAGCGGTTTCGTGCGCAGATCCGCGTTCGCAGCGTCTCCTCATGGCCTCCCGATTGGCAGCAGAAAACCGATTTCATCTTCGATGGCCTTGATCATGACTGGCTTCATACGCCTTGACGCATGGGCCGTTATCGGAAAAGACTCGTTGAGTTTCGGTCGGTTCCTCATGCCGTTGTTCATCATGCCGTTGGGGAGCGAGGCCCCCACGCCTTTTGCGATCGCGAGCAAAGTGCCAGGCTGCTGCACGACGATCAGAGCGGGCGTGGGCATGCGGATTGCCCCCTTATCTTTGATCTCGTGAAGAACGCGGCAAAGCGTCTCGCTGGACATATCCAACAGCGAGGCGATGTCGCGCCGCGTGAGCGAAAGCGGCAAATGCGTATCGACCGTGCCCGACTGCGGAGGTAGCTGAGCGAACAACAGGGCCGCAACACGTTGAATAGTTCCCGTGCCGCGCAGGGATGACGCCCAGAGGCGTTCCTTCTCGAGCTGACGGACGGTCGCGGCGAGATAGCCTTTCTGCAACGTTGCGTGCTCTGACAGCAGTGTCTCAAAACTCGAACGCGTCATCCAGCACAGGGTAACATCCGTTGCCGCTTCCCAGGACAACTTGTTCTCAGCAGCCCCGATGTCGCCGACGATATCCCCAGGGCCGAGCAGGCTCAGAATATGCATTCTGCCGTCTACGGTCAGGTTGACAACCTTCACCGTTCCCGAGGCCAGAACCCCAATCGAGGCAGCGGGTTCGCCCTGGGCAAAGATGGTCGTGCCCGAAGGGAATCGGGCGACGTGTGTTCGCATTTCCAAGGCTTTCGCCGCGCACGCGTCAATCTCCCTGAAAAATCCAATTCCATCCTCCACGAACTGGAGACAGGTCGATGTTGGTGCGCAGGTGAGTTGACTATCAAGCAGCATGTAGACCTCGCCTAAATAATTGTTTTTTCAGGTCAGTCTTGATGACCTCCGCTGAAAACTTCCCGTCAACATAAGCGCAATCACAAGGATCGGTCCTGACATGGATCAGCGTGCCGAGCGCAATCAAGTCAGCAAAGGGCCTTCCTGATCCATGTAGGAGGGATCGAACTCTGCCTCGCTGATCAGCCGGTCGTAATCGTGGAAGGAAACGCGGCCCGAGCGAAAGGTGACCAGCCCAACCTCGCGCAGCTGGCGCAGCGCTCTGTTGACGTGTATCGCGCTGAGCCCCAGGGCATCGGCCAGATGATACTGCGTGAGCGGACAATCGAAGCCGCGCTTGTCTGCGACGCCGACAAAGGAGAGCCGTGCGCCAAGCTCGAGAAGAAAATGTGCGACGCGTTTATCCGCGCTGCGACGGCCAATCCCCACAAGATGCTCGACGACCATCGCCTCGTCGCGAGAGGCCGCCCAAAGTATGGCGGTCGCAAGCCGCGGTGTGGTCTTAAAAACATCGAGCAACTCATCCAGCCGCACTTCTGCCGCCTCGATCTCGACCACTGGCTCGAAGCTGTGATCGGAGGTGCGCAAAAGTATGCTGCGCAGGCCCAGGAAGTCACCGGGGACCTGAAAGTCGACGATCTGTCGCCCGCCATCGGGCTGAATCTTGTAGGAGGAGACCCATCCTTTCGAGAGAATATAGGTGGCGTGTTCGGATTGGCCCTGATGAACCAGATCGCGTCCCGCCGCGAACGAGCGGCGGTGGCGAAATAAGAGCTTCAGAGCCGTGCGTTCCTGATCCGTTAGGGTGACGAATGCCGCAAGCTTACGCGCGAGTGGTGTGTCTTCCATCCGTGGCTTGCTTTCCATTGGTCCCGGTCAGCACAGACCTGGTATCGCAAGCTTAAGCTGCTTTCGATCAGTCCAGCCGAAAGGAATTTCTGTCATATTGCATGTTGGCACCATTACCAGCCGGTGGCGACCCAAATCCCACAAGGAAAGGCCGAAACCAATGTCCTCGAAATCGGAATATGCAGGGATCGCTGCGCTGTCGATCTGCGAGGCGTTGCTCTTGGCGATGAACGATCGCGGTTTGCTGTCGGAGGCCGAGGTCGTCGGCGTGCTCGAAGATGCGGCCGCAAGTCATGAACACGCGGCTGCCGCATCTCTCGCAGGGGAGGCGCACCTGGCCACGGCAGAGCTGATCCGCGCAATCGTCGCAGGCGGAAATTCCGTGCGCAGGCTTTGACCGGGATTTAGGGTTCTTTCGAGAGCCGGAGTTAGCGCAACAATGCGAAGAGGTCCGCCCTTTTGATCTTCCTGAAATCGGTTCTTATCAGGGCGTGAGGCTTCGAAGTGCGAGCCGCATCTGCTTCTCGATCTCTATCAAAACGAAGAAAACGACGCCGATCAGGATGATCAATACGCCTTCGGGGACCGGCACGGCTTGTGTTCCGAACACCTTCTGCAAAGGGGGGACGTAGGTAATTGCGAGCTGGGCTGCCATGACGGTAAGCACGCAGCCCCAGATGATCGGCGTTCCTCGCGCAGCCGCCCAGGTGAGTGAGGTGCCGTGGATGTTGCGGATGAAGAAAAGATGGAAAATCTCGAGCACGACCAAGGTGTTCATTGCCATCGTCTGCGCCAGGACGGACGGGTAGCCCCGGTCGGTGGCGTAGAAGTAAACCCCGAAAACCGCCATCAGGAATAGCGACGAGACGAGCACGATGTGCCAGATTAGTTGACCCGTCAGCAGCGGCGCGGCGCGCAGGCGAGGCGGCCGGCGCATGGTGCCGGGCTCGGACGGTTCGAAGGCGAGCGCGACGCCCAGCGTCACGGCGGTGATCAGGTTTACCCAGAGGATTTGCACCGCCGAAATCGGCAGTGTCATGCCGGCAAAGAGCGCTGCGACAATCGTCATTGCCTCGCCAGCATTGGTGGGTAGTGTCCAGCTGATGACCTTTTTGATATTGTCATAGACCGTCCGGCCCTCGCGCACTGCTGCGGCGATAGACGCGAAATTGTCATCGGCGAGCACGATTTCGGCGGCCTCCTTGGCTGCCTCGCTGCCCTTTCGCCCCATGGCGATCCCGGCATCGGCGCGCTTGAGCGCCGGTGCGTCATTGACCCCGTCTCCGGTCATGGCGACGGTCAGCCCCTGCGATTGCAGGGCTGTTACGAGCCGCAATTTGTGGGCCGGAGAGGTGCGCGCGAAGATGTCGGTCTTCACGGCCGCGTCGGCGAGTTCGGCGTCGTCCATCGCTTCGATATCCGCGCCGGTGAGAACGCGCTCGGCGTTCTTCAGCCCGATTCTTCCGGCGATGGCGCGCGCCGTGGCGGCATGGTCGCCGGTGATCATCTTCACTTGGATACCCGCGGCATGACAGTCGGCGACGGCGTCTATGGCTTCGGCCCGCGGGGGATCGATCAGACCGATCAGGCCGACGAAGGTCAGCTGCCCCTCCAGGTCAGCCGATATCAGTTCGGCGTGGCCCGCAGACACCGCGCGTGTGGCGATCGCGATCACCCGCTGGCCTTCGGCAGCGAGCTCCTCGATCGCTGCGTGCCAGTGATCGACGTGCAGCGGCTCCGTGCTGCCGTCGGCGCTGCGCTGGTCGGCGCAGAGTGCAAGCACCGCTTCGGGGGCGCCCTTGACGTGGATGCAGGCGTGGCCTTTGCGGTCGCGGTGCAGCGTGGCCATGTAGCGATGCGCGGCATCGAAGGGGATTGCATCGGCACGGGACCATTCGCGGAAGGGCTCGGGCCCGTCTCGAGTGACCTTGCCGGCGAGCGCCATGAGCGCGCCCTCCATCGGGTCGCCCTCGACACGCCAGCCTTCGGCATGGCTGTGCAGCAGCGCATCGTTGCAAAGCGCCGCGGCGCGGGCGAATTCCATCAGCACCGCGTGGTCGTCCGGGTCGATATCGGCATCGCGCCAGCGCACCGCGCCTTCGGGAGCGTAACCGTTGCCCATCACGGAATAAACGTGCTCGGTCGCGGCGAGTGAGGCCACCGTCATTTCGTTGCGCGTCAGCGTTCCGGTCTTGTCCGAGCAGATCACCGAGACTGCGCCCAGCGTCTCGATCGCCGGCAGACGGCGAACGATGGCGTTGCGTCGGGCCATTGCCTGCACCCCGACAGCGAGGGTGATCGTCAACACTGCTGGCAATCCCTCGGGAATCGCAGCTACCGAGAGGCCGACGATGGCCATGAACAGGTCGGAAAACGGCAGGTGGCCGACGAAGTAGCCGTAGGTCAGGAGTGTCGCCGCCACCATAAGGATGAAGACCGTCAGCCAGCGGGCGAAGCGGTCCATTTGCGCGACGAGCGGCGTCGTCAGCGTCTCGACCCGGCTCAGCATGCCGCTAATCCGGCCAATCTGGGTCTGTGCGCCCGTCGCCACGACGACGCCGCGTCCCGCCCCGGCGGCCACCAGCGTGCCCGAGAAGAGCATCGAATTCCGGTCGCCCAGCGGCGCATCCTCCGCGACCGATGCGGTGCCCTTGTCGACCGGCACGGATTCGCCGGTCAGGATCGCCTCCTCGGCCTTCAGCCCCCGGGCCGAGATCAACCGAAGATCGGCTGTCACCCGATCACCCGCCTCGATCAGCACGATGTCGCCGGGCACCAGATCGGCCGCCTCGAGGGTCTGTCGGCGTCCGTCGCGCAGCACCGCCGCGCGCGGCGCCAGCATATCCCGGATCGCGGCCATTGCTTGCTCGGCGCGACCTTCTTGGACATAGCCGATCACCGTGTTGACGATTACCACGGCAAGAATCACACCCATGTCCAGCCAATGCTGAAGAGCCCCCGTCACCGCGGCGGAGGCGAGCAGCACATAGATCAGCACGTTGTGGAAGTGCGCCAGGAAGCGCAACAGCGGGCTTCGTCGGGGCGGTTCGGGAAGCCGGTTGGGACCGTGCGCGACCCGGCGATGCGCGGCTTCCTCGCTGCTAAGTCCTTCCGCCCTGGCTGAGACCGCCTGAAGGGCTTCACTTGGGGGCAGTGCATGGAGCCTCGAGATGATATGCTGCTCTTCCGCCAGAAGCCGGGTGTCGACTGGGTGAAGATTCGCCGGGCTTGTCGATGGAGGATAGGACGTGGAAGGCATGGGGGTCCTTGTCGCGTCGCAAGAGATGTCAGGTTCAATCAGGTCTGCAAGAAACTCGGCAATCATCATGTGGCAAATTGCATTTTCGGGCAACTCTACTGAAACGAGATTCGCGGCCGTGCATCATGAGTTTCCTTCAGAGGTGTCGTGAACTCGATGTGCCCAGATCGGAGCATTGTTCGATGACGACAGGCACTCCTTTCTGCAGGACCCGAGACGGATAATCACAGAGACGAGACGCCATTCGAGTGACAGATCACGCGCTCCATCCCCTCCGTCGCGTTGCGTTGTGTCAATGTTGCCGCATCCCGCATCTGGTAGAAAGGAAGCCGCAAGCCAATAAGGGGTTGCCTTAACACAAAATATCTCGCCAAGGAGGTTTCGATGCCAGAATTGCATCCAAATTCGGCGCGCGACTTGTTGGTGGCGATGAGCCGCCCCAGAGACACTTCTTTGCATTTTCGTCACGTGATGGCCTGTCTCGACCATTCGCCGCAGTCGCGTCGGGTTCTGGCTGAGGCTGCGGCCATTGCCGAAGTCATGGGAGCCGAGTTAACGGTGCTTCGGGTGATGGAGGCCGGAACGGAGGCTATGCGACGTCCGGTCGATCCCGTCGATTGGGACCTCGGCCGCCGAGAGGAGGAGGCAGAGCTTGGCCGGCTTGTTGGCGAAATCTGTTCCGTGCCAGACATCCACACGGAAGTCATGAGCGGAGCGTCTGCGGACTGCATCTGCCGCAAAGCGCATGCGGCCGGGGTGGATCTGATAGTGTTGGGTGTAGGTGGACGCGACCGCTGGACCGAATGGGGTCTCGGCAGCACGGTGCGTCAGGTCGCCGAGCGCGCCGCAGGCTCTGTCTTGATCGTCCCCGAGTCCCCGGCCAATGACGTGTCGCGACAGGCGCCCGGGGGGCGTGTCCTGGTGCCGCTCGACAGTTCGACCTGGGCGGAGGCGGTGTTGCCGATTGCCCTGCGTGCCGCCCAGAGCCGGAGCGCCGAGTTGGTCTTGTTGCACGCGGTGCCGGACATCAGCCTTACGGGAAACAGTCCGCCCGACGCCCATGACGAGGCTTTGCGTGCCGACCTGCGCCACCGCAACGAACGCGTGGCCCAAGCCTATCTCGACAGAATCCGGGCACTGTTGCCCGCCGACGCGTTGCGCACGCGCGTGCGCCTTATCAGTGGCGAAGACCCGCGTCGGGCGCTCGCCCGAGCTGTAAACGAGGAAGCCGCCAGCCTCGTGGTGCTCAGCGCGCGCGGGCAGGGGGCGCATCCTGACCTGCCGATCGGCAGCACGGCGGAATACCTGATTTCGGCGGCTACTGTTCCCGTGCTTCTGGTGCGCCGCCCCGAAGCCGGATCGAGGCCTTCGGCGCAGGCCGCGCCGTGGCGATTACCTATGGTTAGGGCGCCGGTGTGATCGAGGCGCCAGATCGGGAAGCTGGCGCCGGGCCGGAGGAACTGCTCGATCACGCAGCCGAGAGCTTGAGCCACCACCTCGAGATCTGCGCGGGCGCTCCGCGTTCCGCTCCAGTCTGGGCCGAACTCGATGCGATCCCGAAATGGCTTGTCAGGGCGCAACGCAGTTCGATACATCCGCCTCCGGCAGCGACAAAGGCGGCCGAATGGTTGCTCGACAACGAGTATCATGTTCGCCGCGCAGTGCGCCAGGTTCAGGCAGATATGCCGCCGGAGTTCTATCGCCGCCTGCCCAGCCTCGCCACCCCCGAGTGCCGCGGCCTGCCGCGGATATTTCTGGCCGCGCATGGCTTTCTCGCATCTGCGCATATGCAGGTAAATATCGAGGCCGCAGAGAGATTCCTGGCCGCTTTCCAGCGCGGCGCGGCCCTGACGATCGCGGAACTCTGGGCCTTTCCTGCGATGCTGCGGCTCGCCTGCCTCGAGACCATCGTCGTGGCTTTCTCTGAATTGATCGAAAAGATTGATCCTCCTTTCAGAGCAACGCCAGGAGCTGCTTACGGTGAGGCGCACGACCCGACCGAGGCGGTCTCGCGTGCCATTATGGCGCTTTCGGCCATCTCGCGCGTGCCGTGGGAGGAGGTCTTCGAGGCGACGAACCGGGTCGAGGCGATCCTCCGGGAGGACCCGGCAGGTATCTACGCCGCGATGGATTTCGACACACGCGACAGCTATCGCAAAGCGGTCGAGGAGCTATCCGAGGGCTCGGACTGGTCCGAAACGCGTGTTGCCGATCAGGCGATCTTGCTGGCTACCTCCCATGCCGGGGCATCCCGCGCCAACCATGTCGGCTGGTGGCTTGCCGGCGACGGGCGCCGTCAACTGGAGCAGCTTGTGGGCTTTCGCGCACGTCCCGCGGCGGCGTGGCGACGCTGGGTCCTGGCTCATGCGGGCGCCTCCTATGCCGTCGCGTTGATTGCGGTGGGGACGGTGGCGATGACCGTGCCGCTGGTGATGCTTGCTGTGAACAACGCGTCGGTCACTGCGTCGATCGTTGCCGCGCTGCTGTCGCTCATGCCGGCCTCGATCATAGCCGTCACTGTTGTCAATTGGCTTGTAACTCAGACGATCCCGCCCCGGACGCTTCCCAAGCTCGACTTCCGTGATGGCCTGCCGAAAGGTTGTGAGACGGCCGTCGTCCTGCCGGTGATCATCGCCGCGCAAGACGAGGTTTCGAGACTCATCGCCCAACTCGAGCGGCACTGGCTGACCAACCCCGACCCGCTCCTGCGCTACGTGATCCTGAGCGACCTGGCAGACGCTGCGAGCGAAACCCTTTCATCAGACGCGGGCGTAGAAGACGCTCTCAGCGAGGGCATCCGGAAGCTGAATGGACGATACGGACCAGGTCACCCCTTCGTTCTGATGCACCGGCGGCGGCGATGGAACCCGGCAGAAGGCGTGTGGATGGGATGGGAGCGCAAGCGCGGCAAGCTCGAAGAATTCAATGGATTCCTTCACGGCGATGCAGTGTCGGCCTTCGCCCTGACCGAGGGCAATACCGGCGCCCTTGGTGTCGTGCGCTTTGTGGTCACGCTGGATGCAGACACCATCGCCCCGCCGGGCACGATCCACCGGTTGATCGGCACGCTTGCCCATCCGCTCAACCGGGTGGAATTCGATCCGACAGGCGAGCGCGTGATCTCGGGCTATACCTTCATCCAGCCGCGGATCGAGATCTCGCCAGAGGCGGGCTCGGCCTCGCTTTTCGCCCGGCTCTATACTGGCGACACGGCGATCGATATCTATAGCCGGGCGGTGTCGGACGTCTACCAGGACCTTTTTGGCGAAGGCGTCTTCACGGGAAAGGGGGCCTATGACGCCGCAGCATTCAGCCAGAGCCTGCGCGGGCGGGTGCCGGAGAACGCGATACTCAGTCATGACCTGTTCGAAGGCCTGCACGGGCGGGCCGCGCTCGCGTCAGACATCGTTTTCTATGAGAATTTCCCGGGCAACTACCCAGAATTCACCCGCCGCTGGCACCGCTGGATACGCGGCGATTGGCAGTTGTTGCCCTGGCTCCGGCGCACTGTGCCCGGGCGGGGCGAAAAGCAATTCAAGAATCCGCTTTCACCTCTCGACCGCTGGAAAATCATCGACAATCTGCGCCGCAGCTTGATCCCGCCGGTTTTGGTGCTACTCGCTCTGATCGGCTGGCTTCTCGTGCCGTCGGATGCGTTTGTGTGGTCCGTGCTCACTGTGGTCGCTCCGGGAGTCTACCTGGTAACAGACTCCATTGCGGGCTTTATCCGCGGGCGCAGACGCGGCGTAGTGCGCGAGCGGACGCGCCAGTTCCTCGATCACGCCCGGCGCTGGACCCTTGCCGTCGTTTTCATGGCTCATGAAGCGTTCGTCTCGCTCGACGCAATTTGTCGTGCGCTGTGGAGAATGATGGTCTCGCGCAGGCGGATGCTCGAATGGACTTCCTCTGCCCATGTCGCCACCGCCGACAGCGCGGATCGCAGGCGTGCCTGGGAGGAGATGGCTGGCGCACCGATATTGGCCTTGGCTATGGCGGCCACGCTGATGGCTTTTGCGCCGGAAGCTTTGCCCGGTGCAGCGCCGCTTCTGCTCCTATGGCTGATCTCTCCCGAGATCGCGCAGCTGATCGCCCGCCCTCTGCATCGCCCAGAAGAATCTCTGAGTTGTGACGACCAGCGTTTCCTGCGTCACCTCGCGCGTCGCACATGGTTGTATTTCGAGACCTATGCAGGGCCTGAGGACAACTGGCTACCGCCCGACAATTATCAAACCGAGCCGCATGAAGAGATAGCTCACCGCTCTTCACCCACCAATGTCGGCATGTTGTTGCTTTCAACGCTCTCCGCGTTCGACCTTGGTCATTCCGGGTTGCCCGCCCTCGTCGCGCGAGCCGCCAATGTGCTGGCCACGCTTGAGCGGCTCGAGCGCTACCACGGTCATATCCTGAACTGGTTCGATACCCGCACCCTCGAACCGTTGGAGCCGCGCTATGTTTCCACCGTCGACAGCGGCAACCTTGCGGTGGCCCTGGTGACGCTCACGGAGGGGTGCCGGGAGGCGGCCCAAGGTCCGCCGGTGTCATCTGTTTCGTGGGATGGTCTGGCGGACAGCTTCGGACTGCTGCGCGATGCCCTTGCGGCGATGCCGTCGCAACCTTCTGCCCCACTGCTCGCTCGTCTCGACGACCTGATCGCCGAAGCGGCGCGGGTTCGCGACCGGCCGGAGGATTGGGCCGCGAGCGCCGGCGCAATGCAGGACACGGGGCTGCCCGCGCTCTCGGCGGAGCTTCCGGCCGCGATCGAAGCCGCTCCGGCGACAGATTCCCGAGAGATCCATCTCTGGCTCGAACGCAGCATCCACCATGTGAACAGCTTCATTCGAGATCTAGAGACGCTTTGCCCGTGGACGCCCCTTGTCGTCGCGCCGCCACCTGGGCAGGAGGCACTCGCCGCTCAGCTTGTCGACGTCCTGCCGCCCGATCTTCGCCTCGAGGACACTGAGACCGCAATTGAGACCGCACGGGGTCTGATTGGAGACGGGGAGGCCGATCCTTGGCACGACACCCTTCGCGCTGCGTTCACGCAAGGGCTGGCCGCGCGAAGCGCCCTTCGCGACAGCCTCACGGTCAGCGCCGAGCATGCCCATCGCTTAGCGCTGGCGATGGAATTCGGTCTGCTCTACGACCGCGAGACCCGAACGTTCTTCATTGGCTACAACCTGAGCCAAGACCAGCTGGACCAGCACCGCTATGACCTACTGGCCTCCGAGGCGCGGCTGGCAAGCTACTTTGCGATCGCCAAGGGAGATGTCCCCGTGGAGCACTGGTTCCACCTTGGACGACCACTGGCGCATCCCGGTCGCGACCTGACCGTGCTGTCCTGGAACGGCTCGATGTTCGAATATCTCATGCCCGCGCTGCTATTGCGCAGCGGTCCGGGCCGGCTTCTCGGGCAAAGCGAAGCGGCGGCCGTCGCGGTGCAGAAGCGCTACGGCGAACGGTTGGGTCTGCCCTGGGGGGTGTCGGAAGCCGCCTTCGCCACGCGCGATGCTTCGCATCGTTACCAGTATCGCGCCTTCGGCGTCCCCGGGCTGGGCCTGAAGCGCGGGCTCGATGAAGACTACGTGGTTTCGCCCTATGCTAGCGCGCTGGCGCTTGCCGTGGCGCCGGCAACCGCTGTTGCCAACCTGCGACGTCTCGATGCCATGGGGATGCAAGGGCGATACGGCTTCTATGACGCTGCCGATTTTACCGCCGAACGCAGCCCCAGCGCGCGTTTCACCCCGGTGCAGACCTTCATGGCGCATCATCAGGGGATGTTGCTGTCCGCTATCGACAATGCCCTAACAGGCGATAGCCTCGTGCGGCGCTTTAACCGCGACCCGCGGATCGCGGCGATGGAGATGCTGCTACAGGAGAGGGTGCCATGGGAATATGTCCCCGAGCCGCTACCCGATGCCGCCCCACCGCCACTTCCCGAACTCGAGCGCCGAGCCGTGCCGCCGCTGGATGGCTGGCCAGCGCCCGATACCGGGGTGCCGCATCTCCATGTCATCGGCAACGGTCGCCTGTCGTCCTGGATAAGCGATGGTGGAGACAGCACTCTGTGGTGGCAGGGGCAGTCGCTAACGCTCTGGTCAGGGGACATCGGCCGCCCCGCCCGGGCTGCACTGTTCCTGCGTGATGCCGAGAACGGCATGATTTGGGATTTCCGTCGCAGGTCCAGCCAAGCGGTGGATATCACCTTTTATCCTGACCGAGCCAGCTTCCACCTGCATAAGAACGAGATCGCCGCAACACAGGAAATCGTTACCGTCCAGGCCGACGATGTCGAGATTCGCCGAGTCACCTTGGTCAATGAGAGTCAGAGCACGCGCGAGATCGAGGTGTCGAGTTATGCCGAGGTCGCCCTAGCTTCATTCGCCTCCCATGAGCGGCACCCTGCTTTCAGCAAGCTATTCGTGCAGAGCGAGCCGCTGGTCGGGCTCGATGCTTTGCTCTTTACCCGGCGCCCGCGTCGCCCCTCCGACCGACCGCCAGTCATGCTCCAAAGGCTGCTCACCGGGTCTGACGCGGTGCAGTTCGGCGGCTTCGACAGCGACCGCCGTGCGATCCTTGGTCGCTACGGTAGCAGCGAACCACTGGACTGGCTGCACCGCCCACCGGAGGCGACCGCGGGTTGGACGCTCGACCCAGCGTCGGCGCTGCGGGCTACGGCTCGGCTCGCACCGGGCGCGCGGGTGCAGCTGGCATTCATGACCGTCGCCGCTGGTTCGCGCGAAACCGCGATCGAAATCGCTAGCCGTTATTCTGGCGGCGACGCGCTCGATTGGGCATTCGAAGACACCAAGCGCAGCATCGCAATCGAGGCGGATCAACTCGGGGCATCCGGTGCCGACCTGCGCGCAGCTCAGGCGGTTGCCTCAGAACTCGTTCGCCCGCCTGTCAAGCGGGCCGAGTCTCTGGCCGGTTTTCTAACCGGTCAGCACGACCTCTGGGGGCTGGGATTGTCAGGCGATCTGCCGATCGTGCTCGTGCGGGTGGATGATGCCGACCACGCGGCGCTTTTACCCGCGGTGGTGCGCGCTCATCGCTGGTGGCATCGGCACGGGTTGCGGGCAGATCTGGTGATCCTGAGCACAGGGGCATCAAGCTATGAGGAGCCGATCAATGCGCGATTACGCGACGCGCTGCGCGATGCGGGGCTGGCAGAGGGGCTAGGCGGTGACGGAGGCGTGCATCTGCATAGCGCCGACTGCATTGCCACGTCCCAGCGCCGCGCACTCGAGGAATTGGCGCAGGTGGTGCTCGACGGAGCTGCCGAGACGCTGACAGAGGCGCTACAATCGGTGCAGGAACTGCGCGACAAGTCGCCTCTTTTCACGCCTGATGGCCAACCAGAGAGAGAGACCCAACCACCGCGAGCCCCTGCGCAGGTGCTGCGCTTCGAAAATGGTTACGGAGGGTTCTCAGAGGATGGCGACGCCTATGTCATTCACCTCGATGCCAGCCGCGTTCCGCCGACCCCCTGGTGCAACGTGCTTGCGAATGACTACTTTGGCACAATCGTCTCGGAAGCAGGCCTCGGGTTTACCTGGAGCCTCAATGCCGGCGAGCACCGACTGACGCCTTGGTCGAACGACCCGGTAACTGATGCTCAGGGCGAAGCCCTATATCTGCGAGACGAGGAAACAGCGAGAATCTGGACGCCGACGCCATTGCCTGCGGGGCACGAGGCTCCTTGCGAGGTGACCCACCGAGCTGGCAGCACCGAATGGACGCGGACAAGCCAAGGTCTGGAACAGCAACTCACCATTTTCGTGCCTACCGAAGCGTCGGTGAAACTCGCCTACCTTCGGCTGCGCAACACCACCGACCGTCCGCGCCGCATCACCGCAACCTACATCGCCGAATGGCAACTCGGCGGGTTGCCAAGTGCCTCGCGGCCGCATGTTGCTTGCGCCTATCGTGCAGCCAGCCGGGCGTTGATCGCCCGCAACGGCTGGCAGCCGGAATTCGCATCGCGCGTCGCGTTTCTCACCGCCAGCCATCCGGCGCACAGCCTGACCTGCGATCGGGCCACGTTCTACGGCCCAGAAAACGACGCCACAAATCCCGAAGGGCTGCGACGTTGGTCGCTCGGAGGTAAATGCGATGCAATTCGCGATGCCTGCGCGGCATATCAGGTCCATCTCGATATAGCCCCGGGGGGTGGCGAGGAGGTAGTTTTCGTGCTCGGCGATGGCGCGAATATCGAGGATGCGGAGGCGCTCGCGGTAAAATGGGCCGATGTCGGGCGTGCAGCCCAGGCCTTGGAGGTGACTCTCGCGACATGGCACCAGCGGTTAGGGGCGGTGACGGTCGAGACGCCCGATCCCGCCTTCGACCTGATGGTGAATCGTTGGCTACCTTATCAGGCGCTCTCCTCCCGTATTATGGCACGCGCCGGGTTCAACCAGGCTGGCGGTGGCATCGGCTTTCGCGATCAATTGCAGGACATGATGGCCTTCCTCTTCTCGGAACCCGCTCGCGTTCGCGCCCATATCCTCGACTGCGCCGGACATCAATTCGAGGAGGGCGATGTGCTGCACTGGTGGCATCCGCCGGAAGGCCGCGGTGTGCGGACGCGCTGCTCGGATGACATGCTGTGGCTTGTCTACGCCACCCATCGCTACGTGCGCTCCACCGGAGATGTCGGCATTCTCGACGAGGAGGTTCCGTTTCTCACGGCACCACCACTTACTGAGGACGAAGAAGACCGATACGCCGCCTTCCCGCGCAGTGCTGAGGCTTGGCCACTCTTCGAGCATTGCCGTCGGGCGCTGGTCCATGGCGTCACCTCGGGACAGCACGGCCTGCCGCTGATCGGGGCAGGGGACTGGAACGACGGAATGGATCGTGTCGGCTATCACGGCAGAGGAGAAAGTGTGTGGCTGGCTTGGTTCGCATCCCATTGCGCCGAAGGTTTCGCCGATCTGTCCCGGCGAGGCGGGCACGAGGATCAGGTTGAGCATTGGGAACGTCGGGCAAGAGAATTGAAGCAGGCAGCGGACAACGCGGCCTGGGATGGGGCATGGTATATGCGCGCCTTTGATGATGACGGGCAGCCCTGGGGCTCGCAGGAATGCGACGAATGCCGTATCGACAGCATCGCTCAGTCCTGGTCGGTCCTGGCGGGCGGGCCCGACAGGGACCGCGGCCGGCAGGCGATGCGATCGGCCTCAGAATGGCTGGTCGACCGAGAGTTGCGCCTCGTGCGTCTCCTCACGCCACCCTTCGACCGCACGCCCCGCGATCCGGGCTACATCCGGGCCTATCCACCCGGCGTGCGCGAGAACGGTGGCCAATATACCCACGCCGCTACTTGGCTCGGCATGGCACAGGCGAAGCTCGGGAATGGAGAGGAAGCCTACCGGATATTCGACCTGATCAACCCGATCCGTCGCTGTGCCTCTCGGGAAGATGCCGAGCGCTACCGCGCGGAGCCTTATGTGATGCCTGCCGATGTCGGGGGCGCGGCGCCATTCGAGGGGCGCGCAGGCTGGACCTGGTATACGGGCGCCGCCGCCTGGTCCTGGCGACTGGGGGTCGAGGCGATCCTCGGGCTGGAACTTGTTGGGGGCGCTTTGCACATCGCCCCGTGTCTACCGAAGGGCTGGGGCCGTTTCCGCGCTCGCCTCCGCGGTCCAGCCGGCGCCATCTCGCTTCGGATCGATGACCCGGAGGGCCTTGGCACTGGCGCCGTCGAAATTACCGTGAACGGTCACGCGCATTCCAGCGCGACCGTTGAGTTTCCGACTGATGGAGCCACCGTCGAGGTAACCGCGCGTCTGAGAGTAGAGCCGGCGAAGGGGCGTCCCCCGGCGTGTGATCTCTGAACCTGAACTGGCCTTCAATTTGATAGATAGTGGCATGAAGACCAACAACTTCACCTGAGATCGCGTTGTCCCTCTATGGTCCGCGCTTGGGGCAAGCTGTGTTTCGGCGGAATACGTGAGCTACTCTTGGTGTGCCATTGGTTCGAAGGGGCAAGTGTGGCTTGGCCAGACGCCGCTAGCCTTTCTCGGGTCAAGCCAATCGCACTGCCAGAACTGGAGGCTTAGATTATTGCTTATCTGCCGGTCGGCGCGCGTCATCTCCAAAGCTCATAGCGGCCAGACGATCAGCAGCAGCGGCAAGCTTACTGCAACGACGATCATCTCGAGCGGCAGTCCAAGCTTCCAGTAGTCGCCGAAGCGAAAGCCGCCCGACCCGAGGATGAGAGTGTTGTTCTGATGCCCGATCGGCGTGAGGAAAGCACAAGATACCCCGATCGCCACCGCCATCAGGAAACTGTCGGGGTTCACGTCGAGCGAAGCGGCGATGCCCAGGGCAACTGGGCTCAGCACCGCTGCCGTGGCCGCATTTTTCATCAAATCCGATGGGAACATCGTGGTGATCAGAATTGCCGCCAGAGCCGCGATGGTGTTCTCGCGTGCAACAGTATCGACCAAAAAACGCGCCCGAACATCTGCCGAACCAGAGGTCTGCATCGTGCCAGCCTCCGGGATAAGCGATCCCAGCAGGACGATGACTGGCCAGTCGATGGCCTTGTAGACCTGCCCGGGCGGCACGGTTCGCAGCAGCATCGAGCCCAGAACTCCCAAGGTAAAGGCCACGGATGCGTGCAGCAGGCCGAAGGTGGCAATTCCGATAGAGCCAAGCAAGAGCGTGCTGGCGATGATTGCCATTCGCGCGTTGGGAAAATGCAATTCCCGCTCCCCCATAGGCGCGCAGCCGGTCTCGTTCATGAAATCGGCCATGATTGCGTGCAGATTGACTCATCTGATCTCAGATTCCTCGGCGCCTGACCCTCGTAAATTGGGTCCCTGGTCCCCATATAGATCAAACCGGCGACAAGCATCCCGGTCCGACATGGACCAAGAATTGACGTCGGGCGATAAAAGGATCGATGACATGTCCTTCAAGGACCTGACCACTCGGGCCGCAGCGGCGCTGAAGCCAACGCCCGAGAAGACTGCCAAGCCTTCTGCCGAGAAGAGCGAGTCTAAGGCCGCCAGCAAGGAAGCGACGGCTAAATCCAAGACTTCTTAAGACCTGCGCAGACCCGCGCCCCGGCCCTGGCAAGGGCGCGGGTCATTCGCTCATCATGTGAGAGGATTAGGCCAGTGGAAGAACTTACACGCAAGACCGTCGCGGTTTTTTCCCGCCCGTTCAACATTCCGGGGTTTGCCGAGACACTCCCGGCGGGAGAGTATGAGATCGAGACGGAGCTGGTCTCGCCTCCGGATCGGAAGGACCCCGAAATCTGGAAAGCTTCCGTCATGGTGAAGCTTCATCCCAGAGCCACACATCCCGGATTGGTAAGGACGCTGACCGTTTCTCTGGCCGATCTCGATCACGCGCGTGCCAGAGACAAGCTTACGGGCCGTGCCCTGTCGGATTTTTTCGTGGAAGAGATGCTTTCGGATCCGATGGTGCGCCTCGTGATGGAAGCCGATGGTGTTTCGGAGGCGCATCTGCGCCATCTCTACTCGGTATTCCGATCGCCTGATCCTGATCTATCCAGACTGGAGCCCCTGCCGGCTCCCGAAAGACGGCGCTACGAAGCCTCCATTCTGGCCGCCGAAAACGAAGGGATGCCGACGAGTCCGGAAACACGACCGAGAAATTAGCGGCTTAACGAGGCGTCTGGCTGCCCCATTGCTAGCCGACATGGCTGTGGGCGTGGCTGCCACTATTATCTGACCGTATTGGAGCGTCATTTGGCCTGCCTCGACATTCTTCACAAAACGACCTACCGATACCGGGGAGACGTCTCTCTCGGGCCGCACAGGTTGATGCTGCGCCCGCGCGAGACGCGCGAATTGCGGCTGCTCTCGCACGCGCTCTCCATTACGCCGGCGGCGCACATAACATGGGCGCATGATGTGGCGGGCAACGCCATCGCCACCGCCGTGTTCGACGACCAGACTGATCATCTGGCAATCGAAAGCCGTGCGTCCGTGGAGCTGACTGCGTCGGCCTGGCCGGTCTTCGCCATCGCTTCTTCTGCTGCCCAATATCCTTTTCTCTACGCTGCGGACGACTGGACGGACTTGGGGGCGCTGACCACCCCGCAATATCAAGACATTCAAGGCCGCCTTTCCCGCTGGGTCGAGTACTTCGTCATGGGGCGCCCGACTGACACATTGTCTCTGCTGAAGGACATCAGCACCGGGGTGTTCACGCAGATTTCCTACCAGAGCCGGGAGGATGAGGGCACCCAATCGCCGGCCGAAACACTCGACCGGTGCTGGGGTTCGTGCCGCGACTTCGCGGTCCTGCTTGCCGAGGCCGTCCGCCATTTCGGTTTCGGATCCCGCATCGTCTCGGGATATCTCTTCAATCCCGAAATGAACCTTGTGGGATCGGCTGGCTCAGGGGCGACCCACGCATGGGTCGAGATATTCGTCCCCGGCGCCGGATGGATCGCATTCGACCCGACAAATCGCAGCGTCGGGTCGCAGAACCTGATACCGGTCGCGGTCGGTCGAGGTATCCATCAGGTCTCACCAATTTCGGGCAGCTTCTCAGGATTTGGCAACGCGCTCTATGATCTCTCTGTTGAGGTCTCCGTTCAAAGCGGGCGCGCCGCCGTGCCCGTGGCGGAGGAGGCAAGTTTCGACGACCTGCCAAGGCGTTAATCAGGTGATGGGTGCTTTGCGCGTTCAGTCGCGATGAAAGTCGATATTTCCGAATTCCTTCCGGGTGCGCTTTTTGACCGCTTGAATACAATCCTCTGGCACGTCGCAGGTGAAGCCGCCTGATCCGCTAATAGTCACGAAGCCATCCCGTGCGCGTCCTTCAAACCGGAAGATCGTTTTTTCTGCGCCAGTCACAAAAACGCCTTGGCCGGGCTGAATTGCATCTTCCATTTTCAATCTCCCTCTCGTTTCCGCCCTCAGGCAGCTAATGAAACGAACCGCCATACTCCTGCAAAGAGACTCAACCTTTGCGATGCGGATTGACATCGTCGCACCGGGGAGGCTCGCGGGTCAAGAAAGCAGCAATAACTCAATAACCTCTGACATGCTCCCCTGAAACGTCCTCGTTTTGAAGCTAGCCTGTTTCCCGAACGAAGAGAGGCGAGTTGGGCTTACGGCTGCTTCATTGCCGCAATGACACGCGTCTGAAGTTCCAATGGCAAGGTATCTATCGCGCGCGCAAAGGTAGCGAGGTCCTGTCGTGCGGCATGCAACTGGTCAAGGAGCGACATCACGATTGCCAGCGCCGTTTCGTCGAGGTCAAGATCATGGGAAAGATCGCACAGCAACTCCAACCGCGCGATGTCGACGCTGCGGAAAATATAACCGGTATCGCCCTTTGCTGGTCGCACGAGTTCGCCTTCGATAAAGCGCAAAAGCTGGCTTCGTGTGAGCCGGGTAACGTTGGAGATCACGTCCTCTTCGGAAAACCTCTCCGTCATGCGCTGGCCCTCTTAATCAAATCAACACGCGGATCGAAGCGATGTGTCTTGCGCCACTCGGTGAGGAAATTGCGCAGATCCTCGTCAATGCTGGGTGGTGTCACGATCTTCAGCTCAACCCGCTGATCACCCTTGGTTTTGCGCTTCGCGTTGGCGATGCCACGTCCACGCAAACGTAAGACCTGGCCCGAATTCGCGCCCGCTGGGATCGTGAGCCCGACGGGGCCGTCAATGGTCGGTGTGGTGACTTTGCCGCCGAGAACGGCCTCTTCGATGGTGATGGGGAGCGTTACCAGGATATCGTCGCCGTCTCGGTCGAACACCGGATGAGACCCCACCAGAACGGTGATCAACGCATCACCCGCAGAAGCATCGCCATAGCCAGGCGCCCCCTTGCCGCGTAACCGAAGTGTCTGGCCGTCTTCAGTGCCCCGTGGGATCTTGACTGTCAGGCTTTGTCCATCGGGCAGCGTGATGTGGGTTTCCGCTCCGCGCGCAGCATCGAGAAACGGCACGTTGAGCGAATAGCGCGCGTCGGCGCCGCGCGCGGAAAAACCACGGTCGCCGAAGTCGCCGCCAGACCGTCCGCGATTGCGCAATATGTCAGCGAAAATATCTGCCGGATCGACATCCGGCCCAACCCCGCGCTGTCGATGATAGCTGTTGTCGGATGAGCCCGAGAAATCACGGTAATACTGGCGCTGCGGACGTTCTGCGCCGAGGCCATCGATTTCTCCGGCGTCATAGCGCGCACGGGTTTCAGGATCTTTCAGGATATCGTAAGCGGCCGATATCGCCTTGAACCGCGCTTCGGCTCCTGCGTCATCCGGGTGCAAATCAGGATGGCTTGTCCGCACAAGTTTGCGATACGCCTTCTTGATTTCGTCAGCTGTGGCGGCCTTGGTCAGGCCAAGGACTTTGTATGGATCATCGGGCATCCAGGTTTCCTGTTCGGCGAGCGATGCATCGTAAGGCAAAGCGCGTGCGGAAATGGGTTCACTTGTCGTTGGGTGCCACGAGAAGGGAGCTTGAGTCCGTGATCCACGTCAATGTGGAAATGCCGTGAGTGACTGTGGCCGGCCGATTTGGGGCCAAGCGGTAGCGAACCCACGGCGAACGCGGCGCGCGAGGAGGCTGCCACCCATGAGGGAGTCTTGGCCCAAAGCTAGGATCAAGGCGTCTCAATAAGCATTCAGGAAAGTGGCTCGCGCTGAACGCCGACTGATCAGCCCCGTCTCTCGGGGAGCCGCCATCAGGCAAGATTATTCGCGGAGTCTGGAAATTAACGAACCCGGCAAAGCTATTTATTTTGCCGTGGCCTGTTTTGCGCTGGCTTTGACAGGGGACGGATTTGTCGGCGCACGACGAAAGCCGACGCCTTTCCGGAAACCTTTTTTGGCGGGTTGGCTCAGGAAATCCTTGAGGTCGAGTTGTTTCTTTTGAGGGGAATAGCCCATGATCGTTCTCCGCGTAGACAGGTGAATTTTGAACCCGCCCGCACATCTTGGTCCGCAATGCCGGATGGGTGGTTCTACAGATGTTTCGAACCTGGACTGCGCAAAGGTATTCGAGCAGAGAAGACTCTCGCCACATGGGCGCGTTCGCGGACCGGAAGACACCAGTCCGCGAACGGTTTTATCAGGCGAGTTCGAGATCCTTGGCGGATTCCCGACCATCGCGGCCGGTTTCGATCTCGAAGGTCACTTTCTGACCGTCGTCGATCTGGGAAAGGCCCGCCCGTTCGAGCGCGCTGATGTGCAGGAACACGTCCTTGCGACCGCTCTCGGGTTGGATGAAGCCGAAGCCTTTGCCGGGGTTGAACCATTTCACGGTGCCATTGGCCATCGTGTTGTCTCCTTGTTTGGAAATCTGCCCGCAGGATGCGGCAGGTCGGCCGGTCAGATCGAAAAGCAAACTGAGGCCGATAAGGGAGACAGGGTGCGGTCGGAATAACTAAGCATTTTATAGATGGGGTTGGCGGGCGGCGATACAAGATGCAACCGAGAAATGAGATGAGAAATGCGTCTCTCAACCCAGATGTGCGTTCGAGGCTGAGGGAGGGCGGCCTTTCTCGATATCGAGAAAGGCATCGACCTGCGTGTTCACTTCGGCAGCGGGACGCTCGGGCGGGATCACCGGGAAGTAGGCGCCCGTGCCCTTGCGGCAGATATTGCCCCCCATTATCCGCGATCGGCAGGGTCAGTTTGCGGTGAAGGGAACAGGCCGTCGAAAAGTTTCGATCGTAGAGCCTGCAGCTTTTGCGCTTCGCGCGGGGGGGCTCCGCTGCGGACGAGGTGCCTTGGGGCTTTAACAGTTCAATTTGACTTATGCTTTTCGTATCATATATCATCTAAATGATGAAGAAGCTTGTAAGTATTGGCGAGGCCGCAA